>JAJUIY010000019.1 GCA_029267415.1 Alcaligenaceae bacterium
CGGGGGCAGGTGCCGGACCGGGCTTGGAACGATCGACCAGACCGGCAATGAAATCACCCAAATTATCGCCACTGCGTGCCGGGGGCGTGGCAGGCTGCCCGGGCAGCGGGGCAGGGGGCGTCATGGGCGTGGCGTCAGGCAGGGCGCTTTTACTGTAAAGGCCAATATTGGGGTCGGGTGCATCGCGCAGCCCGGGCAGCAACGTCTGAGGCGCTTCGCGGCTGGCTTTGTCGACAAACGGCATGGGCACTTGTGTGACAAATAACGCGACCGCAACGGCCGCCACCAGGCCCAGGATCAGGCCGATCATGATGCCGGTGAGCGTGCCGCCACCCGATTTTGCAGTTGACTTGCGACTTTTACGTGCCATAGCGATTACATTTGCGTGGGCGCCGATACACCCAGCAGCGCCAACCCGTTACCCAATACCTGCCGGGTGGCATCGGCCAGGCGCAGGCGCGCCAGTTGCAGTTGGGCGTCGTCCACCAACACCCGTTCGGCGTTATACCACGCGTGGAAGTCGGCGGCGCAGTCACGCAGCCAGAATGCCAAGTGGTGGGGGGCCAGTTCTTGTGCCGCCAAGGCCAGTGTGGCCGGGTATTCGGCAAGACGTCGCAGTAGTGCGAATTCAGTGGGTGCAACAAGTTTGTTAACCGGCGCAGTTGGGATTTGGCCAGAAAGTTCGTCGGACTGTCTCAGGATAGAACAAATCCGCGCGTGTGCATATTGAATATAGTAAACAGGGTTTTCTTCACTTTTCGACAGGGCCAAATCAATGTCGAACACAAATTCGGAGTCGGCGCGGCGCTGAATCAGGAAGAAGCGGACGGCATCGCGTCCGACCCAGTCGATCAGGTCGCGCATGGTGACATAACTGCCGGCGCGCTTGGAAATTTTCACTTCCGCCCCATCGCGCACGACTTTCACCATTTTGTGCAAGATGTAGTCGGGCCACGTGGCTGGGATACCCATGTCGAGGGCCTGCAAACCGGCCCGCACGCGTGCCACCGTGCCGTGGTGGTCGCTGCCCTGGATGTTGATGGCGTGCTGGTAGCCCCGTTCCCATTTGGTGACGTGGTAAGCCACGTCGGGGACAAAATAGGTGTAGCCGCCATCTGTTTTGCGCATTACCCGGTCTTTGTCGTCGCCCGTGCCCAGCTCGCTGGTGCGCAGCCACAGCGCGCCGTCCTTTTCGTAGGTGTGGCCCGAATCCACCAAGGCCTGAACGGTGTTTTCGACGCGACCGCTGGTGTAGAGCGAGCTTTCCAAATAAAAGTTATCGAAGGTGAGACCAAACGCCTGAAGATCAAGATCTTGCTCGCGACGCAGGTAAGCAACGGCAAAGCGGCGTATGTCGTCCAGACTATCCAGATTGCCCGATGCCGTAACCTCTTCGCCATCGGAGGCCTTCACCGTTTTCTTATCCAGGAAGTCGCGGGCAATATCAAGAATGTAATCGCCCTTGTAGCCGTCGGCAGGGAAATCGGGGCTGTCCGGCTCGATACCGCGGGCGCGTGCCTGGACACTGATTGCCAGGTTATCGATCTGGTTGCCGGCGTCGTTGTAGTAGAACTCGCGCGTGACATCAAAGCCGCGGGCCTCGAAAATGCGGCACAGGGAATCGCCCAAGGCCGCTTGTCGGGCATGACCCACGTGCAACGGACCGGTGGGGTTGGCCGACACGAATTCGACCATGACTTTTTTGTCTTGCGCCGGCAACCATCCAAAACGTTCACCCTGTTGGGTAATGGCATCCAGTACGGCCTGCTGCGCGGCGGCCGTCAAGCGAAAGTTGATGAAGCCCGGGCCCGCCACTTCGGCTGATGCCACCAAGGATTTGGCCTCGGGCTGCGCCATCAGGGCATCAACAATGTCTTGCGCTAACTCGCGTGGGTTGCGCCGGGCCGTGCGTGCCAACTGCATGGCCACGTTGGTGGCAATATCACCATGAGCGGCAACCTTGGGACGCTCCAGCGTGACGGTGGGGGAAACATCAGGAAGCGGCTGTTTTACCGCGTTCTCGATAAGCACAATGAGCTGTTGTTGTTGCTCTGCAAGCATAGGAATGATCTGAGTAGTGAGCGCAAAAAGAAACAGATAAAAATGCGTGCCGACGCTCTTGTGATTGCGTACGGGCACGCGTGTTCCCTGAATTATAGGCCCGGCACGCTAATGTTATCAGACCGGCACCGCCTGCCAGCCCAATTCTTCCTGTAGCCAGCGGGCATAGCCGTCCATGTCCACCACCCCGACTTTTGAGCCGGATTGACGCTCCCAGTCGGGCTCACGCTGGATCAGGGACTCCGTTTGTCGGCGTGTGCCACGGCCCAGCCGTATGTGGTCATCCTGGTAGTTCAACCAGCGCGAACCGTCGGGTGCGTCCACACGACGGTCGCCGTCTTGAATAGTGCGCAGCAGCGGTGGACGGTAATCGTTGAGTATGGGGTTGGTGATGGCCGTGTCGTCGGGGCCGGCAGGAGCCATGGGAACGGACGCGGCGCGCGCCTGCCACAGCATCCATTGCAGTGCCACATTGGACAGGTCACCGGAATCGGCCGGAGTGTTTTGTCCGACCGATACGATGCCACCGCCAATATCGGCGTGGGCGCCGATAAAGGGTGCTTCGACCACGTTGTGGCTTAGCGCGGAGCCCGCTGAGGTCAGAGGATACAGCCAGCGCCGTTCATGCATCGCCACCGCGTGGGCCACCCATTCCCAGCCTGCGGCAATACCCAAGTCGTAATTGTGATTGCGGCTTCCGGCCACCCCAAACTGGGCGACGGTATCAAACAACCCCATAAAGCGCAGATCGACACACGCCGACACGGCACCGTAAATCGGGTCATTGAACTGGAACAAGCCCTGATGGGTATGCTGCGAAATCATATTTCCGAAGTGGCGGGCCAGCGCGGCGCCGCGTGAAAAACCGAGAATATCGATGGGGGTGACCTCGGTGGCGGCCGCAGGGCGCGACAGCTCAAGAAGCAGCCATTTCCACTGCGTATCCAAAATTTGCGACGCCTGGTGTGCGGTGATGGCGTCCAGGTCAATGAACATCGAATTGCCGGGCCCGCCGTGGTAGTGAACCGGGCCGTCAAGGTAGTACTGGCTCATCTTCCATACATTGCCCTGCGATTGTTCACTGTAGCGCGTGCCGTCAAAGGCAAAAAGCAACAGGCCGGTCGGGTCGGCATAGCGGCGTGGCTGCTGGTTGGCATAGCCAAACACTTGATTCCCTGGTACGGGGCCCAGCGGATCGGGCTCTAAATAATGGCCCCACTCGGGAAGGTAGGTGCGCAGTAAATTGTCATGCCAGCCGGTGTCAGGGTCGGCCACTTGCCCGGGAAGGCGCAAGTCCATGCGCACCTCGTCCTCAACAATGCGGGCTTGCCCCAATGGGGTGTAATGGGCGTGCCATCGGACGCGCTGCTGGTGGTCGGTAACGAGGCGGGGGGCACCCTGCACATCGGCATGCACGGCCAGCAGTTGCTCGGCCGGCCTGTCGAAGCTGTAGTCGATCATCGCCACCGGCACGTGGTGGGCGTAGATATAGCGGCGCGTAATGCCCGTCGTGGTGTTGTCCATTTCAGCCACCATGCGGTTGTCCAGGTAAAAATAGTCGGTTTTTTGGCCCTGTGCATTTTCACGTCGAATGCGGTACCCGAAGGCGTTGTGGCGGTATTGCACCAGCGGTTGGCCTTGATGGTGCACGGCTTGAAGACGGCGCCCGGCGCCATAGCTCAGCGTATAGCCATTGGCCTGGGTGGGCAGGCCGGACGCATCGCGATCAATGTCGGCATGGCGCGTGTTGGGGCCATCGCGCACGGCGGCCGCCGCTCCGCCCCCGTCCCAGGCGAGCCAATGTGTATTGGTGGGGTTGGCCCCGTCACGGTAGCCGATCAAACGCGAATACTCGTCGTAGGCATAGGCCCAGGTCGATTCTTCCGCTGCGGTGTTGCCACTGTGGGTGGATACGGTTTCGGTCGCAATGCGCTGCTGCGAGTCGTAGGCGAGCTCTTGTGTGAAGAGGACGTGATCCGCGCCGTGCAAGCGCAGTTCGCGTATACGGTGGCCGGGCCCAGCCCGGGTTTCCAGATGCAGCCCGTTGCCGTAAAAGTAGCCGGCGTGCTCTGGCTTGGACTGGATCACCGGGTGCTTGTGCCCCTGCCGGTCTTCCCAATAGATGGCGGTCAGCTGTGGGCCATGGCCCCATTCATAATGGAGGCTTCCGCCCTCGGGAAGATGATGCTGCGTCAGCCTGTTTTCATCATCGTAGGTGAAGGCATCTTGCAACTGGATGGCGGGGCGCGCCCCGTTGTTGCGGTGGGCCCGATTGCGATGACGGGTGATGCCACGTTGCGTGACGCGCCCCTTGGCGTCGTGGTGCCGGGTTTCGGTTTCGTTCGGATGCTCGATGTGGGTCAGCCAGTGGCCATGCCAGCGCAGTCGAGTGGTGGTGCGGTGCGTGCCGTGGCGTTCGTGCATGGCCACCGGACGGTGCTGGGCATCGTAGTCAAATCGGACCGTGTCGTCATTGGCAAAGCGCCGTTTTGCCGGCAGGCCGTGGGCGTTGTATTGCATATGCTCGGTGCCGGTGATGTCAGAGTGCCAGTGCGTACGGCGCCCCGCATCGTAATGCAGGCTCAGCCCCGGCCATCCGGCGCGGGCCGGGCGCAGGACGTTGATTCGGCCATCGGGGGTGCGCGTAATG
This sequence comes from Alcaligenaceae bacterium, assembly GCA_029267415.1. Classification (GTDB taxonomy): domain Bacteria; phylum Pseudomonadota; class Gammaproteobacteria; order Burkholderiales; family Burkholderiaceae_B; genus JAJYRX01. Next base: position 4,712 of record JAJUIY010000019.1, read on the forward strand.
CCCATGCCATTGACGGACACCAGCCGCCCATCTTCGTCGTAGTCGGCCCGTGTGCCCGGTGCAGGGCAGCCCTGGCAGCCCTCACCCGTGACGGCGGTGACACGGTATTGGCGCCCGCGAAGGGCAATGTGAACGTGGGTTTCCCGGCCTTGTCCATCAGTGACAACGGTATGCCCTGGCCCTTTCGGTGATGGGCTTTGTTGATAGTTCACCCGCAGGTGATTGGCCGCTTCGTCAGCAACGCCAGAGCGGTACGAAACGGCGCGTCCCTGTGCGTCGTAGCTCCAGCTGCCCAGTTGCAGTGTCTGTACGGGTTTGTTGCCGGCGCTGGTCGAAATGGCGATGCCGGTGAGCGCGTATGGGTTTCCAGCCTGGTGGTCGGCATCGTAGGCATAGCTTCGTGTCATCCCGTCGGGGCGCGTGACGCGGATCAGGCGGTGTCCACGGGCGGTGTGGCCGGGGTGCTGATCATATTCACTGACGTCCGTTTGGCGATTTACCGGGCCGGCGACTTGGCTCGACTTAGCTGTGTCCACCGGCTCGGTATCGTGGTCGTACTTGAATTTGCCCAGCGGCGTTGTCACGGCGCGCAAGCGAGCGACATCGTTGTCGACCGTGTAGCTGAACTCCAGTGCTTGTCCCCGATCGTTTACTACGCGTTGAATGGTGCCATGCAGGGGCCCGTTTGTGTCGTCGCGCTCAATATAAACGCTTTCCCCATTGGGGTGACGCAGCGCCACCAATCTGCCGTTTTGGTCAAACCGCGCAGTGGTGCCCGTTGGCCAGAACCAGTTGTGGTGATCATGGATGTGATCAAGACGCCCATGCGGCCCGATATGTGAACCGTCTTGAGTGATGCCGGTGTCCGGAAACATCAGGCGCCGTCCGTCTGCCTGCACAATCTGCCATGCCGACCCGGCGCGATATAAGCGTGCGTCGTACGACAGTGTCCAGCCGTGCCCCAACACCGAGGCGCGTGGGTCCAGTGCGTTGTAGTGCCGGACCAGCTCAAGCCCAGGCGCGGTGGCATTGGCCGGCAAGTCGATGTCGTGCTGGTATTTGTTGCCCGTTGCCAGGTGGATGGGGTTGCCCGCACCCAATGAAACCGAGGGTTCGGCGGAACCCTGGGCCGCCATGCCGCCAAACGCGCAAGGCGGGCCAATTTGTGAAGGGCCACAGTCGGCATACACGGGCTGGACGGAAAGCAGAAGGGATAGTGCAATAATGGGTGTGACGGAACACGGTTTCATAATGTCTGTCTGCTGATGAAGTCGCGGACCGTTCATCATGCCCCAACCCATGCGCTGTCACGAGGGGTGGTCGTCAACTTTGTCCATTGAGGAAAACCGTTATGTTGATCGTTTTTCAATCCAAAGCCGCGGCGGATGTGCTGATGTTTTCCAAGCATGCCCTGACGATCATGCAAGTCATTGGCCGTCCCTATGACAGCATGCCCGAGCGGGGTGTGATCACGCACGACCAACTTCCCGACGCCATCGAGTTGATTGAGCAGGCCATTGCCGACGCCAAGCACCAAGACAATGAAGACGGCGAGGCCCACGATGACGAGGATGTCAAAGTTCACCCTATTGCCGAGCCCGTCAGTTTTCGGCAACGTGTATGGCCGTTGCTGACGATGCTGCGTGCGTCACGCGAGAAGAACGTTGATGTCGTGTGGGAACCGGCGCCGCGGTGGTAGTGGAGCGGCATACATCATTATTTGATCAATTCTTGCCAAGCGATGTGGCACAGGCCCGGGCACGACATCAGGTGACCGGGCGGGGGAGCGTCAAATGCGTTGCGTTGTGACCTTTGTTTTTGGTTCTGAGCAGGTCGTGAAAGTCCCGGTCAGTGTGGTCGGGTCCGATATCGCGGCGCGTCAGGCGCGCGAATGGTTTGAGGATGCCTGGGTACGGTTTGGATGCGAACCGGTGCGAGACAGTGGCAAGGTGCTGTTGCTAGACCGTATCATGTGCGTTACCGAGGCATTGGGTTATGCCGTGCTGGCTGAAGATGCCGCCCAGGCCCAACAGCTGGCCACGCAGGCGGCCCTGGTGCTGAACAGGCCAACTATTACGGTTGACCTGGTCGAAAAAATGGTGAGCTTTTAAGTCCGCGCCCTAGGTGAGCGGGCGCGGGATGGCGCTGTGGTGTCAGGCCACCATGGCGTCTTCGCGGGCGGCTTGTGCAATTTCGTGCCGGTTCAGCGCCGTCAGAATGGCCAAGAACGATGACGTGACGATGTCTTGGTGAATGCCCACACCAAAGCCGCTGTTTGACTCACCCACGCGCAATTCAACATACGACGCAGCGCGCGTGTCGGCGCCCGTGCCAATAGCATGCTCGGTATAGTCCATAATGCGGACGTCCTGATCCAGGGCATCCACAAAGGCCGCTATTGCTCCGTCGCCCGAACCGGTGCGCTGCACCACCTCATCGTTGTGTTTCAGCTCTACTTCAATGTGGAAGCGCTGGCCGGTTTCGTCCTTGCGGTCGCCTGTGATGCGGTGGCGAACCAACTGCCATGGTGCGTTTTTGCTTAAGTACTCTTCTTCAAAAATGCTGTAGACGCGGTCGGCCGTCACTTCTTGCCCGGTTTCGTCCGTTACACGCTGAATGGCGCGGCTAAATTCAATTTGCAGACGACGCGGCAAGACCAGACCGTGCTCTTTTTCAAGCAGGTACGACACGCCGCCCTTGCCTGACTGGCTGTTGACGCGAATGACGGCATCGTAGGTGCGCCCCAGGTCGGCCGGATCGATTGGCAGATAGGGAACCTCCCATACGGCGTCTTTTTTCTGCACCGCAAAGCCTTTCTTGATGGCGTCTTGGTGCGAGCCCGAAAATGCCGTGAAGACCAGGTCGCCCGCGTAGGGGTGGCGCGGGTGCACGGGCAGCTGGTTGCAATATTCAACACAGCGGCGCACTTCATCGATATCCGAGAAGTCGAGCCCGGGGTGGATACCTTGGGTGTACAAGTTGAGGGCCAGCGTGACAAGGTCGACGTTGCCGGTGCGCTCGCCGTTACCAAACAGGCAGCCTTCGATGCGGTCAGCACCGGCCATGACAGCAAACTCGGCGGCGGCAACCGCGGTACCCCGGTCATTGTGAGGGTGCACGCTAAGGATAATGTTCTCACGCTGCGCGAGGTTGTTGTGCATCCACTCGATTTGGTCGGCGTACAGGTTGGGCGTAGTAGCTTCGATCGTAGCCGGCAGGTTAAGGGTGATTTTATTGTCGGCGGTGGGCTGCCAAAGCTCGGTTACCGCGTTGCAAACCTCCAGTGCAAACTCGGGTTCAGTTGTGCTGAAGACTTCGGGCGAATACTGGAAACGCCAGTGAGTGTCGGGATGCTCGGCCGTGATTTCTTTAATCAGGCGGGTGCCAGTAAGGGCGATTTCCTTGACCTCTTCTTTGCTCATGTTGAAGACGATTTTGCGAAACGCCGGGGCACACGCATTGTAGAGGTGGATCATGGCCTGTTTCGCGCCGACCAGCGATTCGACGGTGCGGCGGATCAGGTCTTCACGGGATTGTGTCAGCACAATAATGGTGACGTCGTCCGGGATAAGATTTTCGGTGACCAGTTTGCGTACGAAATCGAAATCAGTCTGTGAGGCGGACGGGAAACCGACTTCGATTTCTTTGAACCCGATGCGCAGAAGCTGGTTGTACATGCGCATTTTGCGTTCGACGCTCATGGGTTCGATAAGGGACTGGTTGCCATCGCGCAAATCAGTGCTCATCCAGATAGGGGGCGTGGTAATGCGCTTGGACGGCCATGTGCGCTCGGAAAAATCGCGTTGGAAGGGGACGAATGGGACGTATTTTTCAGCGGGATTCGAAATCATGATGCACCTGTTTTCCTGGCGGATCGACCCGGCGCCGGAATTGCCTTATGGGCGGTGTGAGGGCGTCTGGCCGTAAAAAATGGGGATATATTGCGGGTACTGTGGCGAAATCACGGCTGCCGAACTGCCACGGAGCACTAGGCTCGGCAACCGGTCGGTAGGAGCAGGGATAGGGCCAGGAGGGGGAGGGACGCAACATCGCCGCTTGCGATGCTGAAAACGCGCAACGAACCGTCTGCCGCGTAACGGCAGGCCCAGTTATTTACAGGAATGGCGCGTTGAATATCCATAACCCGTAGTCAAACATATTTCACTGGTGTTTGCAACTGTTTTTTATTGTTTTTTATGGCGCACGGCCGCGTCAAGTAACGCCTGGTGTTCGCGCGCAAGGGTGATTTTTTGGTAGCGCTGGCTGCGCATTTCGGACAAAGCCCGCTGTAAATCGTCCACACTGAGCGGGTCACGTCGGTCTTGCCAAGCCCAGTCAAGCACATCAAGCGCAGGTGCCGACAACTGTTGCACTAGTTGCTCCACGGTGTGGCGGGCCAGCAGTTTGCGTTGCACGCGACGTTGTGTGGCCGCGACAAAGCCGTACAACAGGTATACAAGCAAGAGGCTGATCAATGCGATAAGCCCCCACCAGAAAAACGGGTTGTACCGCTGCAACAACGTGGCGGTTTCGGCACCCAGTGCGTACTGCCCTCCGTAATCGATGCTCCGGCCAAAGTCCAGAATACGATTAAGCAGGTGCCACCAGACGAACGCGACCAACGCAATCACAATCACACACGTGATTTTCTGTGCGGCGGTAAGATGCGTAAGGGTGCGGCGCACCAGGCCGATATCGCGGCGGCTCACCCGTTGTGCGGTATCTCGATTCATACGGTTTATTGTAAACATGCAATCGCAACATTCTCTGGAGTTGCGCCAGCGCCAGCAATTGGTGCTGACGCCCGAATTGCAGCAATCAATACGCTTTTTGCAGCTGTCTGCAATAGAGCTGCATCAGGCGTTGGCGCAAGCGGTGCTTGAAAATCCGTTGCTGGAATCTGAGGCAGAGTATGACACCGATATCGCGACGGCGGTAGGGGCGGATCAACCGGCGCTGACGGCGGACTGGACCAGGCCGGGACGGCGGCGCACAGGCGAGGACGAGCCCGACGATCTGTTTCACGGCGTCGCGGCCCCCGAATCCCTGCAGGATTATTTGATTCGCCAGTTGGGTATGGTGCGCGTTGACGCGCGTACATCAGCATTGCTCACGGTCTTGATGAATGAGCTGGATCAAGATGGCTATCTGGCGTCTCCTGTCGAAGAAATCGTTGCGTACTTGCAACAGGCGGGCCCGATAGACAAGGCCGACGTCATGGGAGCATTGCACGTTTTGCAGTCGCTGGAACCTGCGGGCGTAGGCGCACGGTCGTTGCAGGAATGCCTGCTGCTGCAGCTGGCCCGGCAAGAGCACCCTCAGACGTCTGCTTCCGGAGATGCCAGCAGGGCGGGCGATGACGCGTCGACCACACCTCACCCTCCCCGGCCGAATGTCCTGGCGTGTGCGCGGCGCATCGTACAGCACCATCTTGAGCTACTGGGCAGCGGCAATATGCAGCGCCTGCAGCAGGCGCTGGGGTGCGACAGCGAGCTGCTAACGCGGGCGCACCGCTTGATTTTGTCGCTGGACCCGCGCCCGGCGCGCAACTGGACGGGCAACGTCGCTGACTACGTAGTGCCCGACGTATTGGTGCGCAAGGTGAAGGGGCAATGGCGTGTCGCGCTTAACCCGGTATTGGTGCCGCGTGTGCGCGTGCACTCCCTGTACAGTCAACTTTTGGCCCAGGCCGGGGCCGAGGGCGCCGCTTTGCGCGATCAGCTTTATCAGGCACAAAGCGTGGTCAAAAGCTTGCATCATCGTACCGACACCATCTTACGGGTCAGCCAGGCCATCATGACGTACCAGCAAGGCTATCTGGAACAAGGGCCCGCCGGGATGCGTCCGCTCGTATTACGCGATATCGCTGAAATGCTGGATATCCACGAATCTACAGTTTCTCGGGCGACGCGGTACAAGTACGCACAGACACCGCATGGCGTCATCGAGCTGCGCGCATTTTTTAGCAGTACGCTAGAAACCGCCCAGGGTGACGCAACGTCGGCCAGCGCTGTGCAGTTCATGATTGCCCAGCTTATCGAAGGCGAGCCACATGCGAAGCCGCTCTCCGACAACAAAATCGCGCAACTGCTTGAAGAAAAGGGAGTGAAAGTGGCGCGCCGCACCGTTGCGAAATATCGCGAGGAGGCCGGTATCGAACCGGCCATTCGTCGCAAGGCGCGCTATGCATTGCAGCGCGACGATTGATCCTTAAGGCGGGACGTCGCCAGTGTGTTTTCGGTGAGCTTGCGATGTGTTTGTAAGCTCGCACCGTTGGCACAAAAATGTTTACCCGAATGCGAGACAATATTGTAAATGAGATTGATTTTTGTTTGGCCCTGTTGAATAATGCTGACATGTATATCTGCATCTGTAATGCCATCTCTGATAAACAGGTGTCTGCCAGTGTTGCCAACGGGGCCACAACCCTTGCCGACCTGCAGGCGGAACTCGGTGTCGCCACAAATTGTGGCTGCTGCGCTGAAACGGCCAAAGAATACCTTCCAGGCGGGCGCTATGCTCCGGTTGCCAGCGCTGTAGACGCTGAACCACCGCGTGTCAAACACGCCGCGAACGACCCCGCCCCTGTTTTTCAGGAAGTCGTTGTCCAGCGCGCCTGAACCGGGCGCCTCGTACTACGCAGTCCCCGCCAGACGTGATACGCTTCTGGTTGGATGCCTGTTGCTGGCGCATTTGCCGTAGCCGTTGGCATCCGGCGCAATCCATATTGACCGGAGCAAGACCATGAAAGGCGACCCTAAAGTCATTCAGCACCTGAACAAGCAACTCAAAAACGAGCTAACGGCCATTAACCAGTACTTTATGCATGCCCGCATGCTTCGCCATTGGGGGCTTGATCGCTTGGGCAAAAAGATCTACGACGAGTCCATTGGCGAAATGAAGCATGCCGATATGCTTATTGAGCGCATTTTCATCCTGGACGGCCTGCCAAACCTTCAAGATCTGCATAAACTGCGTATTGGTGAAAACGTCCCCGAGATCCTTAACTGTGATCTGGCACTTGAAACCGGCGCGCGTGAAACCATACGCGATGGCATTGCCTATTGCGAATCCGTACGAGACTATGTGTCCCGCGACTTGCTTCTTGAAATCTTGTCCGACACAGAAGAGCACATCGATTGGCTTGAAACCGAGATCGACCTGGTACAGCAACTCGGACTGCAAAACTATCTGCAGTCACAAATGGATAACGAATAAAACATGGCGGTGCGGGTTCACCGCCATTTTTTTGCTCTATTCATGGCAGTGTGTTGATGTCGCCAGCTCAAGCATATTTGTCAGAATGATCGCGATGGGCAGTCGGGCGTTTTTCCCCAGGCATTACGGGGCCCGCAGTATTTGTTCCGGGCGGTCCAGGCGCAGCTGGGCCGCTGGAAAAACCCGACATGCTCGCAGGCCTGTATTTCGCGCCGGAGGCTAAGCTGCCAGTCGCGGTCGGCCTCGGCCGTGGCGGCTGGGGCAGGCGCGGGGGGTGGGGGTGGTACGTCAATTGGCTGGATCTGCTGACCGCCCTGAAGCGCGCCGATCAGGTCACCCACGTCAGCCAGGCCCCGGAATTCGTCATCGGCATGCGCAATGCGGCGCGCCTCTTCTGGCGTAATTTTGGTGGTGGCCACGGCAATGGGCAAGTTGGCCTCTTCGGCCAGCGAGGTGTCAGCAATTTGCCATTCGATGGGTTCGACGGGGTCGGGAATACCCAGACGGCCGTCTATCAACGGTTGCGGTGCCTGGGCAGTGTAGGGACGGCCGTCGGCGTCCAGCACTTCGATGTCAGCACCGAAAAGTTCTTCAGGAAGGGGAGGTGTTTCGGGCCCGTGGGCCACCAGCCAGTGGCCCAGCGTGATACCGCCCCAGGCAGACAGCCCGGCGGCGACAAGCAGCACAACGAACATCAAACGCCACGACATGTTAACCCTTTGTCCGGAAAGCAAACTAAGTATATCGTCAACATCTGTATGCAGGGGTGACGGACGTTTCCGTTTTATACAAACACTTGGCCCACATGCTCGCGCATATTGTGGAAGGTGATGTCAGGATAAAGATCCTGGGTTACACGCAATTGCGCGGACGAGCTGGCCAGAAAGGCCACGGCGTCAACCACATCATAAGCAATATGTGCCACGTTGGCATCGATGAATTTCTGCAGCGTTTTTGGGTTCTCGGCGGTAACCCATCGGGCCATGGTGTAGCGCGACGGTGTCAGGCGCGCGTCAACCCCGTATTCCGTTTTCAGGCGATGTGCCACCACCTCAAACTGCAATTGGCCCACTGCACCCAGCAATAAGGTTCCCCCGGCCGCTACGGGTCGGAAAACCTGGATGGCGCCTTCTTCACCCAGCTGGGTAAGCCCGGTGCGCAGTTGTTTGGTGCGTAAGGGGTCTTTTACCTCTACGCCGCGGAACAGTTCTGGAGCAAAAAATGGCAGCCCCGTGAAGTGCAGGGTTTCGCCTTCGGTCAGCACATCGCCCAGCTGCAGAAGGCCATGGTTGGGGATGCCAATGATGTCGCCGGCATAGGCCTTGTCCAGCAAGTCGCGGCGCTGCGATAGAAACGACACGACGTTATTGGTTCGGATGTCGCGCCCGGTACGTGACACCCGCAGGCGCATGCCGCGTTCGAACGTGCCGGAGCTGATCCGCACAAAGGCCACCCGATCTCGGTGAGCCGGATCCATGTTGGCCTGTACCTTGAACACCACACCGGTCAGTTTTTTCTCGTCGGGCTTGACCTCGCGCTCCAAAGCGGTGCGCGGGCCAGGGGACGGTGCCAGATCAACCAAGGCATCCAGCACCTCCTGAACACCAAAGTTGTTAATGGCCGAGCCGAAAAACAATGGTGTCTGCCGGCCAGCCAGGAACGCGTCATGGTCGAAATCGGCGGATGCTTCTTTAATAAGCACGATTTCTTCGTGCGCTTTCTCGAAAGGGTCGCCAAAGCGTTCACGGATAACCGGGTTCTCAAGGCCATCGATGAGTTCGTCTTCGTTGCTGCGTCGTTCTTGCCCCGCCCGGAAAACACGCATCCGGTCGCGCTGAATATCGAACACCCCCTTGAACTGGCGGCCCATGCCCACCGGCCAGGAAAAGGGAATCACGTCCATATCCAGGTGCGATTCCAGCTCGGACAGCAGATCGAGCGGTTCGCGCACTTCACGGTCAAGCTTGTTGATGAAGGTGATGATGGGCGTATTGCGCGCCCGGCATACCTGCAGCAGCCGCTCCGTTTGGGGCTCGACCCCGTTGCCCGCGTCGATCACCATCAGGGCGGCGTCCACCGCCGTCAGCACGCGGTAGGTATCTTCCGAAAAGTCCTGGTGCCCCGGGGTGTCCAGCAAATTAATGACGCAATCGCGGTACTCCATTTGCATCACGGACGACGCAACCGAAATACCGCGCTGTTTCTCGATTTCCATCCAGTCGGACGATGCATGGCGCTGAGCCTTGCGCGCCTTGACGCTGCCCGCAATCTGAATGGCACCGGCAAACAACAACAGCTTTTCAGTCAGCGTTGTTTTACCGGCGTCCGGGTGCGAGATAATGGCAAATGTGCGTCGGCGTTTGACTTCCTGGGTAATGCTCATAGCGGGTCGGGCGAGGGCAATGAATGGGAATCAGGCGCTTATTCTACTTGCTAAGCAGGCTGGCGCGCGGTTTTCCGCCATCGTTGCGACGTCGTGAAGCTCCGGCAGCCGGTCCGCGGCTGTCCGGACGGGCGGCATCTTTACGGCGGCCGGCGGCGCGATGGCTATCGGTTGGGCGCGCAAGGCCACCACTATGGCTGCGGCTTTTGCCGGGCGCCGAACGGCTGCCAGCGGGTGCGCTATGGTCACGACGGGGACGTGATGGGCGTCGTGCCGACGGACGCGGTGCAAATTCGCGTGCGTCCGGGGCTTCGGCCGTCACCATGTCCGGCGACCACCCTTCAATAGTGGTGCGCTCGATTTTGCGCTTCATCAGTTTCTCGATGCCCTTCAGCAGCTTGATCTCGCTGTCATCCACCAGCGACAGGGCCGAACCTTCGGAACCGGCGCGTCCCGTGCGACCGATGCGGTGCACGTAATCTTCCGGCACGTTGGGCAATTCGAAGTTGATCACGAAGGGCAACTGGTCGATATCCAGACCACGTGCGGCGATATCGGTGGCCACCAGAACGGTGACTTTGCCCTTTTTGAAATCGTTCAGTGCACGGGTGCGTGCGGCCTGGCTTTTGTTGCCGTGAATGGCCGCGGCTGACAGGCCATCACGCACAAGGCGGTCGGCAAGGCGGTTGGCGCCGTGTTTGGTGCGAGTAAACACGAGCACTTGGTGCCAGCCCTGTTGACGAATGATAAAGCTGACCAGGTCGCGCTTATGCGACTGGCGTGCCAGAACCACTTGTTGGGTTACCAGCTCGGACGCGGTATTGCGCGCGGCTACCGAGATTTCTGCGGGGTCTGTTAATACTGTTTTCGACAGACTACGGATTTCACTGGAGAACGTAGCGGAAAAAAGCAGGTTCTGGCGTTCTTTGGGAAGACGGCTAATAATGCGGCGGATATCGTGGATGAAGCCCATATCCAGCATGCGGTCGGCTTCGTCAAGCACCAGAATTTCAATGCCGGACAGGTCGATGGTTTTTTGCTGCGCGTGATCAAGCAAACGGCCCGGTGTTGCCACTACAACGTCAATCGGCTTACGCAACGTATTGATTTGCGGGTTGATGTTGACGCCACCAAAGATGGCCGTCGAACGGATTCGCGTGTGGCGGGCATAGGTGCGCACCGAGGTTTCAACCTGGGCGCATAATTCGCGCGTGGGAGCCAGAATCAGCACGCGCGGCTGGCCGGGCTTGCGTTCGGTGCGCGGCGATGTCACCAGACGATGCAAGATAGGCAGCGTAAAGCCGGCGGTTTTGCCCGTACCCGTCTGGGCGGCGGCCAACAAGTCGGTGCCTTCCAGAACCTGGGGGATGGCCTGCGCCTGAATGGGCGTGGGGTGGGTGTAACCGGTGTCGGAAATGGCACGCAACAGGGCGTCTGCCAGACCGAGGTCGGCAAATTGAACAGGATTACTCAAGATATAACTCCAGCGACGGCCTATCGCTCGAGTCGAGAGATACCAATCCAGGCAGACGATAAAGCGGGTTAAGGGTGAAGATACCCGAAAGAACTTTGGCACCAGGAAAGGCGGTATATCCATACCGATACGCATTGCGTACGGTGCACAAAGGGGCTGCGTGATGATTGGTATCTCACGCAAAGACGACAAGTGTAGCGCGTTTATGCCCGCACGTCGCGCAAAACTTTGCTTTTGTTGTTGTATGGGGCTTACGTTGGGCCGGTGTACACCGATTAAAATGGGGCTTTGCTTAACCCTCTATGGACGAATAGCGCTCATGGTGAATCAACTTCGGGTGTGGGTATTGGCCCTGCTGGTGGCGATCGGCTTGTCGGGCTGTGGGTACAACGAAATCCAGCGGCTCGACGAGCAGGTCAAGGCCGCTTGGTCGCAAACGCTGAACCAATACGAGCGCCGTGCCGACTTGGTGCCTAAGCTGGTCAGCTCGGTGGATGCGTTCATGGTGAACGAACGCACCGTTCTAAGGGAGGTTACCGAAGCGCGTGCACAGGTAGGCCGCATCCAGATCGATGTAAACGATCTGGACAACCCCGAGCTGATGGCACGCTTCGAACAAGCCCAAAGCCAGCTGTCGTCGGCGCTGTCCCGCTTGTTGGCGGTGTCAGAAAATTACCCGCAGCTGAAAAGCGACGCCCTGTTTCTTGACCTCATGACCCAATTGGAAGGCACCGAAAACCGTATCGCTACCGAACGCGGGCGCTATGTACAGGCGGTGCAACAGTACAACTTGGTCGTGCGGCAATTCCCCACGCTGATCACCGCCAAAATCTTTGGCTATAAGGTGAAAGAAAACTATGGTGTGGCGCGCCAAGATGAGCTTATGCGCGACCCCGAGGTGAAATTCAGCGTACCCGCCCAGCCGGCGGGCCAATAAATCCCTTCGATACAGGCGCCATCAAAACGATGTGGGGCACACTTTCTTCTCGGTTCATACGCATCGCAGGCTTGAGCATGTCGGCGTACCGTACGCGCCGTGCATGGCGTGCGTTGATGGCGATTGTTGTTCTGTTGCCCGGCCTGCTAATGTGGCCCGCTTCGGCGCAAGAGGCCGCGGTACCGCCGCTATCCACCTGGGTAACCGACACCACGGGCACGCTGGACACCGCCACCCGTCAATCGCTTAATACCCGGCTTGCCGCACTGGATAAAGATAAGGGCGCGCAAATTGCGGTGTTGCTGATCCCTTCAACCGGGAATGAATCTATTGAGTCCTACGCGACCCGTGCATTTGAGCAGTGGCGCTTGGGACGTAAAGGCGTGGACGACGGCATTTTGCTGGTGGTGGCCAAAGACGACCGGCGCCTGCGAATTGAAGTGGGCTACGGATTGGAAGGCGCGGTACCTGACGTATTGGCCGGCCGCATCATTCGGGAGCAAATCACGCCCCATTTCCGCACAGGCGACTTCTCAAGCGGTGTCGTGGCCGGTGTCGATAGCCTGGTAGCCCTGCTTGAAGGCGAGCCTTTGCCACCGCCCGCGCCCGGTGCGTCGGTGGACGATGATGATGACGTGCCGTTCCTGGCCATATTGCCGGCACTTGCCTTTATGGCGGCTATCATGCCGTTGGGCATTCCCACCCTGTTTTTAGGCGTGTTTGCCGGCATCGTCTATGGCAGCGTTGTCGTGGGTATCGCCGTGGGAATCATGGCGGCACTGATCGGCATCTTGGCCCGCGCAATCGGCATTGGTAACACGCAGCGCGCCATTACGGCCTCGCGACGGGGTGGCGGCCACTATGGGCGCGGCATCGGCGGTGGCTTTGGCGGAGGCGGTTTGGGTGGCGGTGGCTTCGGGGGAGGGGGTGGCGCCAGCGGCGGAGGCGGCGGCAGCGGAGGCGGTGGTGCCTCGGGTAGCTGGTAAGGAGGCCGGCGTGCAGAAACGTGTTTGGAAGCAACTAACCGGTATGGCGCGCGGCGAGGCGTGGTGGCTACGGCGCAAACACTTTCATGACGATGCGCTGGCACAGATTGCCGCGCACATCCGCCAGAGTGAGGCTGCACATACCGGTGAGCTGATGCTGGCTATCGAAACAGTAACGCCGTCGCACGAGCCGGACAGCCGCCAACGGGCATTGGAGGTGTTCGGCCGCTTGATGACGTGGGATACGCCCTTGAACACAGGCGTGTTGCTTTATATCTCGCTGGATAAAGGGCGAATTGAAATCGTTGCCGACCGCGGCATCCGGGCTACACCCGAGCAATGGCAGAAGGTATGCGACGAGCTGCAACGGCGGTTTAGTCAGGGTGACTACTTGCCGGGGCTGTTGCGCGCCATCGACATGATCGAGGCCGTACTACGCGAAGGCTGCCCGCCCCGTGATGCGGCAGGTGAAGACATCAACGCCTTGCCCGATGCGCCGGTGTTGCTTTGATCTTACTGCTCCGCGTTTGACAATAGTCGGGCCAGTTCGACGACAGCGCGGTCGCGTTGTGGTCCGGGCTGGTAGTTTTCATTCAGCGCCGACCACGGGGGGTGCGCTCGTGCCGCATTCACAGGCTCGGGCAAGCGATCTTTGCGGAAGTCAGGCGCTTGTGTCTCTGGCGGGGCGTCACCGTCCGTCTGCGCGGTAACGTCGTTGGACGATTCGGACCCGGGCGTGTGGCCTGGCTCGGTGGCCAGCACGTCAGTGGGCAGGGTGATGGGGTGTCGGGCCGCATGGCCGCGGCGTTCCAGCGCGTTCAGCAGGGCCAGCTGGCGCACAATCAGCAAGCGCAGTACAGCGTCGTCAACCGTCAATTCCTGATAGCCTTTAAGGCGTCCCATCAGGCGCTTTCCCCATTTGTCGGCCCCTTGCCACAGCCCGCCCACCGTGGCGCCAAGGAGTGCGCCGGTGCCCAGGCTGGCCCCAACAGTCAGCGCGTCAATGGTGGCTCCGGCCACGGCGCCGGCCGCCATGCCTTTGGTGACTTGGATACCCACTTCCTTCAGTGCTTCCGGATGAAATAAATCCATCGCCCAGCGTTCGCCTTTCAGGGGCAACGCATGCTCGGGAAAGGTGTGGCGGTCGAAGTTATAGCGCTTGAGCAGGGCGTCTACGCAGCGTTGCTCCCGTTCGCGGACAATGTTGCGAAGTTCGCGGGCCACACGCTCCAGCTCTTCCTTGCGGGCTTCGGCGCTGTAGCGCACGGCGGCAATGTCGATCATCATGTCGGCAATCAGGTGATAGGCGTCTTGCCGTCGACGCGTCTGTTGCTCGATTACATTCTGGCTGACTCGTTTCAGCAACGGGGCGTGCTCGTCCATCAACAGCGATAGCTTTTCGTAGAGCTGGGTTTCGCCGTCCAGCGCGGGTGCCACCGTGTCGAATTCGACAATGGCATGCAGGCCCAGGCGCGCCATGGCCTCCCGCCATTCGGCCAGACGCTGTTGCGGATGATGGGTAAAGTTGAGCACCGGCAGCAGGGGGTGGCCGCAGCGGGCCAACAAATGCAGCTCGTCTTTGTGTTTGGCCAGCACCGGGTCGCGTACATCGACCACATACAGCCCGGCATCGCAGTCCAACAACTTTCGAAGCACCCGGGCTTCTTGCTCGAAGCGCCCCTGGGTTTCCGGGCTGTTCAAAAAGCGTGCGATCTGTTCCGGTCCGTCAAGGCGTTCGTTGCCAACCAGCTGCTGATCAATGTAATCCAGCAACGCCATGCTGTCTTCCAGGCCGGGGGTGTCGTAAAGCTCAATCAGCGGCTCGCCATCAACCAGCAAACGGGTTCCTTCGACATGGCGCGTGGTGCCGGGGCTGTCGGCCACCTGGCCAAAGCGGGGGTTACGCGTGAGCGTGCGCAACAGCGAGGTTTTTCCGGTATTGGTGTGGCCCACCACAGCCAGTTGCAGGGGGCGTTGTTTTTCTGTTGCCATTAGTGTGCGCCATCCGCAAAGGGTTGTTCAGCAGAAAGTTGTGCCAGCCATTGAAGCGCCTGCTGCGTATCGAAGCAGATGTCTTGCGGGGCAAGGCCGGCTTGTTTCAGGTGCTTCGACCAGGTCGCCAGACGTTCTGGCCTGGACGGACGGTTGTCAGGATATGTCAGCAACAGAACCCGGGTGTGCTGGGCCGTGGCGGCCAGTTCCCGGATCAGGTTGACACTGCCCCGGTCAGGCGTCTGATGGCCATCGCACACCAGCAGCAGTCGGATCGGCGGCCGGGTGTCCAGCGCGTCCAGCAACTGTCGTCGCTGACGACGATCGTCAATAACGCCCATGTCGGTAATTTGGCTGTCCAGCGCGGTGGCTGTGGGAGGCCACGCCTGGTCGCGACCCAGTTCAAGCCCCACAATGACTTGGCCGGTGTGGGGCGCTTCCGGACCGATACCCTGGGCTTCAACACCCGGAATTGTGCGGGGGGCGGGAGCGTCAATGTCGCCGGCGGTACTGACCGGGTCCAGCCGGTCGCGCAACTCAATGTAGCCGGGCATGTTGGGGTCAAGGCGCAGGCGTTGGATGCGACGTCGCGCGGCGATGACGGTGCCAGCCAGTGCAATCAGGCGCGGTGCCAGGCCATAACACACCAGGCACCCAAGCAGCCAGCCTGACCACTGCGCGTGCGCCGTATCGGGCAGGCTTTGCAACCCGTCGCTGGCGCGGATAATGGCCTCGGGTGGCACACTGAAGCCCAGCTTTTGCGGAAGCCAGCCCAGAATGCGGGTGAAATGCACAAAGGCGTCTGGCGACAGCAGTGTGGTTTCCCAGCTGAAGGTATACCTTCTTGCCGACAGCAAGGCCAGCAAGGTAAGCAGCATGGCAAACAAAACGATGGACCACAGCCCATGACTGATGGCGCCCAGCAAAGGGCGCAAAGCGCGATGCCGGGATAGCATGCCAGCCAGTGCGCGGGGCATCAGCACTGCTTGTGGACCGCGGGCCAGCTTTTGTGTAAGCCACAGCCACATGTCGCCCAAAAGGGTACGGGCATTGCCCGTGGGCAGAACCGTTCCCAGCAGCCAGAACAGGAAGGTAAGCGTATTCAAGCCCAGCAATGCCGCCAGGGCAATGACCAGGTTTACCTGGCGGTTACCGTCGCCCAATGCACCGGCCGCCGCGGTGGTACCGGCAAGCACGGCCACCGCCAGCATTACCAGCAAGGCCAGACGCGCACCGTGTAACCACTGTTGCAGGGTCGCGTCCATGCCTTCGCGCTGCCCCAGAAAATGGGCGCGCAGCAAAAGCCGATGGGCGAAGTTTTTGCCCAGCGCGCGAGCGCGTCGGATTTCATGGCTGTCTTGCAGCGGACCCCATTGCGATTCGCGCAGGCGAATGGCTTCGGCCAGCCAGTATTGCCGGAAGGATACGGGTTCGTCTGGCCGCACGGGCGCATGTACAGAATTGACCATATCGCGGTATTGTAATCTCAGGAGCGCCCTGCCATGCCGCAGATTGGCAGACGGGGCAAGCAGTTACCTGCCGGGCTCCAGTTCTTCTTGGCAACTAGGGCGTAAAGCATGAATCTGCGCTTTTTGGAAACGTTCTTGTGGATTGCCCGTCTGGGCAGCTTCCGTGCAGCGGCAGGCAAGCTTAATTTGACTCAAGCGGCGGTGTCGGGGCGTATTGCATCTCTGGAAAATGACCTGGGCTTGCCCCTGTTTGAGCGTGGCAGCCGT
The DNA here is from genome assembly GCA_029267415.1 of Alcaligenaceae bacterium. GTDB lineage: Bacteria > Pseudomonadota > Gammaproteobacteria > Burkholderiales > Burkholderiaceae_B > JAJYRX01. The sequence goes on from JAJUIY010000019.1 coordinate 21,438, forward strand.
GAGATTCGACTGACGCCTGCCGGACGTACGCTGATCCGATACGCGGAACAGATCATGGCGGCCGACCAAGCCATGCGCGAGGCACTTAAAGGGCCTCGCACGGTGCAGGGGCGCATCCGCCTGGGCATTGTCGAATCCATTGTGCACACGTGGTTTGCACCGTTTATGACGCGGCTGCACGATACTTATCCCCATCTTGAAATTGAGCTGACTGTCGAATCGACCCTGCGTTTGCATGATTTGATCAAGCGAGGCGCCATCGATGTCGCCCTGCAGACGGACCCGGTCATTGCAGAAGGCATCTGGAACCGGCCGTTGGGGCGTTTGCGCATGGGTTTTATTGGCGGGCCAAGCGCCGAAGTGGGCGAAACCATCACGTTGGAGCAGATTGTGCATCGCTGGCCCATCGTGACATTTCCACGGCACTCGCAACCGCACACCTCGTTGCTGGAAGTCATCGAACGCGAAGGGGTGTCCATGCCCCGCATTCACTTTGTGTCGTCCATTGCGGCCAGCATTCAGTTGATCGATAACGGCTTGGGGGTGGGCACACTACCCGTGGCGGCGCTGCACAGTGGCATTCAAGAGGGCTTGTATCGGTTACTGCCCTGTTCGGTGGGTCTGCCCGACCTGCGTTTGATTGTCAGCTGGCAGCCGGATCCATTGGCGGGTTTATCTGAGGCGGTCATTGCCGTTGCCATTGACGAAATGCACCGCTTTGCGGCGGTGA
>JAJUIY010000209.1 GCA_029267415.1 Alcaligenaceae bacterium
GACAGCCAACAGGGCCTGGTGTTGGCGTATGCGTGTGACCAATGTGTCATGTTCGGTGGCCCGCTGCTGCAGCTGCTGGAAGTTCTTGGCTTGTAAGGCCTGCAACCCGCTATGCAGTTCGTGTGTGATGCGCGCGCGTTCGCGTGCCAGGTCCGCCACATCTTCACCCCCAGGAGTGATACGCAGGCTACCCACCCCGGGGATTTTCAACACGGTGGCGTCCAGCAGCAAATGCTCGGACTGGCCCGAAATACGATGGTCGCCCAGCTCGACGCTTTGTCCATCAAGCAAATCGAACTGCAGTCGGGTGGCGATGGTTTCCTGGCGTATCTCCAGCGCTTGAAGCTGCTCATGCAACGCCTGCAGTCGTTTCAGCTCGCGCTTATCAACGTTGAGCGCGGACGCCCGTTCCTGATCGGTTTCGAGCGTCCGCAAAACGGCTTCCGCCTGCTTTTTTTGTTGCTCCAAGCGTGCAACTTCTGTTTGAAGGCTGGCAAGTTGCTGCTGCTTTTCTCGATAGGTGTGGACACGACGCGACGCCTCAAGCGTGGCGCGCGCCTGCGTGTAGGCATGGGTCGCATCTTGGACCGCTGCTTGTAGAAGAGGCGTTTGCAGGGAAAGTGCGTCGGCATGTTCCTGCGCCTGGCTCAGTGCCTGCCGACGAGCAGCAAGGCTTTCTTTTCGCTCGCGGTAGGTATCCAGTTGTTGACGCAGCAAGGTCTGCGTCTGCAGGCTTGCTTGCAAGCTTGCACGGTGCTGGGCCAGCTGGTCTCGCATGGCTTGGGCCTGTGCCAACTTTTCCCGCGCCTCGGATTCTTGGCGACGCATTTCACGCCAGGGCTGCTCCGACGCATCGGACGAAAACCGCGCTTGCAGTTGTGCAAGGTTGTCGACCTCGTCACGGTAGTGCTGTACGCGGGCATCCAATTCGTTCAGTTGAGCCTGTGTCTCTTCTTGTTCCTGCACAGCTTGGCGGTAGTTGCCTCGGGGTGCGCCGGCACGCGTTTGCAGTGCCTCCAGCCTTTGCTGCACAGCGTGCAACACCCGGTCACCATCGCTGCTGGCCACTTGGCCCAGCGCGTCGCCCAATACCCCCTGAAGCTGTTGATGGGCATATTCCACCGGCCTGTGCAAGTGATGACCTTCGCCCTGCTCGATCCAGAGCAAACCCGGTACACCCCAGTTCTCAGGACGGCTGGTGCCGCGTGCGGGCATGGAAAAACCCATCATGGCGGCCAGGTATTGCTCGGCCTCTTCACCCGACAGACTTTGTGTGTCGATGCGCAAGTCGCAGCGTTTGGTTCGGACAAACTGCTTGCTTAACTGGTGACGACGGCCGTTGTAGACGAAGTCGATATGGACTTCGGGAGACACCGAGCTATCACCCCAAGGCTGCAAATCATGGTGCGTGCCGGCACTGTGACGCTCGAGAAAGGCAACCCGAATGGCGTGGGCCAGCGTCGACTTCCCGGATTCGTTAGGGCCATGAAAGATGTTCAGACCGGCGTCCAGGTTGGTGACGTGCACGCCGCTGCGGAATTGACGGAAGGCATGTACGCGTATAGCCGACAGTTTCATTGCGGCTCCTGCAAGATTTCGGCCAATAATGCCAGCGCGTCACGCGCGACGACCGCCTCGGCGGTGTTGGATTGAGCCATTGCAGCGGCATCTTGTGCGCTGGCCGATGCGAGCATGCCCCGCAAGGTATGCAACACATCGGCAACGTAGCCATCGGCCTGCAAGGCAGCGATGTCGTCATCGGTGGGTTGCAGTGCCAGGGCGTCCATCTCGACGTCCAATGCTCGCACCCGGGCCTGAGCGGCGGCGACGGCATCAAGCAAACGGCGCTGCGTGGCCAGATCAAGGTGACCGGACAGTACGAGACTTACGACGTGTTCAGGACCCAAGGTTTGCAGATAGTCGATAACTGGTTCGGCATCTGTAGGCATGGAGAGCTGGAATTGCGGGGCATCCCACACATACTGCCCAACCCGCACGGCCCGCACCTGTGGCGTGGCATCGGGCCCTGAAATGCTGACATCCAACAGATGCCCCGACTCGTTATTTCGAAAGCGATCGGTTTCAGGGGTTCCGCTGTACCAGGTGCGTGCGTCGATGGAGCGCATGCCATGCCAGTCCCCTAACGCCAGGTAGTCCAGGCGGCCACGCGCGGCACGGTCTGGGGCAAGAGGGTTTGCCGAGTCGACATCGCCTGACAAAATGCCACTGACACTGCCATGCGCAAGCCCAACCCGCATATAACCGTCGGGCGTTTGGGCATGATCGAACCAGGCGGTAAGGTCGTGGTGGGTGCGGCGCTGAGTAAGGGGTGCCGGCAAAATAGCCACGCCCAAGTCTTGCAGCAATACGGGCTGGGCCGCCAGCGCCAGATGCACATTGGACGGCACCACCTCTAACTGCTGGGCGCGCGTCCAGACACTTTCCGCCAAGGCCGCATCGTGGTTGCCGGGAATCAGCACCCACGGCCCGCCAAACCCCTGCATGGCATTGAACAATCGCCGTACGGTGCGCTCGCTAACCGTTTGGGCGTCGAACACATCGCCTGCCACCAATACGGCATCGCAATCATGTTGCGCGGCGTAATCGGCGATGCGCTGCACCACTGCAAAGCGCGCCTCGAACAACGCCGCGGCGTCTTCAGGTTCGAATCGTTGATACTGGCGCCCGATTTGCCAATCTGCCGTATGCACAAACCGAAATCCGGATGACGCCATCACCCGCCCTTTGCGCGCTTGCGCGCCACCACATCAATAAGGGCTGACATCCCCTTGTGGCCGGCGCCCTCGTTGAGCTCGGCGTCGTAGCGTTCGAAATGCACGATATCCATATGGGCGAGCTCGGCCCGTAGTTGTGGTTCAGTGTAGAGATTTTCGATACTGGACGGCCCGCCGGTTTTATACTGCAGCTGCTTGGTGTGATAGCCCTGCAGCAAAAACACGCCACCGGGCTTAAGTGCCTGGCTGGCGCGCTTGAACAGCTTGGGGCGCAACCGGGGCCCCGCAAACTGAATAAAAATGGCGACGATGGCGTCGTAAACATTACTGCCCCAGTCCCATGTGACGAGATCGGCGCACACAAAGTCCAGGGTAACGCCACGCTGTTGCGCCAGCCGTTGCGCCTTTTCAAGCGCCACGTGCGAACCATCAACAGCGGTGACCTGCAGCCCTTGTTGTGCCAACCACACACCGTTGCGGCCCTCGCCATCGGCGACCGCCAGTACTTTCATACCCGGTTTGAACAGGTGCGCCTGGCTAACCATGAACGCATTGGGCTGAGTACCGAAAATGAAATCGTCAGTGGCGGCGAACCGGGCGTCCCACACCGCAATTCCCGGGTGTTTATCGTTATCGGGCGACACACTGCCGGCCGGGTTGGAGTTAGTCATGCAACGAAGGCTCCGCGTACAAATAAGATTACAAAGTATGTCCTGATCATAGCGTACGATGCAGGGTATCGATAAGGTGTAAAGATACTAATTTCTTCAGGAGGGTACCCCATGAGCGGGCAAGCGCTTGAAAAGCTTGGCATACGTTTTCCCATTATCCAGGCCCCCATGTCGGGCACGTCAACACCCGCGCTGGCCGCGGCTGTTTCGAATGCGGGCGGCATGGGATCAATCGGACTGGCAGCGTGTGATGTCGATCAGGCGCGCGCCGCCATCCGGCAAACACGCGCCCTGACCTCGGCGCCGTTTAATGTCAATTTTTTTTGTCACGCAACCGCGCAGCCCGATGCCGCGATCGAAAGTGCATGGCTACGCTATCTGACGCCTTTCTTTGA
>JAJUIY010000105.1 GCA_029267415.1 Alcaligenaceae bacterium
AAGCCATTGCTGCCGGGGTGGGCAACACGGTAACGCTTCAGTTGGGCGGCAAGACACCCATGCCGGCCTTGTCTGAACCCAGCCCCTCGCTACAGGTCACCGCGCGCGTCAAGCTGATTTCGGACGGTCGCTATCGCAACCGCGGCCCCATGTATGCCGGCGTCGAAAACAACACCGGGCCCACCGTGGTATTGGACGCCGGCGGGGTAGAAATTATCCTGATTTCCGAGCATCAAGAGCCGTGGGACCTGAACGCCCTGATGTCCGTGGGCATTGACCCCTGGAGCAAGCACTACATTATTCTGAAAAGCCGCGTGCATTGGCGTGCCGGCTACGGCGATCTGGCCCGCCATGTCATCGAATGCGCCGGCCTGGGCGTATGTACGTCGGATTATTCGCAGCTTAAATTCCAGAACGTGCGCCGTCCGATTTATCCGCTTGACGATTTGTGATCTGTGTGCCCTTTTTACGATGTAGCCCCACGACGGGTTGGCAGACTTTGGTGCAGGCCTGGCCATTTAGTCTTTCACGAGCACGTAGCGGCGGCTGCACCGCCAGCCATGTCAGCGATGGCTGCCTCGTTGCGCCGCGGCCATATCGCAGCGATGCTTGCCGCGTCGCGCTGGTTTTGCACGTTCAGCCAGGCCGCGCCGTGGTTGCGACACCGTCAGGGGCAAGTTCTCCCGCCAACAGGCGGTCAAAAAACGCCCACAGTTTAGGTTCGTGGGCGTAGCCAACGTGAAAGCGTAGCCACATCACATCGCTGTCGTCGGCGTCAAAGTACGAACCCGGCGCCAGCCAGATGCCGTGGTTCAGGGCCTCGCGCGTAATGGCGTTGGCGCCTTGCCAGTGATCAAGCCCTGTGGGGCGTGCCCAAAGGAACAGGCCCGCCCCCGGCTGGCCAAAAATCTCAAAATTGCGCTGCTGCATCAGTGCGGCGACCTTGGCGTGGGCGTTGGCCAATCGCGTGCGTACTTGGCGCAGGTGCTCGGGGTAGTGGGGCGAGCGCACCACGTTCAGCACCAGCCGTTCCATAATTTCCGGTGACGTCAGGCCCACGGCCATCTTGGTATGCACCAGACGCCGGGCAATTTCCTTCGACGCCATCACATAGCCCACGCGCATCGATGGGCTGACGCTTTTAGAATAGCCACCCACGTAAACCACGCGCTCCAGGCCGTCCATGGCGGCCAGCAAGGGGGCCGACCCCGGCAGCAGTTCGCGCGAAATATCGTCTTCAATCACCAGCACATCGTATTTGCCCACAATTTTCAGCAAGCGAAAGGCGTTATTGGGCGTTAGCGTCGTGCCGGTGGGGTTTTGCAGCACCGTATTGACGTACAGGGCACGCGGGCGATGGGTCTGGATGGCGGCCTCCAGGGCGTCAAGGTCAATGCCCTCGGCGTTGCGCGGCACGCTGACGATACGCAAATTGGCCATGCGCAGCATATGCAGCAAGTTGGCGTAGCAGGGGGATTCGACCACCACTGTATCCCCGGGCTGCAGCAGCGATCGCGAGATCAAATCCAGCGCTTCAGTGGCGCCCCGGGTGGTCACAATATTGTCCAGCTCGGCGATAAGCCCGTGCTGGTGCAGTTCGGCGGCAATTTGATCGCGAAACGGGGCATACCCGTACGGGTGGCCATAGCCCGTTAAAAAGTTCACCTTGGTGCGCGACAATGCTCTGAACGCATCGGGCAAGCCCAGGTCAGACAGCCATTCGGCCGGCAGCCAGCCGCAACCGGCTTTGACGGGGATAGAGTGGTCGGCAAAAATGTCGGCCAGCAACCAGCCCCTGTCCAGCCGCGGCGGTTGCCATTGCTGCAATGCACGCGCGGGGTCGGGCCGTTTGGCCTGCGCTACCCTATAGCCCGAGCCAGGGCGCGATTCCAGCCAGCCCTTGGCCACCAGCCGACTGTAGGCATTGGCGGTGGTAAAGGTACTGACGTCGTAGTCGCGCGCAAACTGTCGGATGGACGGCAGCCGCGCACCGGGGCGCAATACGCGCTGGCGGATGGCGTCAATAATGGCCTGTTCAATTTGCTCGATCAGCGGCTCGGGCCGATCGCGGTCAATCTGTGGCCGAAACTCAAACTGTGCGGCATGCATACTGGCGTTTCAGGTCAAATTAGGGCCCGTCAATGGCAGAAACGGGCCACGCAGGCGGGCGTGCCTTATTGCGTTAGCGTTACGCCACCCCCAAGAATTCGTCGCGCACGCGTTCGTTCTGGCGGAAGTCGTCATTGCTGCCTTCGTACACAATGCAGCCCTGCTCAATAATATAGTGGCGGTCGGCCAGCTGCAGGCACACCTCAAGGTTTTGTTCTACCAGCAATACGGGCACACCGCGAGCGCGGATCTGCTTCAGCTGGTCCACAATCTCTTCCACAATAACCGGCGCCAAGCCTTCAACGGGCTCGTCCAAAATAAGCAGGCGAGGGTGGTTTAGCAGGGCACGTGCAATGGCCAGCATTTGTTGCTCACCGCCCGACAGTTGCCCGCCATTGTTGCGCCGGCGTTCTTTTAGCCGCGGGAAAATGCGGTACACATCGTCAAGCCCCCAGGGCGACGCTGCCTGCAAGCCCAGTTTCAGGTTTTCTTCTACCGTTAACAACTTGAAGATGCCGCGCTCTTCGGGCACCAGACACACGCCCATGGCGGCAATGTCGTAGGTAGGGCGCGTGTGGATAGGTTGCCCGTTAAAGTGCACCGACCCACTGCGCGGTGGCACCAGGCCCACAATGCTTTTCAGCGTGGTTGTTTTACCGGCACCATTGCGGCCCAGCAGGGTAACCAGCTCGTTTTCATTCACCTGCAGCGACACATTTTGCAGGATATGGCTTTTGCCATAAAAGCTGTTGATGTTATCCACGCGCAGCATCAGGCTTGCCCTCCGGTAATCATGTTGCCCAGATACGCCTGGCGCACTTTGTCATTGTTGCGGATGGCGTCGGGCGGCCCTTCTACTAGCACCCGGCCTTGCTGCATCACCGTAATGGTGTCGGATATGTCCATCACAATGCCCATGTTGTGTTCAATCAGCACGACCGTGCACAGCGATTTCAGGCCGTGAATCAACTGTTTCATGGCGTCGATATCGTCCACGCCCATGCCCGAGGTGGGTTCGTCCAGAAACACAATCTGCGGCTGGGCAATTAGTGCCATGGCAATTTCAAGGCGACGCTGCTGGCCGTGGGCCAGGGTGCCAGCCGTCATGTGCTGCGTGGCCGTCAGGCCCATACGCTCCAGCACGTCGTCAATGCGCTCAGCGTGGCTTAGCGGGCCGGTGGGCAGGGTCCAGAACCGCAACGCCTGGCGCGGTACCGTGCCTTGGGCTGCAATACGCAGGTTTTCACGGACGCTTAATTCAGGGAACAACGATGTCACCTGAAACGAACGCGCAATACCATGCTGTACACGTTTATGCGCCGGCAGGCGGCTAACATCACGTCCATTGACGACAATGCTGCCCTGCGTAATGGGCACGGTACCCGTCAGGCTATGGAACAAGGTGGTTTTACCCGCCCCGTTGGGCCCGATAACGGCATGGATGGTGTGGGGCATCACCCGCAGGTTGACGTTATCAACGGCTAAAAAGCGCCCATAGTGTTTGCTTACCTGGCGTGCGTCCAGAACGGCTTGGGTATTCATGGCTTGCCCTTCACAATAACCGCGCCGTGGCGTCGGCCTTCACGTCCACGCAGGTAACCCGTCAACTTGACAATGACGCCCCACAGGCCTTGCTGCATGTACAGACTGATGGCCATCAACAGTACGCCCAGCATTAACAGCCAACGCGGCCAGATGGTCGACAGCATGTCGGCCACAATCACATAAAACGCCGCGCCAATCACCGATCCAAACAAGTTGCCCGTGCCACCAATTACGGTGATGATCAGGATGAGTTCGCTGGTGCGGTATTCAATGCTTTCCAGCGGGGCAATGCCCGTCATCATCGCGTATAGCGCGCCCGCCACGCCGGTGACGGCACCCGAGATGGTAAACGCCGCAATCTTGAACTGCTTGACGTCATACCCAACGGCGTTGGTGCGTTCTTCGTTTTCGCGGATGGCAATCAGCGTATGGCCGAAAACACTGTCTACCACGCGCTGCATAAACCAGAACGTCAAAATAAAAATAAGCGCCACAATGACGTAGTATTGCCAGGCCGTGTCAGCGGGAAGCAAGGTGACGCCAAAAACCTGTAGCGGCAGGCGCGGTACGCCCAGCAGGCCGTTGTCGCCGCCCGTCCAGTCGGGCAGGGTGTAGGCCACAAAGTAAAACATCTGCGAAAACGCCAGGGTAAGCAGCACAAAATACACGCCCTGACGCCGTATGGACAGCCACCCCACCAGCGCTGCCGACACCGCCCCAAACAGCACGGCGCACGGCACAATGGCCACCAGGGGAAGGCCGGCACGGATGGCCAGCAAGCCCGCCGCATAACTGCCTACGCCAAAAAAGATACCCTGCCCAAATGACAGCAGCCCGGTATAGCCCAGCAACAGGTTGCAGCCCAGTGCGGCAATGGCAAAAATCAGCACTTCAGTGGCTAACGAGCCTGAGCTTAGCACCAGCGGTAATACCAGCGTGGTGGCGATGGCCAGCAGCAAAAAACGGTTTTTAAACAGCAGTGCCTTCATGCTTACCCCCGACCCAGCAGCCCATGGGGGCGCGTCAAAATAACGATGGCCATGGCAACGTAGATCATCAAGCGGGCGCCTTCGGGCCAGATCGAGCTCATCAGGCTTTGCACAATACCCACCACCAGGCCGCCCAGCAGGGCACCACCAAAACTGCCCATGCCGCCAATTACCACCACGACAAAAGCAATGCCCAAGGCGTCAATGCCCATAAAAGGCTCAACGCCGCGCAATGGCGCCGCCAACACCCCGGCCAGCCCGGCCGTGGCGGCACCCAGGGCAAAGACCAAACCAAAGACTCGGTACACATTAATGCCCAGCAGTGTCACCATGTCAGGCGCTTCACTGCCCGCCCGTACCGCACTGCCCAGCCGCGTGCCTTCCAGCAACCACCACAGCAAGGCGGCCAGCAACGCCGTAAACGCAATCAGAAAGATGCGGTATTTGGGGTAGACAAAGGTGCCCCACATGACCACGCCCTGCAATATATCGGGCACGGCCACGTTCTCGCCCACGGGGCCCCATTGCAGAATAACCGCCTCCTGGATTACCAGCGCCAACCCCACGGTAAACAAAATGTGGTAGGCGTGCGGGACGTCGTACACCTTGCGCAACACCGTTCGTTCGACCACCCACGCCAGTGCGGCCACAAATAGTGGCCCCACCACCAGCGTCAGCCAGAAATTCATGCCCCATTCAATAAGCTGAAAGCAGGCATAGGCACCCAGCAGGTAAAACGCCCCGTGCGCGAAGTTAACAAAGCCCAGCAGGCCAAACACAATCGACAGGCCAATGGCCAGCAGGAAATACAGCATCCCGATGCCAATGCCATTGACCACCTGAAAAAGATATAAATTCATGGGCCAGCGCTTATGCCAAGGTGCATCCGGTGTCTTCAGGCGCTAAAAACGACTTGCCCGAACTGATCACGTCCATGTAGTCGTCGGCGTCTTCCATGGCCGACTTCGCCTTGCCCTTAAGCAGGTAGTAGTCTTTCAAGGTTTGGTGGTCGGCGGCGCGCATGCTTTCGGCGCCGGTCAGGCCGTCAAACTCGGCGCCTTCCAGGGCGGCAATCACGGCCGCTTGGTCGGCCGACTCGGCACGCCGGATGGCTTCGATAAGGATTTCAGTGCCTTGCCATGCCGAGGCCAAACTATAGTTGGGCGTTATGTCGAAGGCCTCGCGGCAGGTTTCCAGCAGGCGCTGGTTTACGGGGGTATCGACGGTGTGCCAGTATTGCGCGCCAAAGTAGATGTCTTCGCACAGGTCGGCCCCCAGGGATTCGAATTGCTCTAGCCCGGATGACCACGCCACCACAATCAGCATGTTGTTTTTCAGGCCAAAACTGACGGCTTGGCGGATGGTGTCCGAACACTGGGCGCCAAAGTTAAGCAACAGCAGGGCATCAGGCTTGGCGGCCATGGCGTTGGCCAGGTAGCCGCTGAATTCGCGCTCGGTCAGCGAGTGGTAGCTATTGCCCACATGCTCCAGGCCTTCTTCTTTAAAGATGTTTTCAGCAGCGCTAAGCAGGCCGTCGCCAAATACATACTGGGGCGTAATGGTGTACCAGCGCTTGGCATCGGGATGGCGCTCAAGCACCGGGCGCACGGTTTGCTCGACCGCACCAAAGGTGGGTACCGACCAGCGGAAGGTGGCGCGGTTGCAATCGGTGCCGGTAATTTCGTCGGCACCGGCGGAGGTCATCATGATGCCGCCCAGGCGGTGCATTTCGGCACCCACGGCCAGGGCCTCTGATGACAGGATGCCGCCCACCATGAAGCGGGCGTCACGTTGTTCAAACGCTTCTTGCGCCCGCCGTACAGCCGTGGCGGGCTTGCCTTCGGTGTCAATCGTAATACTGCGCAGCTCGCGTCCCAGTACAGTACCGTGTGTTTGCACACTAAGCTGCACACCCATATCGTTAAACTTGCCGTTGGCGGCAAACGCGCCCGACATGGGGGCATACGAGGCAAACACAATGGGGCCATTATTGGCCAGTACCAGGCGCGAACCGGCCAAGGGCCAGGCCAGTCCGGAAGCAGCAGCAAACTTCAGTAAGTCGCGACGATGCATGAGGTCTCCTTCGTTTGGTGGGTAATTCTTGATTTTCTATAAGGCCGGGCCAGTGCTTGCCGTATTATGCCGGCGTCACAATGGAGGCCACTGTTATCCTGATCGTCGATTGTGCCCATAATATGTCCGGTTTCACATATACAGTTCAGTTTGAATATTCTAACTGTGCATGGCGTTGTTTTAACACGCTGCGCATCATGTAAAGTGCAGAACTTCGTCAATCTTTGGAGTCGTCCGATGACATCGGTGGATACCCTTCACATCAATCAAGAGCGGTTGTGGCAATCGCACATGGAGCTGGCCAAAATTGGCGGCACCCCCAAAGGCGGCGTGTGCCGGCTGGCCTTAACTGAGCTGGACCGCCAGGGGCGGGATTTATTCGTTGCCTGGGCAAAAGAGGCCGGCTGCGAGATACGCGTGGACGCCATCGGCAATATTTTCGCGCGCCGGCCAGGGCTTGATAACAGCCTGCCGCCGGTCATGACAGGCAGCCACCTTGATACCCAACCTACCGGGGGCAAGTTTGACGGCATCTACGGCGTCATGGCAGGGCTGGAAGTGCTGCGCACGTTAAATGACCATGGCGTGCAAACGCAGGCACCGCTTGAAGTGGTGGTGTGGACCAATGAAGAAGGCTCGCGTTTTGTGCCCGTCATGATGGGTTCGGGGGTATATGTGGGCGCCCACACCCTGGAAGACACCCTGCGCCAGACCGACCGGGACGGTATCTCGGTAGGCCAAGCCCTGAAAGACATCGGCTACGACGGCCCCGAGCCCGCGCAGCATAAATCGGCACGCGCGTACTTTGAGGCGCACATCGAGCAAGGCCCCGTGCTGGAAAACAACAATAACGTGATTGGCGTGGTAACTGGCGCGCTGGGCCAGCGCTGGTATGACGTGACGGTGACCGGGCAAGAATCGCACGCCGGCACCACCCCCATGGACTTGCGCAAAGATGCCTTGCTGGCTGCGTCGCACATGGTGGATCAGATCAATCAAATCGCCAAAAGTGTGGGGCCGGACGGGCGCGGCACCGTGGGCTATTTTGACGTGTATCCCAACTCGCGCAACGTGATACCCGGCCGCGTCAGCTTCAGTGTTGATTTCCGCGCCGCCACCGATGCCGATTTAAACCGCCTTAACGAACAATTCGACGCCCTGTGCCAGCATGTGCGCACGCAGTACAGCGTACAGGTTGATGCAAACGAGGTGGTTTACTTCCCGCCGCAACCTTTCGCGGCAGAACAGGTACAGGCCGTACGACGTCACGCTGAA
>JAJUIY010000234.1 GCA_029267415.1 Alcaligenaceae bacterium
ATGTGGTGCCTTTGCTTGCCGTGGTGGTGACGGTGGTGGGCGTCATTTTCATGGGTGTGGCTACGCCGACAGAAGCGGCAGCCGTGGGCGCGCTGGCATCGATTGTCTTGGCGGCCTCGTATGGCGGCTTGACGGTGCGCAAGATCACGACAGCACTGATGGACACGCTGCGTATCACGGTGATGATGCTCACTATCCTGGCGTCGGCCATCGCGTTTAGCCAGTTGCTGGCTTATACGGGCGCCAGCCGGGGCTTGCTGGAGTTTGTTCTTAGTGGCGACCGGTCAGCGTTGTCCTTTATTGCCATGACGATGGTGATGATTCTGATCCTGGGCATGTTCCTGGAGCAAATCGCCATCATGATGATCACCCTGCCGATTTTGATGCCTATTGTGGGGGCGTTGGCGATTGATCCCATCTGGTTCTCGGTACTGATGTTGATCAACCTGGAAATTGCCCTGATGACCCCGCCGTTTGGAATGCTGCTTTTTGTGATGGGCAGCGTCACCGACGATGACATCACCATGCCGATGGTCTGGCGTGCTGCGATGCCGTACGTCTGCATCAACCTGGCGGTCATCGTTCTGATTTTGTTTATTCCGACCATCGCGACGCTGCTGCCCAATGCCGCACTGGGGTAACACGTCGTCGATGGCGGATCACCGAATTGACGACAAATCGTCAATTTATTAACCGTAACTCGGAGTTTTACTGTGACGGATATTTATAACGATTTTTCGGTCGACCTGGACTTCAGCGATGCCGAGCGCGAACGGCGCTGGCGTGAAGTGCGCTGGAGAATGGACCATGCCGGCCTGGATGCTCTGCTGGTGTGGGGCAACGAGTCAAAGTGGCAAGCAGGGTTGGCCAATAACCGCTATCTTTCCGGACGGGTTGCGCCGGGTTGTATCCTGTTTCCGCTGGAAGGCGACCCCGTTATCTGGTCCGGCTTTCCGCACGATGTGACGCCCTACGGCGCCTTGGCCGGTGGCTGGATCAGCGACACGCGTGCCGGTCAGCAAACCACGCGTGACATCATCAACACGCTGAAAGACCGCAAGCTGGACAAGGCCGCCATCGGCGTGGTGGGTTTTGGTACCACGCGTCCCCGTGTGATTACCGAAACCGTGCCGTACCAGCAATTTGCGATGATCAAAGATTCGTTCTCCCAGGCGCAGTTTATCGACAGCGCATGGCTGGTCGAGCAGGCGCGCCTGATCAAGAGCGATGAAGAAATTGCTGTACTGCGTCGCGCCGGTGCGCTGGCACGCGAGATGGCCAACGCCATGTACGAGTCGGCCAAAGTGGGCGCACACGAATACGAAGTTTATGCGGCCATGTTGAATGCGTCGCTTAGCCGGGGTGGCGAAGAGGAAATGAACTGGATGTCGTCAGGTGCGGTACCCCCGCCGCATGGCAAGCGTCCCCCTTCTTCCAGCCGTCGCCTGGAGGCCGGTGACCTCATCGTGTCCGAATACCACTCGCGCTACAAGGGCTACCTGGCCGGTGCCGAAATTTCGATTTCACTGGGCGAGCCGCGCAAGGAATACCAAGAGATCCACCAGGTATGTGTGGCGTCGCAGCGTTCGGGCATTGCTGCCATGCAACCGGGCAGGCCGTTTCAGGACGCGGTGCTGGCGTTCCGCCAACCGATTATTGATGCGGGCTTCAACTCGGTAGAGTGTGGCTTGCATGGCCACGGCTTGGCTTCGCCCGAGTTCCCCAGCACCATGTACGGTGGAAAAGGCGGTGCCTGGGACGAGCACGCTTACGCTCGCATTCCTGCCATCACCTTCCAGGAAAACATGGTGTTCGCCACCGCGTCTGACGTCTATAACCCGAACTGGAACGACAGCACGGGCCTGATGCTTGGCCGCACGGTGATCATCACCGCCGATGGCCCTGAAGAAATTACCGGTATCCCCCTTGAGGACGACCTCAAGGCTGTTTAATACCGATACTGCCAACAGAGAACTATGACGACACCACAGTTTTTATTTCACCCGGATGCACCCAAGTCACGCACACCGTTAGCGGCGGTTGCGGGCGACCTGGTGTTTTACGGGGGCGCAATGGCGGTGCACCCCGAGGACGGGGTGCCCGAGGGAATCCGCGCCTTTGACGGCTACCCCAACCATTGGTCGCAAGTGAACCGCGAGCTGCATTACATTTACGACGTAATGCAGCGCGTGCACAAACAGGCGGGTTCAGATCTTTCACAATTGCTGAAGATCAATAGCTGCCATACCGACGAAAAGGATGTGTTCGAGGCGCTGCGCCTGCGGCCTGAATTCTTTGGTGAGACACCGCCACCCAGCACTTTGGTGTTGGCACCCGAGCTGCCCGTAGCGGGTGCCAAGGTGGCCGTGGATACTATTGGCTTGCGTGTCGACAGTGCGCATCCGCGCGATGCGCTGACGCAGTCGACGGACAATGCGCCCATGCCACCGCACCAACGTATTTGGGGCAACACGATTTATTCCAAGGCAACCCGTGGGGGTGGTTTCATCTTCACATCGGGCCGCACCAACAACGTGATTGGCGGTGCTACCGACAAGCTGCTGAAGGGCAACCCTGACTTGCCCTATCAACACGACCATGCCGAGGTATCGTGCCGTTTGATGCTGGATTACCTGCTTGATGTGCTGAAGTCGTACAACGCCGACTTTTCGCATGTTGTAAAAGCTGAAATCCATCTGAACGACATGCGCCAGATTGCCGCCATCGATCGGGTCTGGAAAGAAGCGTTCACCAGCGCGCCGCCGGCACGCATCTTTGTTCCGTCCACCTTCCCGACGCCGTATACCACGATCGAGATCGAGCTTATTGCGATTGATCCCAACGGGCCGTGGAATAAGAAAGTTATTCCCTTGCCCTCGACGGCGACCGCTACGCTGTGTGAACCGCTTGCTGTGAAAGCCGGACCCTATGTGTTCTTTTCCGGCTTGTCGGCAACCGACTATGCAAACGGTGTTGCCCCACAAGCGCGCGTTAACCCGGCGTTTCCATTCCACGAGTG
>JAJUIY010000120.1 GCA_029267415.1 Alcaligenaceae bacterium
GCTCGAGTTTGATCTGCCAGCAGCGCAAGCCTATGGTGACCGCAACCCCGAACTTGTCCAGAAAGTGTCCAAAGAGCTTATGGACCAATATGCCGATCCTTCCGCCACGTTCGAGCCCGGCGATATGGTCGAATTTGTTGCGCCCAATGGCGGGCGCTATTCGGGGGTCCTAAAAGAGTACGGTGATACCTGGGCCCTTTTTGATTTCAACCATCCCTTGGCGGGCCATGATCTGCGCGTCGAAGTCTATCTATTAGGAGTTCTCTGATGTCCGATTCAACAACAGTGGCCGGCCCCGAAATTGTATTGGCCGAACCACGCGGTTTTTGTGCCGGCGTGGATCGCGCCATCGACATCGTTGAGCGTGCGCTCGAACTCTACGGCGCGCCCATTTACGTGCGCCACGAGATTGTTCACAACCGCTATGTTGTTGACGATTTGCGCAAGAAGGGCGCCATCTTCATTGACGAGCTCGACGAGGCCCCGGCCGACGCAATTGTGGTTTTTTCAGCGCACGGGGTGTCACGCAAGGTGCGTGATGATGCCGAGTCCATGGGCCTGAAAGTATTTGATGCTACCTGCCCCCTGGTTACCAAAGTACACCGCGAAGTGGCCCGTATGCGCGAGGCCGGTCGTGAAATCATCATGATCGGTCACCGCGGCCACCCTGAAGTCGAGGGTACGCTGGGCCAGGCTGACGCCGGAATGTATCTGGTGGAAACCGTCGACGATGTCGAAGCGCTAGAGGTGAAAAACCCCGACATGCTGGCGTTTGTAACGCAAACCACATTATCGGTGGATGATGCCGAGGTGGTGGCCAATGCCTTGCGGGTGCGTTTCCCGACGATTGTTGAGCCCAAGAAAAGCGATATTTGCTATGCCACGCAAAATCGTCAGGACGCGGTAAAAGTTATGGCCCCGGATTGTGATCTGGTGCTGGTGGTGGGCAGTCCCAATAGCTCAAATTCCAACCGCCTTCGTGAGGTCGCCGAGCGTCGCGGTGCCGCCGCCTACCTGATAGACAACCCTGACATGATCAACCCCGAGTGGTTAAACGGCAGTCAACGTGTCGGGGTTACCGCCGGCGCGTCGGCACCCGAAGTTTTGGTCAAACAGGTTATTTCCCGGCTCAAACAATTGGGCGCCGTGTCGGTACGCACGCTGGATGGGACGCCCGAAAATGTTTCTTTCCCGTTGCCGCGCGAGTTGTCGCGAAAACGGGTGGCTACTGAGCAAGAATGAAGCTCTATAGCTACTTCCGCAGCTCGGCAGCGTACCGCGTGCGCATTGCCCTAAACTTCAAAGGGCTTGACACCCAGATCATTCCTGTGCATTTGCTGCGTGATGGCGGAGAACAAAAAAAGCCCGATTATCTGCGGGTTAATCCCACTGGCTTGGTGCCGACCCTGGTAGACGGCGACATCACGATCGCGCAGTCAATGGCCATCCTCGAATACCTGGAAGAAACCCATCCTGAACCTGCCTTGTTGCCCGCCGATGCGCCGGGGCGGGCCCGGGTGCGCGCTATCGCGCAAACCATCGCCTGCGACATTCATCCCCTTAATAACCTGCGTGTGCTGCGTTACTTGAAGAATACGCTCGAGGTCGGCGATGCCCAACGCGACGAGTGGTACCGGCACTGGGTAGGGCTGGGGCTAAGCGCGATCGAAGACATGTTGGTCCAAAGCGCGCAAACGGGGCGGTTCTGCCACGGCGACCAACCCACCCTGGCCGACATTCTGCTGGTGCCGCAAGTGTTCAATGCACGTCGGCTCAATTGCGACCTCAGCGCCATGCCCAACATTGTGCGTATAGACGCCGAATGCAATACACTTGAACCCTTTATCGCGGCCGCGCCGGCCAGGCAGCCTGACGCTGAAAACTGATTAGTGCGGCTTTTCTGCGCCACGCCAAAGCGGCGCAGCACGACAACGTCAATAATCACAACTCTGTCGGTATTTGTTTGCAACATGAAAATCGGTTTTTGCGGTCTCGGTCTGATGGGCGCTCCTATGGTGCGCCGCCTGCTTGAAGCGGGGCATGAGGTTATTGTCTGGAATCGGACGGCATCCCGCGCTGAAGGCGCGCGCAAACTGGGTGCCAGCATCGCGATGACGCCGGCGCAGCTGGCCAGCCAGTGCGCGCACGTGGTGCTTTGTTTGTTTGATGCTGCCGCCGTTGAAGAAGTGGTATTTGGCCAGGACGGCCTGGCACATGGCACGGCCCTTACGCACATTCTTGATCACTCCACGCTGCCCGTTGACGAAACCCGTGGTTTTGCCCAGCGCCTGCAGGAAGCATGCGGGGCGTCGTGGGTGGATGCCCCCGTATCTGGCGGCGTGGCGGGGGCCGAGCAAGGGACACTGGCCATTATGGCCGGGGGGGATGAAAGCGACCTGGCCTTGTTCGAGCCCGCCTTGCGCGCGTACTCCAGCCGGGTCACCTTGATGGGCGCGGTGGGTAGCGGCCAAGCCACTAAACTGTGCAACCAAACTATTGTGACGGCCAGCGTTGCCGCCATTGCCGAAGCCGTTGCCTTGGCCAGCGACAACGGCGTCGACGCCTCGCGCTTGCACGAGGCCTTGGCCGGTGGCTGGGCCGATTCGGTCTTGCTGCAGGTGTTTGTGCCACGCATGACCGCGTCTGAAAAAGTGCTGAGTGCTACGGTGGGCACCATGCTGAAAGATCTCAACACAATTGCCGAGCTGGCTCGCACTCATAACACCGCCATGCCCGTCAGCGCCGCTACCCAGCAGGTATTTCGCCATGGGGTAACGCAGGGGCTCGAGCACGACGACGTCTCATCTATTATTCAGGTTTACCGGAAGTCTTGAGGCCGCCATCGCGCCTGTTTGCTTCCCATTTGGAAATTCAATGAAAAAAACTCCTGTTTTGCTCGGTGCGGTGGTGGCTGTTGGGGCGTTGTATGTGGGCAGCACGTGGTATGTGGGGAAACAGGCGCAGCAAGCCATTGAACAGGGCGTGGCGCAAATTAATGAACGCGTCGTGAAAATGCTGGGCCCGGATCTCAGCGCATCGCAGTTTCACATCCAGATAGAAGCGTACGAGCGCGGCGTTTTGTCGTCTTCGGGGCGCTACGTAATCCATACCTCGGACAGCGATGGCCAGCCCATGCAGTACGTGATGCACGATCACCTGCAACATGGGCCATTTCCGCTGGATTTGCTGAAGAAGGGCGTCTTTGCGCCGCAACTGGGATACAGCCGCGCACAAATGGAGGTCACCCCGGCCATCCGCGAATGGTTTGATGCCTCTGAAGCAGACACGCCGTTGGCAGCCGAAACTCGCGTCGGGTTCGGCGGGCAGGGCATATCCACGTGGGCCTTTGCTCCCTTCGAGCTGGAGCGCGGCCAGCAGCACATCAGTTTCAGCGGCGGTACTTTACAAGTTGCCTTCAACAAGGGGGTCAACAACAACACCGCGTCCGGGCAGTTTGACCGCTACAGCATGGTCGACAGTGCATTAGGCGAGCACATAGAACTACGTAACATTCAGCTGGGCAGCACCACCCGCGAAGTTGCGGCCGGCCATTTCGAACACCACAGTACGGCACGGGTGAAATCGCTTACTTTTTGGGTGAACCACGACATGCAGCCGGTCCACATCGAAGACCTTGATGTGGCGTTGGCCAGCACACAGCAGCAGCATCTCCTGGATGCCGGTATCCGTTATGACGCGGCCCGCATCCTTGTCGAGGGCAGCGACCTGGGGCGCATGACGGCGTCTGGCGCCGTTAACCGTCTGGATATTCCCGCCCTGACCGCCTTGCAAAACACCTATGCCGAGTTGGCGCGCAAGCATGGGGGCGATCCGAACGAGCCGTTCGAGCCCACGCTGGAAGAGCAGCAACTGCTGGAAGCGCAACTGCGCCCCATACTGGCGGCCGGCCCACGCTTGGTGCTGGACCCGCTGGAGTGGACCAACCCGGCTGGGCGCGTGCACGCCAATGCATCGGTTTCGCTGCGCGATCCAGGCGATGTGGACGATGCCTTTCTTCCCGAAGTGCTGCGACAGCTGGTGGATTCAGCCAGTCTGCATCTGTCAGTAGACCGGGCCATGGTCGTCGAGCTGTTCCGCCAGGTTGCCGGGGGTAACGAAGACGAGCAAGAACAGGCCGGTGAATTTGGCGGCATGTTGTTTGACCAGTATGCCGAAATTTTGGGTGGTATCGGCTTGGCCACATTAAGCAATGGCACCTTAAGCCTCTCGCTTGAGGCAACGCCCGGTGAAGACCGCTTTGTGCTGAACGGTGACGTGCTGACCACCGATCAACTGATGATTCTGATGCTCGGGCTCATGCTGTTATAGACGGCGATTCCTGTATCATTCTTTTTCAGGAATGACGAAATAGAATGAAAGCGAGACAGCCGTCACAATGAGTTGCGCAAACTGCTGCCGATCAGGGCCAGTCCGGGCACGACGACAAATCAAAAAAGCTGCCGTGGGCGGGTGGGTGCGATGCGCAATGCTGCTTACCGGCTTATTGGTGCTTGCCGCTTGTGCCACCGCCCCTGAACCAACGGAGCGAGGGCCGCGCACCGAACCCTTGTCGATGGATCAACTTCTGCAGACGGACTTTAATCGCACCGTCACCATCGCCATGCGCGACAACCTGGACAGCCTTTACCGCTTGCAGGAAAAACTGTATCGGCGTAACCCGCGTCAGTGGCGAAATGCCGGCTTTGCCGATCTGGAAAGTGCGCTGGACGACGGGCGTCACGCCATTCAGCACGCGCGCCCACCGGCCGGACTGGAGGGCTTGCGCGACATTGAGATTCTTTCGGTGTCCCTGGATCCGGCATACGAGGGCGATCGCGTGGGAGCTTTTATCTATGGCCTGGCTGACATGATTTTGACGGCCCATGACGATAAAAGCCGCTTCTACGTTTCCGACACCCTGGACGCGCGCCGTATTTACAATGCCGCGCGTAATGTGGAAATAGCCGCCTGGCTGCTGAACACGCGTCGTGACGCGCAGGGCAAGCCTCTGCTGCTGGCCAACGAAATGTCCGATGACGCCGTCAACATCAGCTTCGAGCGCGAGTTTGGCCAGTTGGTGGGCCGGCTTGACCTGGTGGCCAACCTGCTTGACGAGAACCTGCGCCGCGTGGGTATCAATTACGCGCAGGGTTTGTTGTTTTTCACCTTTCTTCCCGTACGCTAGCGTCGTCAGGCCTGCACTCGCAGTGCCGCCCACAGGTGGGCGGCGGCCAAGGCACGCCAAGGTGAAAAGGGCAGCAGCCATGTGCGGGCGTCGTCGGCGGTGATAGGGGCGTCGCGCTGCAGCAGGGTGCGCAAGCTGCGTCGAACGGCAGCATCCCCGTGCAAAGAGCCATCCAGCCAGCCGTATCCCCGCAGCAACGTGTAGTCGGCAGTCCACACACCAATACCTCGCACACGCATTAATGCCTCTTGCAAGGCGGGGGCATGGTCAGAATCCAGCGTGTCCGGCCAAATTAATGTACCGTCGGCAATCGCCCGGCTGACCGTGTGCAACGTGTGTACTTTTGCGGCCGACAAGCCCGCTGCGCGAAGTGTATCGGAGGGTGCGGCGGCGACCATGGCGGGGTCGGGGTGGCACCACAAACCGCCAGGGTGGGTGCGCCCAACCGCTTGCACAAAACGACGTCGTATGGCGATGGCCGCCTGCACGCTGATTTGCTGTCCCACAATGGCCCACACCAGCGCTTCAAAGGGCGAGGCTGCAATCGGCACACGTAGCCCCTGTTGCCGTTGCACCAGTGGGCCCAGCTCGGGATGGTCGCGTACCGCGTGCTCGAAACGCTCGATGTCCTGATTGAGCCCCAACACGTTGTGTACCATGCTTGCAAATTGCGGTACAGCAACCTCGCCTTGGTCGGTGTGCAGCGCTGCCTGCACTTGGCCGTCCTGGAAGTGCAGGGTCAGGCAGGCGGGGCGGCCTTGCCACATCAGGCCTTTATGCAGTGTGTTGTTTTCCCATTTTTCACTGACGGGCAGGGGATCGCGCACATGCCAGGTAATGATGTCGGCGGTTCGATAATTGGTTGGCAAGGATACGTGTCGGGCTGTCATGTGGCGCCCTTGCCGCGCGACAGGTCCTGATCTGGCGCGATACGGTTCGCGTTTTCCGTGTCGTCCGCGTCGCCATGCGTGCCCGCACGCTTCGCCAGGGTCTGTGCATCGCCGTCTGTGTCAATGATGCGCCGCGTCTGGCCAGGCGCCGCCCTTACGTTGAAGGCATCTTCGATGTCGCGGATATGGCGGATATCGAGCGGCGCCGCCTTGCCTTCTTTATCGCGCCCGAAGTGAAGCACGGTCTGTGGGTAGGGTACTTCAATACCGGCGGCGTCAAAGTGTTCTTTGACCAGACGGTTGAAGGCGCGCTGTATCATCCATTGGTTGCCCGGGGTGGTTTTGATCATCACGCGGATGGTCAGCCCGTGCTGGTTGATGGACGTCACGCCCGGTATAGAGATGTCTTCCAGTACCTCGGCGGCCATCTCCGGATCTTGCATCAAGGCGTCGAAAGCCAGGTGCAGCTGCTTGATGGCCTCATCAACGCTTTCGCGATGCGCAATCAGGTATTCGGCATAGTGATACCCGAAATCGCGCGTGTGGTTGCTGACCTTGTCAATCGCCGAAAACGGAATCAGGTGGTAGCCGCCATCCAAGGTACGCAATGCGACAGTACGTATCGTGACTTTCTCAACCGTGCCGAACAACCCGGCCACTTCGACCACATCATTCTGGTTCAAGCCGTTTTCCAACTGAATGAACACGCCCGTAATGACGTCTTGCACCAGCTTTTGAGCACCAAACCCAATAGCCAGCCCCGCCACCCCGGCACCGGCAATCAAAGGACCGATGTCAATGCCGATTTGCGACAACACCACCAGGACTGTCATGGTGGCAATAGTGATGGCCGCAGCATTGCGAAACAGCATCAACAACGTTTTTTCCCGTTCGGTAGGCAGGCGACGGCCCGAACCGCCAAGGCGGTGTTCAATAAGGCTGGCCAGTGTGGTCCAGCCAAGAACGGCGATGAGCAAGATAATGCCCACACGGATCACGATGGAGATCGTGGCTTGCCCGCCTGGGGATGATAGCCACTCGACCAGGTTAAATGCTTGCCAGGCATCCAGCACAATCAGGGCAACCAGGATCAAGACCAGAAACCGCAGGCCAAGTAAAAAGGTGGGTACATACGCGTTAAGGCGGGTTTCCAGAGACGGCAGCATCTTGTTCCAGCTGTCGGTCAAATGGATGCGGCGATTCGCCAGATGCGACAACACGGCCATGGCGATGGCGCCCAGCAATACGGCCAATAGGGTTTGCACGGTCGCCTTGCTCATAAAGCCCA
>JAJUIY010000270.1 GCA_029267415.1 Alcaligenaceae bacterium
AGGGCAAGCTGACACGTACTTTGGGCACCGACGGTGTGGTTCGTTTTTGTAAGCCCTAGTTGCCACAGTGCTACGGCCCGTGCTTCTGTAATGGGCTCCTGCGCGATTGGGCATGCATCGTGCGTCACGAGTGTTGAAGACATCTCGCGCGGCAAAATCCCCCATTGTTCGATATTTTGAATGCTCCTCCAATACGTTTAACTTATAGGTATTGCAGAATGTTCATTTTATTTCGTATATCTATGCCGCCATAATCTCACCGGTTGATCATCTACGTTTACTTTTGGTGGCTGCCACGGGGATTTTTGAGGACAGAAAAATGACGGCGTCCGAAAGGTGTGTCGGCAAAGTTGCACGTAAGTAACTGCAATTTCAAGCAAATCAGATGGGCGTACCCACGCCTTGTTTATATTGAGGATCGAAGAAGTTGAACACACCAAATGAGATTTCACGGGTTTTGAACAACACGCATCAGGTTTACGTTGCTGCTTTATGGTTGGACCGTAACGCCATGGACGCTCTCTCCTGCGATGTCGGATCACGCTTGGTGGGCCGGGTTGCATCCGCCGATAAGATTGTGGCCGCCCGTATTCTACGTGTCGCCAAAGAAACAATGCTAATGACAACCGACGATAACGCCTTGCCGGGTGACAATGATGCGTTTGATGGCCTCTTTATTATTGAAGGCGTTGATGATGCTATGGTGCAGGCGGCGGCCGCGATAGTACGCGGCGAGATATGCGAGGCCGCCATTGGCGAAGCCTCTCAGGTACGGTTCTTCACACAAATCTCTTCCAAAGCCAATGCGCGGGTAAGCTAAGCGTATTAACCGGCGCCCTGGAAACGCATTTTTTAACTGCATTGGTCTGCTATGCGTCTGACACGGTTTTCGGGGTTGTTTCCGTATTGTTACCATTTGTACTGGTCATCATCTGTTGTTGGGCCCTGATCCCATAATCGGTACGGCGTCGCACCGGTCCACGCTGGCGCTGTCCAACCTCAATTTGCTCAAGATGGTACCCCTGAATCTTGAGGGGTTTGGTTCAGTATCGATGTATTGGGGCAACAATACCCTCTATACCCCGAGCATATCGAACACGCCTTGTCGTGCGTGCGGGACGTCGTAATGACGTGATGAAGGTTTTATGTTTTGTAGCGGGCGTTAATCTGACGGGCCACCAAAAAATAGAGCCGCCGCCAGCCCGATAAAAATAATGCCCGCCAGCCGATCCATAATCACCTGAGTGCGCGGTGATCGGCGCAGGCGTTCGCCCACGGCGCCGGCAAACCACGCAACCGCGCCAAAAACCAGCAGCGTTGCCAGCATGAACAACACCCCCAGCATCAACGTTTGCAAGGCGACCGAACCGCGCAGCGGCGACGTGAACTGCGGCAAAAACGCCAGAAAGAACAAAGACACCTTCGGATTGGTCAGGTTCATGATAATGCCCCGCCGGTACAGTGCACCGTAGCGTGGCCGTGTTATCGCGCCAGACTCGGGGATGGCCGAGGCGGTGCGCGTATCGATCGCGTCAATGGGCGCCACAGCACCTACCGGTCGCAGGCTTTGCCAGGCCAGATACAGCAAATAGGCGACCCCGCAAAGTTTCAGGACGGTGAATGCTGCGGGCGACGCTCG
The DNA here is from genome assembly GCA_029267415.1 of Alcaligenaceae bacterium. Taxonomy (GTDB): domain Bacteria; phylum Pseudomonadota; class Gammaproteobacteria; order Burkholderiales; family Burkholderiaceae_B; genus JAJYRX01. The sequence goes on from JAJUIY010000270.1 coordinate 1,640, forward strand.
AAACAGGGCGGCAACCCCCGCCGCCACAGCCACCGTGTGCCCGACCAGCCCGGTGCATAGACCAAACACTACCATCATGCCGGCGGCACGTCCGGCAATGGCGGACTGCGTCAGCACAAAAATATTGTCCGGCCCGGGCGACAGGGCCAACACGACAGCAACCCCAAAAAACGACAGGGCGATATCCCAAGAGAGCATCGCGACGGCATCCCTTCTTGTTACTATGAGCGCACATTGTATTTTGATTTGAGTGCACTATGGCCAAGAAGCAATCGCCACAACTGGACACCGTGTTAATGCATACAGGGCTTGCGCCCTTCCACCCTGACACCGGGGCCGCGCCGGTGGCGTTGCCCTCCATGCGCACCAGTACGGTACGTTTTCGCGACCTGGCGGCAATGGACGCCATGTCAGAACGCAAGCGGCAAGGCGAGCGCGCAGTTTGGTACGGACGCGCGGGCATGGACACCCATGGTGCGTTGGAGCAGGTGTTTTGCGAGCTCGAAGGCGCTCGTTACGCCTATTTGGCATCGTCCGGCATGGCGGCCATTACCCTGGCCTTGCTGGCTTTGCTGGATGCTGGCGACCACGTACTGGTTGCCGACTGCGCCTATGCGCCGGTGCGGCGGCTAGACAAATCCGTGCTATCCCGACTGGGTATCCAGGTCGATTATTGCCGGGGCCACCCCGATGCGCTGGCAGCAAACCTCACCGACCGCACGCGGGTGCTGTATGTGGAG
>JAJUIY010000277.1 GCA_029267415.1 Alcaligenaceae bacterium
CGGAATGCGCGCAAGGGTTTCGGTAGCAATGGCCAGGTCGGCCTCTTCATGGAGCACCATTTCCGCCAGGTGTGGGGGGCTGCCCTCGGACAGGGATACCCGTACCTTGGGGAAACGTTCACGGAAAGCCGGAATCACACGCGGCAAAATATACCGTGCCTGTGCGTGGGTGCAGGCGATGACCAAGTCCCCTTCATCATGGCGGGCGAAATCGTCACTCACCTTTTTAAGGTTATCGATTTCCTGCATGATGCGATGCACGATTTCAGCGACGGCTTCGCCGGGTTTGGTCAAACCGCGAATGCGTTTGCCGTGGCGCTCAAAGATCTTGATGCCCAACTCTTCTTCAAGTTCGATAATGGATTTGGATACACCCGGCTGCGATGTATAGAGCGATCGTGCCGCTTCAGTCAGGTTGAAGTTGCAGCGAATGGTTTCACGAACGAATCGAAATTGTTGCAGGTTCATAGATCACGCCCCATAAAAAAACCGGGCGTGTCAAACGCCCGTGTTAGGGATTATAAGTAATATAACCTGCTATTGTTATTACTTTTCGCTATTAACTAACAATCGATTACTTCATTGTAATAGTGGTGTTGACGCCCGACGTGTGTGCCACCCACTTGGCGGTCACCGTTTTGGTTTGGGTCCAGAACTGGACCGCCTGCTTGCCATTGGGCCCCAGGTCGCCCAGTTTGGATGCGCGCGAACCCGTGAAGCTGAACCAGGCCACCGGCACGGGAATGGGAATATTGATGCCCACCTGCCCCACGTCAATATTATTCTGGAAGTAGCGTGCCGCACCGCCATCTTGCGTAAACAGGGCCACGCCGTTGCCATTTGGGTTGCCGTTGACAAATTCAACGGCCTCCTCCAGCGTATCGACTTCAACAACGCACAGCACGGGGCCGAATATCTCTTCCTTATAAATAGCCATGTCGGGTTTTACGCCGCTAAACACCGTGGGCCCAACAAAGTTGCCATCCGGATAGCCCTCGACCTGAATGCCGCGGCCGTCCAGGAGCAGGTTTGCGCCTTCTTCAACGCCTTGCTGGATCAGGGATTCAACGCGTTGGCGCGCGGCGGGCGATACCAGCGGACCCAGATCGGCATCGCGATCGGTGCCGGCACTGACTTTCAGCTTTTTGGCACGCTCGATGAAATCAGGCAGCCATTCGCGCGATTCCCCCACAAACACGGCAACAGACGTGGCCATGCAACGCTGACCGGCGGCACCAAAGGCGGCACCAACCAGTTGGTTAAGCGCGTTTTCGCGATCGGCATCCGGCAAAATAACGCAGTGGTTTTTTGCGCCCATCATGGATTGGCATCGCTTTCCGGCGTTGGAAGCCCGGCGGTAAATTTCGGTGCCTACCCGCGTGGAGCCGATAAACGAGACGGCTTTGATGTCGGGGTGTTCGCACAAGCCGTTGGCGATATCTGGTCCACCGTGTACCACGTTCAGCACACCCGGAGGCAGGCCGGCTTCCAGCGCCAACTGGGCCAGCATCATGGTAGAGCTGGGGTCTTGTTCGGACGGCTTGAGCACAAATGTGTTGCCAGTGCTGACCGCAACGGGAAACATGAAGCACGGCAACATGACGGGGAAGTTGAAAGCCGTGATACCGGCGCCCACACCCAGCGGCTGCACCAAGGTGTAGACATCAATGCCGGTGGCGGCGTTTTCAGCGTATTCGCCCAGCTGCAGTGACGTCATGGCGCACGCATGTTCAATCACCTCAAGGCCTCGGCCTACTTCGCCCTCGGCGTCGGGCAGTGTTTTTCCGTGCTCCATCGTAATCGCCTGGGCAATGGCACCGACGTTGTCGCGCACCAACTTCTGAAATTTCAGCATGATGCGCATGCGTGCCGCCTGACTGGTATTGCGCCACGTGGCAAAGGCCTCCTTGGCATTGGCCACGGCCATATCCAGTTCATCGGCGGTGGCAAAGGGCACCCGGGCCACCACTTCTTGCGTTGCCGGATTGATCACGTCACGCCACTGGTCCGTTTTCGACTGAACCAGTTTGCCGCCAATAAGCAGCGGAATGCGTGGAATATCTGTCATGAATGTCTCCTGCTGTGCTGCATTGGCGTTAGCAGCCGGTGTCAGCACACTGGTTAGTAAGGTGTAGTGAGTACTCCCACCCCTTAGTTTAATGATAAAAAAACAGATTACTATCGGGTTTACCGCACATCAGATGCTAAATTTTGCACAAGGATC
>JAJUIY010000156.1 GCA_029267415.1 Alcaligenaceae bacterium
AGCCGGAACAGAACCAGGGCTTGCGCTCAGCGGGGATCGCCGCGTGGTCAAGTTCGCGCTCTTTAGCGTTAATAATGGCCAGCCGCGCTTCGATGCGGGCGCGAATATCGGCCGGCACATCCAATTTGGCCAGCCGGTTGGCCACGGCTTTGGCGATATGCGCCGGTGACAGCTCGCCGTTGGCTGGAAGCAGCCAGTTACCGCGCGGCACCGACCACTCGCCGCCGCCATGCTCGTTTTCTTCAAATTTGCCGAAGATTCGGGGGCGGACATCGTCACGCCAGTTGTACAGCTCTTCTTTCAGGGCATATTCCAGAACCTGGCGTTTTTCTTCTACCACCAGGATTTCTTCCAGGCCTGTGGCGAACTCACGCGCGTCCTGGGCATTGAGCGGCCACACGCAACCCACCTTCATCAGGCGGATTCCCAGTTGTGCACAGGTGGCGTCATCCAGCCCCAGGTCGTGCAAGGCTTGGCGGGTATCCAGATAGGCCTTGCCTGCCGCCATAATGCCAAAGCGAGCGCGCGGCGCGTCAATGACGATGCGATTCAATTTGTTGGCCCGTACGTAGGCCAGCGCCGCATACCATTTGTGTTCGGTCAGCCGCGCCTCCTGCTCAAGCGGCGGGTCGGGCCAACGGATATTCAGGCCACCGGGGGGCAAGGCGACGTCATCGGGCAGCACAATCTGTACGCGCTCCGGATCGACGTCCACCGAGGCGGTCGATTCCACGACGTCGGTGACGCACTTCATGGCCACCCATAGCCCCGAGTAACGGCTCATGGCCCAACCGTGCAAACCGAAGTCCAGGTACTCCTGTACGTTGGCGGGGTAAAGGACGGGAATGCCCGCTGCAATGAGGTCATGCTCGGACTGGTGGGCTACGGTGGACGATTTTGCACCGTGGTCGTCGCCGGCCAAGACCAATACCCCGCCGTGGGGTGCGGTGCCCGCCGAGTTGGCGTGCTTGAAAACGTCCATGGTGCGGTCGACGCCGGGGCCTTTTCCATACCACATCCCAAACACACCATCGTGGGTGGCGTCGGGGTACAGCGTGACTTGTTGCGTGCCCCAGACGGCCGTGGCGGCCAAGTCTTCATTGAGGCCAGGCTGGAATACGATGTCGTTGTCGGCCAAGTGCTTTTTGGCTTGCCACAGGGCCATGTCAAGGGCACCCAGCGGCGAGCCGCGATACCCGGATACAAAGCCCCCGGTGTTAAGCCCGGCTTTCTGGTCACGGGCTTTTTGCAGCATCAGTAGCCGTACCAACGCTTGCGAGCCGCTCATATAGACGCGGCCTTTTTCCAGTGTGTACTTATCGTCCAGCGACACGTTTGCCAGTGCGTGCTGTGCCGCCTTGTCCACGGGTTTGTTCATGTCTCGTCTCCTACTGCCTTTCTAGGAGTGTAGGGCGCGGCAGCGATATCGTAAAATCAAATTTTCTGTTATCAGGTATTAGAAAAACAGATGAAAGACGAGGTCACGCTAAGGCAGTTTCGCTACTTTATTGCGGCGGCAACCACCGGTCAATTTTCGGCGGCGGCGGTGGCTGAACATGTGTCGCAATCCGCCATCACCAACGCAGTCCGTTCACTTGAGCGTCAACTGAAAACCCCTTTGTTTCAGCGCCTGCCGCACGGGGTGGCCCTGACGCCGCAAGGGCAGGTTTTTTTCCATCATGCGCGTCACGTGATGGACGCGGTGAATGACGCCATGAATCATGCCAGCCTGCAACCGCAAACCGTGCGCGGTGTTATCAGGGTGGCGGCCACCTACACGGTGTTGGGGTATTATTAGCCCCAAATAATGCAACGAATCAAGCGCAATAACACCAATATAGAAAATGACCAGGTGGATATGGAGCGTCCGCGGCTGGAAGAAGCGCTGGATAGCGCGAGTATTGATCTGGGCATCGGGCTGATCTCCAACATTAGTGACCCGGCCCGCTACGAGCATCGTGTCTTGGTGCGATCGCGCCGGCGGGTATGGACCAGCGCAACACACGATTTGGCCTCCCGGCCGGCGGTCACGCTGGCGGATGTTTTGCAGTACCCCTACATACTGCTTACGGTGGATGACGCCGATACGGCGGCCCGACGTCACTGGGGCGCAGACAGTGAGCGGCTGAACGTAGCCATGCGGACCAGTTCGATTGAAGCCTTGCGCGGTCTGGTGGCGTATGGCTTTGGTGTGTCGGTGCTGGCTGACCTGGTATATAGGCCGTGGTCGTTGGAAGGCAAGAAAATTGTGGCGGTGCCCCTGCAGGATGACATCGCCACCATGGATGTGGGCCTGTTGTGGCCGGCCGGGCGGCCGCTCAGCGGCTCCGCACGCCTGTTTCGTGACTTTCTGATCCAGGCGTGTGATGGCGTGTGAACGGTATCGTACGGCAACGCTGCTTGTACCCCCAAAGCAACGCTAAGCCCGTGCTAAGGAATTAACGACAAGCCTATACGGAAATGCGGTCCGCTGCGGTGGTTGTAGCCCAGCAAGGTTTCGCCATAGCCGTTGAAGTACTGCAGGTGCAAATAGCCGTTCATGTTCAGCGGTGTGCGCCGCAGCGGCCAGGCGGCGTCAATTTGTGTCATCCGGCGGTCCTTGCTGCCCTGACGATACAAGCCCGTCAGCACCACGCCGTCGTCTTGAGCCCAGCGTAGCTGCCAGTCTACATTGCCGGCGTAGCGGTGATAGTCATTGTTTTCGCTCACGTGAAAATAACTTTTGATCCGCGGGGCAAAAGTAAGGGTGCTGCCGCCGTTGAAGCGGTAATTCAGCTCGGGTTGCAGGTATGCATAGTTAAGTGAACGGGAATCATCACCGCCTTTGCCATTGGACTCGTGCTGAACGCCCGCCGCCATCCCCAAAAACCACTGTTTGTTGTCATTTTGGAACAGCGCATCTTTGCGCCAAAAAATGCCGGGCTTATAGGACGTGTCCACAAAGGGGTAGGAGTCACCATGCAAGTCCCACACGGCGGTTTGGGTATAGCCCAGGTACAAGTGGTTGATGAATGACGTGTCGGCCGGGTCCACGGGCGAAAATAGCCGGTACTTGAAACTGACCTGGTAGCGGGCATTGCGACCGTCCTTGTTGCCCATGACCAGGTAAATGGGTTCATACGGCGAGATCGCGTTGCGAAAGCGGTCGAACGGCGATAAGGGCGGGGCCGTACGACGGGCCTCGTTCGTGACGGGCGGGCCCGCTTCCGGCGATGCGCCGGCGGCGGTCACCAGGGTTTCCGGCAGTGCCGGGTCGGATTCCAGAGGGGTGGGGGCGGCGCCCGCATCCACCACGGGGCCCGCCGCAACCGAACCAACAATACGGCCACCCGGGGTATGGCTGGTATCCAGCGCCAGCAAGGTGGGTTCGCCTTCGATATTCACGGCCTGCAGTCCGGTAAGGCCGCCCGGTACCACGGCCGACCAGCTGACCCGCACAAAGGTGTTGACCGGAACATTGCGCTGGCCGGGCGCCGCCTCCAGATAGGCAAGGCTGCGTGTACTGCGGCCCGAGCCGTCGCGCCATTGCAATACCAATTGTTCAGGCGGTATCCAGTCCATGGCCGTGTCGGTATCGTTAAACACCACGGCGTTAATGCGTACGGTGTCGCCGGACACGGCATGCGCCTGCTCCAAGTTGTAGCTGATGGCGGCGGTTGCCGGCACGGTAATTACCATGACCAGAGCGGCAAAAAAGGAGTGGAAAAATGTCGTGCGCGTTACCATGATACCCCCGTGGTGTGCGTCGTTTTGAGAGCCGCAAATGTAACACCGTGCCGTGGGAAAGAAAGCACGGCATGTAAGTAAACGTGGCCGCACTTCAGTAAAACCGCCGTCATGACGGCGCCGCCAAGGAAATTGTTACGGGTCCGGCGCGCCGTCGTGTTGCACGCGGCCCACACTCTTGTGCGGAACTGGTTAAAATAACGGGTTACCCCTACACCGCCCTTAGCTCAGTTGGATAGAGCAACCGCCTTCTAAGCGGTAGGCCGCAGGTTCGAATCCTGCAGGGCGGGCCATCCCTTCAGCAAAAAAGCCCGCTTCCGCGGGCTGGGTTAGTCAGGAAATCACCTCACTTTTTGTGTTCTTGCGGCCGGTTCTGACGCTGCGGAGTTTCGGTCGACTTTCCTTTTTGATGCTGCGTTTCGCCCTTGTCTTGGCTGGGCTTCTGGTCTTGCTTGGGTTGGGTGGGGCTCATGGCCATCTCCGTGATCCGACGCAAATTGCGTCGATCGCATAAAGCATACGCTGTGCCTGCACGCCCATGCTGCCACCGTCTCCGGCACTGCACTTGCTGGCCGCTGCCCTGACTTTCCGGCCGCGCGTTGCATCGGCCGTGCAAAAGGGAGGGGCGACATGCAATATTTGCGCAGATCGGTAAGTTTGGTTCTGTTGGCGTTTGTATTGGGCGTGGTCGGCGTTTTGCTGGCCGCGGGCGGTGCGTGGCTCGTTGTGCTTGGCGGGTCCTGGTATTACTTGCTGGCCGGTATTGCCTTGCTTGCGGTTGGGGTGCTGCTGTATAGGCGTCGCCAGGCGGCGCTTTGGCTGTTTGCCGCGTTGTTCGTTGCCACCATTGCCTGGTCGTTGTGGGAGGCGGGGCTTGACTGGTGGCCGTTGGCCACGCGTTGTGGCTTATTGTTTGTGTTGGGGCTTTTGCTGCTGCTGCCGTCAGTCGTCCGGGCAATAGCGTTCCGGCGGCCCGAACACGCCGTGGCCGCCGGCTCGGACGATATTGTGCGCGTGGCGGGGCGCCCGCGCAGTCCACTGGCTGTCGCATTGTTGGCGTTTGTGGCGGTGGCCGTGGCCAGCTTCATCAATACGCCGCATACCCGGAATGGGACCCTGGCAGGCGGTTCGCCGTCGGACGAAACCGCGGCAGCGGCATCGGGCACACCGGCCGCAGCAATGCCCCCAGGCGAATGGCGTGTGTACGGCCGGACCAACTTTGGCCAGCGTTACTCTCCCCTTGATCAGATAAATCCCGACAATGTTGATAGTTTGGATATCGCGTGGCATTACAACACCGGTGATATCCGCAGCGAGTCGGACCCGGAAGAAACCACCTACCAGGTCACGCCGCTGAAGATTGGCAATCGGCTATTTTTATGCACGCCGCATCAGGCGGTGATCGCGTTGGATGCCGTCACGGGTGACGAACTCTGGCGCTACGAACCCGTTATTCAAGGTGGCCTTGCCCTTCAGCATCTGACGTGTCGGGGTTTGTCTTATTTTGATGGGCCCCCGGGGTCGGCGGCGGGGCGCGCACTGGACTCCATTCTTGAGCGCGTGTCGGACTCCGAAATCGCCCAAGATGTGCTGAAGGGCGTGCTCTCCAACATTGAAAACGGCGCGGCTGTGTCGCCTTCCGCCAGCGAGCGCAGTCAACACGCGTCCGTCGACGCCGCCGATCAAGCGCCTCCTGTTGGCAGTACCCCACAAACAACGACCTCCGACACAGATAGCCAAGCACGCGGCGGCGAGGGTGGTCTGGAAGAAAAGGCCAGCGCATCCATACAGCCAGTGGCGGCTCAGGCCGATCCGGTATCTGACCGCTGTGATGCCATGCTGTTTTTCCCCACAGCGGATGGCCGGGTTATTGCAATTAATCCTGACGACGGCAAAGTATGTGGGCGGTTTGGCAATGGCACCGGGCAAATCGACCTTTGGCAAAACATGCCCAACGTGAAACCGGGTGGATATTATTCGACGTCACCGGTGCTGGTGGCGGGCGGGCTTATTGTGGTGGG
>JAJUIY010000304.1 GCA_029267415.1 Alcaligenaceae bacterium
AAGCCGAGCTGGCGAGGGCGCGTGGTTTGTCTCAAGGCGCAATTTCCCGCTCTGAAACCGGCAGCCGGAAATCAACGACAGGCATCGTGGATCTGGCCAAGGCATTGAAAGTAAATCCTGTGTGGTTACTGACAGGCGAAGGACCGGTTGAGCCCGTTGCATTTCGCGACTCTTCTTATACACTCCCTGCACAGATCAAGGATGTTACGCAACCTGATGTTGCTGCGACGTGGCCCTTCAAGAGCATCCCGCCTGCCGACTACTGGGCGCTGCCCGAATCCAGCCGGCGCGTTATTGAAGAGACAGTCGCAGCGATGATACGTACTATGCGCGACAACGCCGAGTAACGAGTTTTCTTTTTGTTACGGTACACGTGGCGGCGGTTATGTATCTATCCGTATCTTTGCGTGTCAAAACAATTAATCAATACCGCTAATTTATACGCATTCCGGGCCTGAGACAATATGAAAAGTGCAATATGGCGTGTGCGCACCACAGTTAATGAGCGTGAGCCCACGGATTGCGGCTATGGCCAGAAAGTGGCCACGGCGCCACGTGGCATTCTGGCCGTGCAAATGAGAGCAAGAAGAATGCAAACAGCGAACACCAGGTAAATGCCTGATGTTCGCTATTGCAATAAACCTGCGCGACAGGCGCAACGCGCTTACTGCTGAACGGCGTACAGGTAAAGTTCGACCCGACGATTCATGGCTCGGCCTTGCGCGGTGCTGTTATCGGCCACGGGTTCGTTGGGGCCACGACCAAAACTACTCAGGTTCGCCGTAGGTACGCCTTGGGAAACCAGGTAATTAGTTACCGCCTGAGCCCGATTTTGGGACAAGGTCTGGTTGATTTGCATTGATCCGGTGCTGTCCGTATGGCCGTAAGCAACCGCCCGTAATTCGGGGTGCTGCACCATGGCGCGTGCCACGCTGTCAAGCACCGGCAACAAAGCGGGTTTCAAGTCGTATTTGCCGGTATCAAACGATACATTGCTGGGAATGTTTACCTTGAGCGAGCCGTCAGGCATTTCGACCACGTCGACACCCAGGCTGGCGGCGCCGGACTGCTGCATGTCGTTTTTCACGCCCTGCCAGTTATACGCCGCAATCCCTCCTGCCACAGCGCCAACGCCCGCCCCGATCGCAGCGGCCTTGCTGCTGTCACCGATCAGGGCACCCAAACCTGCACCCAACGCGGCGCCCGCGCCCGCACCCACGGCAGTACGCTGACCCCGGCTTGCATTATCCATTTGAGCGCATCCGGCCGCCATCGCAGCCACCAATACACACGACGCCAGTCGGGCTGCATGCATCGACGTTTTCATAAACTTCTCCTTATTCAACGTTAACGACCCGCAAGAGGTCCCCGACATCCTAGCAAGTCGGCATGTATATAGTGCTACAGAATGAAGCAAGACGCCGTTATTTTTACGCTTTTTGACATTATGCGCGGGGCGGACATATTTGCTGACGCAAAAGGGGCTTGGCGCACACAATACGCCAAGCCCCTT
>JAJUIY010000179.1 GCA_029267415.1 Alcaligenaceae bacterium
AGAATGTCATTACCCAGGGCCACGGTCGTGTCAGCGGCAAGAATATAAAGGCGTTGCTGAGAATCCTCGGCGGAATTTTTTTGCGCGTGACCGTCTTTGATGCCACATGATTTATGGACGGCAGCGCCGGTACTATCTGCTTCTTGCAACACTTGTTGCAGCGGTACGCCTTGTCGACCTGCTAACCAATTGGCAGCGTGTAAGGCTTTATCGCGCGCAGTGCGTTGTACATAGTCGCGGGGCGCCTCGCCGGGTAGCCGCGGTTCGTCTTCACCGTCGGGGCTGGGCGGCACGACGACGCGATGTGGAATGCGCAATTGCGTAAGAATATCGTGTCGTCGGGGACTGGCGGATGCCAAGATCAAGCTGGGGCGATGTGTTACTGACATGCGGGTATCTTGCAAACGCGTATAACGCTTAAGGGGTCTTCAGAATTTTCAGTGTGTTTGTGCCGCCAGCGGTATCCGTGCCCAGGCTGTAGAGGTCGCCGCTGGTCAGCACAACCCAGTCGCCGGATGTCAGCAGACCGTGGTTTTTAAGCTCAAGAATGGCGTGCTCGCCCACTTCTTGGGGTGTGAAGCGGGTCACATCGAAGGGTACGGCATAGACGCCGCGAAACAATGCCGCGCGACGCTGTGTACGTATATCCGGTGTATAGCAATAGATCGGGATGGTAGATCGGATGCGCGACATGATCAGCGGCGTCAGTCCACTTTCTGTCAGGCTGATAATGGCCTTGACGCCGGGGAAATGGTTGGCCGCGTACATGGCCGACAAGGCAATGGTTTCATCGCAACGGTTAAACGTTTGCCCCAGTCGATGTTGCGACCGGCCAGCCACCGGTTCTTGCTCCGCGCCAACACAGATGCGTGCCATGGCCTCAACGGTTTCCACCGGGTATTGCCCCGCCGCACTTTCTCCCGACAGCATGACGGCGTCGGTGTAGTCAAGCACGGCATTGGCCACATCCGATACTTCCGCACGTGTGGGGATGGGGCTGTTGATCATCGACTCCATCATTTGTGTGGCCGTGATCACGATTTTATTCAGCGTGCGCGCATGGCGGATAATGCGTTTTTGAATGCCAACCAGGCGTGCGTCGCCAATCTCCACACCAAGGTCGCCGCGGGCCACCATGACACCGTCGCTGGCACTGATGATATCGTTCAGGGCCGCATCATCGGCCACGGCTTCCGCGCGCTCTATTTTGGCAATTATCCACGCTTCGCTTCCGGCTTCACGGATCAGCGTGCGGGCCTGTTCAATATCGCGCCCGTAGCGCGGAAAGGAGACGGCGATGTAATCCAGATCAAGCTGAGCCGCCACACGGATATCGTCGCGATCCTTATCTGTAAGGCTGTCGGCCGAGATGCCGCCGCCCCGTCGATTAATGCCTTTATTGTTCGATAATGGCCCGCCTTGCACCACGGTAGTGTGGACGGCATCCGTGTCGACACGCTCTACGCGCAAAATTATGCGGCCATCGTCAAGTAGAAGCTCGTCGCCCGGTGCGCAGTCGGCCACCAGACTGGGGTAGTCAATCCCCACAATGGTGTCAGTGCCGGCGTCCTTGTCGTAGGTATTAGACAGCGTGAAGGGCTGCCCGACGGTCAGGTTCACCTGTCCGTCTTTGAAGCGGGCAATACGAATCTTTGGGCCCTGAAGGTCGCCCATGATGGCAACGTAGCGTCCGTGCTTTTTGGCCTTCCGGCGTACGGTTTCACATCGTTCCCGGTGCTCGTCGGCGGTGCCGTGCGAAAAATTCAGGCGGGCCACATCCATGCCCGCCAGGATCATTTTTTCAATGATGTCCGGGTGCGATGTGGCTGGGCCCAGGGTAGCGACAATTTTTGTTCGGCGTTGTGACATGAAGCCATCCCAGACTATTCTCGATGATAGGGGTGATTATTCATAATAGCCCAGGCCCGGTACAGCTGTTCGGCCAGAACGATGCGCACCAGCGGGTGCGGCATGGTCATGGACGACAATCTCCAACGCAGATTGGCATCACGCTTCAGGCTTTCGTCAAGGCCGTCGGGGCCGCCAATAAAGAAGACGACATTGGCGGTCGACTCGCGCCATTGTTCCAGTTTATGGGCCACATCAACGGTGGTGAGGTCGCGACCGCGTTCGTCCAGGGCAACGGTGATGGCATCGGCGGGGACAGCCGCGCGTAAGCGTTGCGCTTCAGCCAGCATCATCTGTGCCGCCGTTTTACCGCTACGCCGGTTTTCAGGCTTGATCTCTTTAAGCTCTAGCGTACAGTCCGCCGGCAGGCGCCGTGCGTACTCTTGCCAACCGGCCACGACCCAGTCGGGCATGCGCGCCCCCACCGCCGCAACAATCAGCTTCATGGCATATCGTTATACAGGCTGTCGGGGAATTGCGGTTGTTCGTCAAATGCGGGCAAGGTGGATTCGGGAAGCAACTTCACCCGCACGGGTTTATCACCCCAGATCTCTTCCAGGTTGTAGTATTGCCGAATGGATGGCAGCATCACGTGCACCACAATGTCAGCAATGTCGATCAATACCCATTCGCCAGAATCTTCACCTTCAACGGCGATGATGGGGATCTTCTTTTCTTTGATTTTGTTGACCACGTTGGCGGCGATGGCACGCGTTTGGCGCGACGACGTGCCACTGGCAATGATGACGCGGTCGAACATGCCCGTGATGTGCGAAGTGTTGAAAACTTTGATGTCCCGGGCCTTGACGTCTTCCAGCGCGTCAATCACCAAGCGTTGTAATGTTTGAATATTCATAATCGAAACTATAGCGTGCTCTGATAAAGTTGGTGCTGCCTGATATAGGCCGCAACGGCCGGGTCAAGGTATGGGCTTACCGGCAGTTGGCGTGCCAGCCGTTGGCGAATGTCGGTGGCCGAAATGTCGCGGGGGCTAAATGGTAGGTGGATTAGCGGCTTGCCACGCTCGTTAAGGTGCTGGGCCAGGGCAGGGGGTGTGGTATCAGGGCTGCCCGGCCGTTCAGCCACCACCAGCTGCACGCGGTCGGCAATGTCTTCCCAGGCCCGCCATGTACAAAAATTTCTTAGCTGATCGGCACCCAGTATCCAGAAGTAGTCATGCTGGGCCGGTAACGCCTGCAGCGTGTCGATAGTATAGGTGGGCCCGCCCCGATCGATTTCGATGGTATTGATGTGTAGCCAGGGGCGCTCGCCGACAGCCAGTTGCAGCATGGCGACGCGGTGCTGTGGGCTGGCCGCCAGCGGGGCGCGCTGCCAAGGGTTAGCGGCAGGGATCAGCTGCACGCTGTCCAGCGCAAGCGCACGATAGGCCGTGTCGGCCAGGGCGATATGAGCGTTGTGAACGGGGTCGAAGCTGCCCCCCAGCAGGCCAATTTTTTGTTTGTTTATAGCCATTCGCGGGGTTGTAGAAAGTCGGCCAGGCGTGCTTCAGGGCTTCCGGGGTCGGGTTGCCACATATAACGCCAGGTAGCCGACGGTGGCATGGACAACAAGATGGATTCCGTGCGGCCACCCGATTGCAGGCCAAACAGCGTGCCGCGGTCGAGCACCAGGTTGAATTCGACGTAGCGGCCGCGTCGGTAGGCCTGGAAGTCGCGCTCGCGTTCGGAATACTCCATGGTGCGGCGGCGCTTCACTATGGGCATGTAGGCGTCAAGGAAGTGATCGCCCACCGACCGCACCATGCCGAAACTGTGCTCAAAGTTATGCTCGTTGAAATCGTCAAAGAAAATGCCGCCGATACCGCGCGTTTCGTTGCGGTGCTTCAGGAAGAAGTAGTCGTCGCACCACTTCTTGAACAAGGGGTATTTGTCAGTACCGTAGGGGTCAAGCGCATCCTTGCAGGTGGCATGAAAGTGCCGGGCGTCGTCTTCGAAGGCGTAGTAGGGCGTCAGGTCCATGCCGCCGCCAAACCAGAAAACGTCGTCTTCATCAGTGCCTTCACGTCCGTGCGTAACAAACAACCGGACATTCAGGTGCGTAGTAGGAATATACGGGTTACGAGGGTGTAGCACCAGCGACACCCCCATCGCTTCCCATGGGCGGCCTGCCAGCTCGCGCCGATGGGCGCTGGCCGACGGAGGCAAGGTTTTGCCGCGCACGTGGCTGAACAACACGGCCCCGCGCTCGATAAGCGGCCCGTTTTCCAGGTAGCGCGAGACCCCGCCACCGCCTTCGGGCCGCTTCCAATTGTCGGTTTTGAAGCGGCTGCCGTCGGCCTCTTCAAGCGCACTCACAATGGACGCCTGCAAGGAAAGGAAGTAGTCGTGGGCGGTCGAAATGGGGACGGGCATGGCAGTCACCTATGCGGAGGCCTGAAGGGCACGCCATGCAATATCGGTGCGATACTGCATGCCGTCAAGCTGCACTTGTTGGACAGCATCGTACACCATGGTACGCGCAGCTTCGACCGTGTCGGCCAGCCCGGTCACGCACAGCACGCGCCCCCCGTCGGTGTAAAGCTGCCCGTCTCTGAGCGTGGTGCCGGCATGAAAGGTAACGCAATGCGCCGTGTCGGCGGGAAGTTGACTGATGACGTCGCCGGTGCGCGGTGTGGCAGGGTAGTTATGCGCGGCCACCACGACACCTAACGCCGTGCGGGGGTCCCAGTCGATCGCGTGTGGCTGCAGCCGACCCTCGACGGCGTCTTCAAACACCGTGGCCAGGTCATTGCGTATGCGCATCACGATGGGCTGGGTTTCCGGGTCGCCCATGCGGCAGTTGTATTCCAATACTTTTAGCGGTCGGGTGGCATCGTGGCCGTCGCCAATCATCAGACCGGCGTACAGAAACCC
>JAJUIY010000240.1 GCA_029267415.1 Alcaligenaceae bacterium
GTGCGCAGCTTTGGTGTTGTGGTCTTTATTGTGGGGGTCTTTGCCATCGCCTGGCAGGTGGTGACAGGTTTGCTGCATGGACGCGGCCGGCACGTGGCTGCCCAGGTTGTAGGCTGCGCATCCCCGGGAATTGCTGAATAGCGGTTGTGCGTTGGGACGGCCCCGTTCCATGTGTGGGGCCGAGAGTTTTACCGCTGTACTTTGCCGGTCCCGGTTGTTCTACGGGGCCGGTTTTTTTATTGTGGACTGCGAAAATCGCGCGCGTTTCCGGGCGTTTCTCGGCCGCAAGGCCACGCCCGCCTAGCGGTGGACTCTTCCGACCAGCCTTTCAGCTTAAATGGGATCCCGGCACGTGTTCTTCGGGCTGCATGGCTGTTAGCCCGCGAATAATCCCGCAGTTAGGCACGTCTTGGGCGGCTTGGCAACGCTGGCGTAAATCGATTAACTGTTCGCGCAGGCGCGACAGTTCAGCCAGGCGAATATTTACGTGCTCAATGTGCTCGTCCAGCAGGCCGTTTACCGGGCTGCAGTCATGTTGCGGCTGGTCCATAAAGCTGAGCAGTGCGCGGATTTCATCGTGCGTCATGTCCAGACTGCGGCAATTCCGAATAAACCGTAGCCGGTCCAGATGGTCGCGGTGGTAGCGACGGTAGTTGGCTGCGGTGCGTGCCGCCGGGGGGAGCAGGCCTTCCTTTTCATAAAAACGGATGGTTTGCGTGCTGCATTTTGCCCGGCGGGCCAGTTCTCCGATGCGCATTGGGGTGCCTTCCTGAAACGTGCTTGACCTTAAAGTTACTTTAAGGTGTCTACTGTGGCCATGCAAGCAATATAGAGGAAAGACGATGTCCCAACGTTGCGGCCATTCGCACCAACCTGCCGCTGGGCAGGGGGCGCCCGCATCGGCGCAGCCCCTGCCGCGTGACGCCGTGTCCAGCGTCATGCGCATCATGCAAATGGATTGCCCCACTGAAGAAGCGCTGATACGCAGCAAGCTGCAGGCGCTGGTGTCGGTGTACGACGTCCAGTTCAATTTGCTGCAGCGTGTGCTCACCGTGCAGCATGCGCACGATGCCTTGCCGTCGGTATTGGATGCGCTGCGCAGTATTGGTTTCACTCCCGAGGTCTCGCCGGACGGAAAGAATTTCGACTCGGGCGATCACCCGCCGAAGCGCCAACGCGGCAGACAGGGGCTATGGCTGGGGGGCGCGCTGGTGTTGGCCTTGGGCGCAGAGGCCGTTGTATTCCTGGACGGACCGTGGTGGGCGGGCATGTTACCGGCTTTGGTGGCCATTGCCCTTAGCGGCCTGGGCACCTACAAAAAAGGCCTGGTAGCGCTGCTTAACCGCAACCTCAATATCAATGCATTAATGAGTATTGCCGTTACTGGCGCATTTATTCTGGGCGAATGGCCCGAGGCCGCCATGGTGATGGTGCTGTTTACCATTGCCGAAGCCATCGAGGCGCGTTCTTTAGATAAGGCGCGCCAGTCGGTCGAGCGGCTGATGGACGTGGCGCCGCAGGTGGTAACGGTATTGACCGACCAGGGTCATTGGCACGAAGTAGCCGCGGCCCAGGTATCGGTGGGGGCTCAGGTTCGGGCACGGCCCGGCGAGCGTATCGGTCTGGATGGCGTTGTGACACAGGGGCATTCTGACGTCAACCAGGCGCCCATCACGGGTGAAAGTGCGCCGGTATCCAAGAAAGCGGGCGATTCGGTCTATGCGGGCACCATCAACGGGTCGGGCGAGCTCTCCTATCGGGTCACGGCGGCGTCCAGCAACACCTTGTTGGCGCGCATTATGCATGCGGTGCAACATGCCCAGGCACGTAAAGCCCCTGTGCAGCGCTTTATCGATCGTTTTGCCCGAATCTATACCCCGCTCGTATGCCTATTGGCGGTGGGGGTGGCCGTGTTGCCACCATTGCTGTTGGGCGCAAGTTGGTATCCGTGGGTGTATAAAGCCCTGGTGCTGCTGGTTATTGCCTGCCCCTGCGCGCTGGTTATTTCCACGCCGGTCGCCGTGGTGGGGGCGTTAGGCGTGGCGGCCCGCCACGGCATACTGATCAAAGGGGGTGCCTATCTGGAACAGGCGCGTCATTTGAAGTGGCTGGCGCTCGACAAAACCGGCACGCTTACCACCGGACAACCCCATTTCGACGCCATGCACGTGGTGCATCCCGATGTCACGCCGGCGCTGTGTCAACAACTAGCCATCAGCCTGGCTACTCGCTCCGACCACCCAGTGTCCACGGCTATCGCCGGCGTGGGCGGTGTACCGTTGCCTGTCGACGACTTCACGGCAGTGCCCGGGGCCGGTGTGACGGGCAGCGTCAATGGTCAAACCCTGTATCTGGGTAATTACGCGTGGATTCTTCAGTGCCTGGGTGGGGCCCAGGGGGCTCGCGCAGGCGCTGCTGACTCCGTCGCCGTTGCTGACAGCAATGCCGTAGTTGCTGCCGGCGACTTTGCTTCTGAAGCCGACGAGGCGCACCCCCAGGCCACACTGCAACCAATTGCCCGGCAAGTTAACGCTTTTCAAGAAGCTGGCTTCACCGTAACGGTGCTGGCGGATACGTCCCGCATACTGGCGTTGTTTACCGTTGCCGATACGGTACGCGAAGCGGCGGCTCGTGCCGTGCACGATTTGCACAGTCTGGGTGTGCGTACCGTGATGCTCTCGGGTGATAACCCGTCCAGTGCCCACGCGGTGGCCCAACAGGTGAGGGTGGATGCCGTCCATGCGGGCTTGCTGCCCGACGACAAATTGGCACACATCGAGCAGCTGGTTGCCAAAGGGACCACCGGGATGGTGGGTGACGGCATTAACGATGCGCCCGCGTTGGCGCGTGCTGACATCGGTATTGCCATGGGTGTGATGGGCACGGATACCGCGCTCGAAACCGCGGATGTTGCGCTGATGGATGACGATCTTCA
>JAJUIY010000227.1 GCA_029267415.1 Alcaligenaceae bacterium
CTGCTGGCCGCATTTCACGCCAGTGCAAAGGTAAGTGACGATGCCGAAGGCGCCGCCCGCGTTCTGGCCATTTTGGACCTTAATGCCCAGTCAGAAGCCGGCACCGCAGAAATCCTGGGCAACCCCCAAGCACTGAAACTGGGCCGCACACTGCGTGACCAATGGACGCGCCACGCTAAATTGCTGGATGAACGCGCTCGGGCCGGGAAGGTGCGTCTATGCCACGGCGACCTGCATCTGGGCAATATTTGCGTGTGGAAAGGCAAGGCCGTGCCCTTTGACTGCCTTGAATTTGACGAAAACCTGGCTACCACCGATGTGCTGTACGACTTGGCTTTTTTGCTGATGGACTTGTGGCGCTATGACGAATGCCGCCTGGCCAACCTGGTGATGAACCGCTACATGGACGAAACCGGCGACATCGACGGGCTGCCCCTATTGCCCTTTTTTATTGCACTACGCGCTGCCATCCGCGCTCAAGTGTTGGCCACCCAAGCCAATATCACCGACGACACACTCCATGCCGATCGCTGTCGGCATCAGGCAAATCAGTTTTTGGCACTCGCGTTCGATGTGCTGACACCGCGCCCCACCCGCCTGATTGCCATCGGCGGGCTAAGTGGTACCGGAAAGTCGTCGCTGGCTATAAACCTGGCCCATGCCGTCGGTCCCGTGCCGGGCGCACGTGTACTGTCCAGCGACCGTATTCGCAAGCAGTTAGCGGGCGTGCCGGCCGAACATCCCCTGCCCCCACACAGCTATACGCCCGAAGCCTCGCGACGGGTTTACCAGGAGCAAGCCCAGCGCAGCACCCGGGTGCTAAAAAACGGCTACGCCGTCATCGCCGATGCCGTGTTTTCCAAACCGGAAGAGCGGGCCACTATTCAGGCTTGTGCCACGCGTGAGGGCGTGCCCTTTACCGGGCTATGGCTTGACGCGTCACAAGACACGCTAATGCATCGAGTGCAGGCGCGTGTCAATGACCCTTCTGATGCCACCATCGACGTGGTGCGCCGGCAACTGCAGTATGACACCGGGGTGCTCGACTGGACGCTGATTTCAGCGGAGAATACGCCTGAAGGCGTCGCGCACGAAGCACATGCCGTATTACAACAAGCCCGGCTCCGCCAATGCACACCACCGGGGGACCGTCAACAGGATTCGCGTTAGTCATTGCCCCACACTGACGGCGGGGTCGGCGTTCGTCAGACGCCTTGCACCATACGAACATGGGAGGGTAGAAGATGATGCACGCAACCATTCTAAGGGTTTGCAAGATTGCCGCAGGCGTCATGGCGGTGTGGTGTATTGGCATTGGTGCGGGCATGAGCAACACGGCCGCAGCCGCTGACGTACCGGGCAGTGCAGACCATCCGCTGATTCCTCGTTATGAGGGCGCCGAGATCGTCGCCTACGATACCCAGGCATTTACTCAGCGGAGCTTTGCCCGCGCTCCCATCAAACAAGGCGGCGGGCTGGACAAGAACCCGGATGCCGCCTTGCGTCTCGAAGGCAAGCTGACCGCCATTACCTATCGTGCGCCTGCCGAGCGTACATCTCTGGAAGCCATTCGCAATTACCAAGCGGCCCTCAAGGACGCCGGCTTCACCACCGTATTCAACTGCAGCCAAGCGGACTGCGGGGGACGCGCATTCAACCATGCCCTGTCCCCGCGCAACTACTACATGGGCTTTGGTGAATACCACGCTGACCAGCAATATGTACTGGCACGCCTGCAACGCCCGGAGGGCGACGTCTATGCCGGCATCTACACCGTACTGAACAAAGCGGGCGGCGGCCCCGACCAGAATCGGGCTCTTATCCAGCTTGACGTGCTTGAGCTGACGCCCATGGAACAGCGCATGGTTACGCTGAGCGCGGACAAAATGAATACCGACCTGGCCGTAGACGGACGCGTGGCCCTATACGGGATTTTGTTTGACCTGGACAAAGACACCTTGCGTCCTGACTCGCGCCCGCAACTGGATGAAATCGCCACCTTGCTAAGGGACAATCCCAACCTGAAGGTATTAATTGTTGGCCACACCGACGCCCAGGGTAACCGCGAATACAACCGTGACTTGTCGCTGCGGCGGGCCCGTTCCGTCATCCGCGCATTGGTGGACGACTACAACATTGAAGCATCGCGACTAAGCCCCGAGGGCGTTGGTTTTGCCGCCCCGGTTGCCTCCAACCGGACCGAAGAAGGCCGCGCCAAAAATCGGCGAGTTGAGCTGGTGGACCTGGGTAGTTGAAGCACCATGGCACGCTGTTAAAGTGCTGTCGATGCGTAGCCCACGTCCACGAAAGGCCATCGGGTGACGTATTTTCCAGTCGGCAAACGGTCACCGCCAAGCAGGCACATCGCTTGCTATTAATCCGCTGCAGTTCACTCAATTGGAGATACAGCGATGAACGAAAACAAAGCAAAAGGTGCCGGCAAGGAAGTCAAAGGTACCGTGAAGGAAGCGGCAGGCAAAGTGACCGGAGACAAAGAAACCGAGCTGAAAGGCAAAGTGGAAAAAAACGTCGGCAAAGTGCAGCGCAAAGTAGGTGAAGTGGAAGACGACCTGCGTGATGACGATAAAATCTAAGGTTTAGCCCCATAGCACAGGCCCTCTGCGGAGGGCTTTTTTATTCGTCCACCTCACCATGCAAGAGCACGCACGCCGCTTTTCGCGTTGGTTCCTGGTTGTCGTCGTCACGCTGTTTAGCCTGACGGGTCCTTTGCAGGCGTCCAAGCTGGACGCCGTGCGAGGCGGGGCGCGCTTGATCCACACCGAGCCTTCGGCGTACGAGCCCGTCGTGGTGTTTGAGCAATTTGGCGAACGGTGCATGAACTTTGTCGCCATCGAGGCGCCTGGTCGGCAATCATGCTATCAACTCAGCGACCCCGAACGCATCGTGTTTGAATATACGCGCATGATGACAAGCGCACTTTTTGTGCACCCAAGGCCCGACAACGTACTGATTATTGGCTTGGGGGGTGCCACGTTGCCCAACGCACTGCACAAACTATTGCCCGCATCCACCATCGATACGGTCGAGATCGACCCGGCCGTGATACGCGTAGCGAGATATTATTTCAGCTACCGGACCGACAACCACCAGCGTGTATTTGCAGACGATGGCCGTGCCTTTGTGGAA
>JAJUIY010000252.1 GCA_029267415.1 Alcaligenaceae bacterium
CCGGTCACAAGGGTTTGATGCGTCGCCAGCTGAGTGACCGAAATGGAGTATTCGCCCGGAATGGCCTGGGCGGTGACCTCGGCTGTGAAAGCGTCGCCCGTAACGGTGGCCTTCATGGCGCCAGAGGTTTCGGCTTTGGTCAGCTTTTCGGCCGCTTTTTCCAGCGACTCGATGGCGTTTTTTAGCGTGCCATATGCGGACAGGCGGTTTTCGGCCTGCGACTGGCGTGTCTGGATGGCGGTCAGCGCGTGGTTTTCGCTTCTGCGCAGGTCAGCGAGCAGTTCTTCGAGAGGCAGTCCGGATCCGACGCCGATGGATGAAATGGCCATGTTGGTTACTCCTTGCTTGATATTGTCGCGCGTGGCGAATACGTTTAATCAGGTCAGCTATATGGCGAAGCGCGGACTGTTCCGGGCTTTGCGGTTTGCCGCCCGGGCCGCGCACCGGGGTTCAGAAATGGCTTGCCTTAGGCGCGGGTATCGACCACCTTGCCCTGAAGCTGCACAATCATTTTTGCAACGCGTAGCACGGCCTCGCTGGGCACTGTGCGCAAAACCTCGCCCGAATTGCTGTCGATAATGGACACCACAATGCGTTGGGCGTCGTCGTCAATATCGAAACGCATGCCAGTAGCCCAGGCTTGCATGGACTGGTTCAGTTGTTCCAGTGTTTTATCAATTGGCGTCTCGCCCTCGGTTTGACCATGCTGCTGTCCTGTGGTGGCCGTGCCGGGTTTTTGCGCACCGTCGGACGGGTTAACCTGCGCCACGGCACGCGCGAGGGCGGCGGGCAGCTGGGGGTTGGTCAGGTCAGTGGATAACGCAACGGGTAACGATTGAACCGGCTTGATCATGATGTCAGGGCTCCGATACTGATGGCGCTGGCGTAACGCCGCGAAATATGGCTTATACGCGTTACTTACGGCACGGTTTTACGTTTCTTTAGGTGCTTGCGCGGGCAATGATGGGAATAATGCCGGGAATGCGCGGCAGCTTGGTGCTTCAACGGTCAAGAAAACACGCACAATGGACGATAGCGCCTTGTTCACTTCCATTGTCTCGTGCATGCCCGGATCTGAAGATCAACTTGTTTCCCGTTATGCCCCCTTGGTACGCCGTATTGCACTGCAATTGGCGGCGCGGCTGCCTGCCAACATCGAATTCGATGATTTGACACAGGCCGGCCTCATGGGGCTGCTGGATGCTGCGCGCCGATACCAAAGCGTCCCTGACGCGCAGTTTGAGACCTACGCCAGTCAACGAATACGGGGGGCCATGCTTGACGAACTTCGCGGTCAAGACTGGCTACCGCGTAGTGTGCGTAGCAAGGCCCGGTCTATTGAGCAGGCCGTTGCACGCCTTAACCATTCGCTCATGCGCGCCCCGACCGAGACCGAGATCGCAGACGAATTGGGCGTGTCACTGGCTGAATACCGCCAGCTGCTTGATGACGCCTACGGTGTTCAAGTGGTGCACTACGAAGACTTCGGGCGCAATGCCAACGAAGAAGCGGGCCACCCGCTGGATTACGTAACGCCTGCCGATACCGGGCAGCCCGCCCGCGGGCCGTTCAGCCGCATGGTAGCAGGGGGCTTGCGAAAAGCGCTTGTCGAGGCCATTAAAAACTTGCCCGAACGCGAACAATTGCTGCTGTCACTGCAATTCGAACAAGACCTTACCCAAAAAGAGATTGCGGCCGTTCTGGAAGTTAGTGAAGGCCGTATTTCGCAAATCCGCTCGCAAGCCATTATTCGGCTTCGGGCCTACCTGGCCGACGTCGGCTGGCAGGAAAAGCCGCAAGAAGCGGAATATCAGGCGCTGCTGTAAGCCGGGGCGACTGGCTTTAGCCACAGTGGTTTTTAATTAAAACTCTTCCCACTCTTCAACAGCACCCGCCGACGTTTGGTACGCACCGACGGTGACGCCTGACGCGGTGGTGCGCAAGGGTGCGCCGGAGCGGTTGACGCCGGCCTTGTGGGCCGCGGGCTTAATCGGGTTTGAACCGGCATTGATACTTGGGCTGGGCAGGGCACTGGCAGCCGTGGCCCGAGTGCTGGTAGACGTGGATGCACCGCCAGCCGGGTTATTCAATGCCGGCTTTGCGGTGTGCGCCTGGGCAACAGGTTCGCTATTTCCATTTTTGGCGCCGGCATGCGCGCCGGCGCTCGTCGGGGGCAGCGCCGTGCGCGGAGCACGCGCAACAAGGCCTTGCATTTTGAAAGTGTCGACCAGCTTGGCCAGGTGGTCGGCCTGCTGCTGCAGGCTGCCGGCTGCGGCTTCGGCCTCTTGTACCAGCGTGGCGTTCTGGCGGGTAACCTGGTCCATATTGTGAACCGCATCATTCACCTGCTCGATGCCCGAGGTTTGTTCCTCGCTGGCAGCGGTGATCTCGCCCATGATGTCGGTGACACGCTGGATGGACTCTACAATTTCAGCCATGGTGGCGCCGGTGTCAGCCACCAGGCGGTTGCCCTCGGCCGTTGCGCTGACAGACTCTGTGATCAGCTCTTTAATTTCGCGGGCGGCCTGGGCACTGCGTTGTGCCAACGAGCGTACTTCGCTGGCTACCACCGCAAAACCACGACCCGCCTCACCGGCGCGGGCGGATTCGACCGCCGCATTGAGCGCCAGAATGTTGGTTTGGAACGCGATGCTGTCAATCACCCCAATAATGTCTTCCACTTTTTTGGATGACTCGTTAATGGAATCCATGGTGTTGACC
>JAJUIY010000177.1 GCA_029267415.1 Alcaligenaceae bacterium
AGGCCGCCACTGTTTTACCAATTCGTCGGGCGGTTGCACGTCAGCGCCATTCACATAGCGCACATCTACCATCACCCCCTTCCCGTCCCGGATTGCCAAACGGCCCACATAGGCGCCCATGGTGGACTGATTATCCAGCTCACGGTAGCGAATCGGCCCAAACGGTGTGGTCACTTCAAGCCCCTTGAAGGCCTGAATAAGGGCTTCGGTGTCGGTGGAGCCGGCTTTGGCAATGCCTGCTGCCAGGGATTGTATGGTGGCGTAACCAACCACGGTGCCCAGACGCGGGTGATCATTGAAACGCGCCTGATAGGCACTTAGAAATGCCTGATGTTCCGGGGTATCGATGGCATACCAGGGGTAACCCGTTACAAACCATCCCTCGGGGGTTTCCATACCCAGGGGGTCAAGGTATTCGGGCTCGCCCGTCAGCATGCTGACCACCGGCAAGCCGTCAAAAAAATGACGCTGTTTTCCGGCACGTACAAAGCGCGCCAGGTCGGTGGCGAACAAGACATTGAACAGGGCCTCGGGCTGCGCATCGGCCAACGCCTGTACCACGCTGCCCGCATCTACCTTGCCCAGCGGCGTGGCTTGCTCAGCCACAAATTCAACGTCTGGCTGTGCTTCTTTCAGCAGGCGCTTGAAGGTGGCCACCGCCGATTGCCCGTATTCATAGTTGGGATACACGATGGCCCAGCGCGTTTTTTGCAGGCGCACGGCCTCGCGAATCAACATGGCCACCTGCATGTACGTGGAATTGCGCAGACGGTAGGTATAGCGGTTGCCATCGGACCAGACCAGCTTGTCGGTAAGGGGTTCGGATGCCAAAAAGAAGCGCTTTTTATGGCGCGCGTAGTCGCTGACCGCCATGCCAACATGCGACAAAAACGTGCCGGTCAGCACATCAACTTTTTCCCGCGACAGCAATTCTTCGGCCGTACGCACCGCGTCGGCCGGGTTCCCGTTGTCATCCCGGATAATCAGTTCAAGTGACTTACCGTTAACCCCGCCCGCTGCATTGATTTGTTCGACAGCCAGTTCCATACCATTGCGATAGGGCCCTAAAAACGCCGGCTGGTCTTTGTAACTATTGAGTTCACCAATACGTATGGTTTGGGCCGTAACCGCGCCAACCATCAAGCTGAGCAAAACAATAGCCCCCAGCAAAGTGGTTAACAGGGCCACGGTACGCCGACGCGCTGTCATGGGTCATCCTTGTTTGATCGTCATAGGGCATATAGTAATTCAACTACAGCACGCGTAACGGGATGTCGGGAGACAAGGCGCGCAGCTCTGGCACAAAACATGACGGGTTGCGCAGGTCGGCCAGCAGATAAAGCCTTTCCCGGCAACGGGTCAGCGCCACATAAAAAAGGCGACGTTCTTCAGCGTGCGGATACGTTTCAACCGGCGGCGACACCAGGGTCATGAGCGCATCATCAGGTACCTCAGATGGAAAACCATAACGCCCGGCCGACAAACCCAATACGATCACAATATCCGCCTCGAGTCCCTTGGCCGAATGTGCCGTCTGAAATTCGATTTGAAACATGGGGAAGCGCGCTTGCCATTGTGGCAATGCGGATGGTCGCTGGTGCTGATATCGGCCCAAAATGTACACAGACTGGATACGGGCGCCGCTATCCGGCGTTGTGGCGGCATGCCCCCACGCCTCGGCGGCATCCTCAAGACAGCGTTCACACAACGCATACATATGCGGCACAGTGGCATAGCGCGCCAATACCACCGCGGGTTCAGCGTACGGTGTGCGGGCTTGCAGCTGTTTGCGCATTTGCATGGGGTTGGCTTGCACAAAGCGGCCCGCCAAATCCGCAATCACCTGGCTAAACCGGAAGGTGGCGGTCAGGTAGTTAACCGTTGCCGGCCCAAAGTAGTGCTCGAAACGGCTCAGCACATCCGGCACAGCCCCCGCAAACCGGTAAATGGATTGCCAGTCATCGCCGACCGCAAACAACCGGCACTGCGGGTTTTGGCCCAGCAATGCCTGCAGCAGGCGCACACCGCCCTGAGACGTATCCTGAAACTCATCCACCAATATCAGCCGATAGGGGTGCTGGTATTGCCTGTTATTCAAAACGTCGGCCGCCTGGTGCAGCATGCCCTCAAAATCGATGGCGCCAGCGTCACGCAATGCGCGGTCGTACGCCTGCAACAGGCCCGCCAACATGGGCGCATGCAATGTTGCACGGTCGGCGTCTGCGCTTTGCAAGGCCCGATGCTGCAATTCAGCCGTATCCTGTCCTGACAAACGGGCGATACGAATAAACCGGGCCAGAAATTCGCGCTGGCCGGCCGTGAAACGCTGGCCAAACAAGGAAAGCACCTGACCTACCCGACCATCGGGCAAGGCCTGGCCTGTCAGCCCCAACTGCCGCATCAACTCGCTATACAACGTGCCTTCCCGGCAAAGCCGCAGATCCAGAACAGTGTGCCGGCTAGCGTGCGCCTTGCCGAGGATGGAGGCGTCTTGTACACACAGCACGTACCGGCCATATTGGTTTAACCAGAACCCAAAATGTCCTTGCAGTGGCTGTTGCAAGGCGCATCGGACGCCTGGCACCCATCCCCACAATGCCCACCCTTGCACTGCGGTCCACCACCGTGACCGTACCGAGCGTCGCCCGGGTCCTGCGTGACGCCGACTCACACGCTGGTACTGGTAATCGACACCATGCAGATAAAGCCAGTTGGCCACGATTTCTTCAAATTGCGTGCCCACCAGCTCGCCGCGAAGGGTGGTAAAGCCAGTGCGGTGGCCATGACGGTCGCCGTAGCACTGAACATAGCCCGCCCATTGCCGACGCGTGGAAAAGCGGTCGGGATGTCGCAACGGGCGCTGATAAAAAACACGAAAGGCCAGCCAGTGCGCGGCAAACACGGGGTTGTGGGCCAACGTAGCGGTTAGCACGTCGTCCAGCAGGCCGGTTTCTGCGTCGCGCACTTCGGGCCGTTGTCCGCGCACCTTCGACACAATGTCCAGCCCCAAGGCATGCAAGGTGCGCGCCGTCACGCCGGTTTCGCCTGGCAATACAGACGAAAGGCAACGGCGTAACCGCTCGTCCAGCTCAAGTGCCGCTTTCCGGTTAAATGCCAGAACCAGCACCTGATCAGGCGCACACTGACGACTATGCAAGGCGTACGCAACCTTGCCCACCATGGTGGAGGTTTTTCCGGATCCCGCCGCAGCCACCAGCAATTGGCGAGACGCCGTTGTCACCGCGGCCACCCGCTGCTCGTGCGTCAACGGGGCCCGCTCGACGGTATCAAACAGGGCCGAATACTGCTGGAGGGAGCGGGAAAGTTCGTTGTGCGTCATGCGTGCGCCATAACGGGATGCAAGGGCATCAGGCTAACAAGCTGCACGAACAAACAAAATTGGATCAGAACATCCACGTGGGCAGGAAAGCCCTGCCCGCTATGTTGTTACACCCTTTATGGGCCTAACGGTCTATCGGTTTTTACCGATCTGGTCACCCACGACGCCGCCAATCGCGGCACCGCCCACGGTGCCCAGGATACCGCCGTTTGTGATTACGGCTCCGGCGACCCCGCCAAGACCTGCGCCCGTGACGGCGCTTTTCTGACGATGGCTCATGCTGTCCCACGAGGCACAGCCCGCCATGGCAACAACCAAGGTGCACACTGACGTCAGCTTCACAATTTTGGCAAACATGATGAAACTCCTGCTAATTGAAACAACGAAGTCAATGTACCCGATAGGCCCACCGCCATGCGTATCAGAGATTGAATCGCGTAATGGTGCGAAACAGATGTTTCAAGTCAGGGCTGCGCGCCTTTGATTAGCGACAGAACCGTGCGGAACGCCGGATGCGCAGGTGTTTCGAGCCACTCGAACAAGGCCATCTCAAGGGTGACGGCCTCGAGCCCGCGGCCCGCCCAGCGTTCCAACGCCGCGACCTTGTCGGTGGGCTGGCGCGAACCAATGCAGTCGGACACCAGAATTGGCACGTAGCCCATGTGTGCCAGCCCGAGCCCGGTTTGTAACACGCACACGTGGGCTTCAGTGCCAATTAACAACACTTTCGTGCGCCCTTCGGGCAATGCCTGTGCGAATGAATGCTCGCGACAGGCATCGAAATGGGTTTTATGCATGACGTGGTCAAGCAAGGTCGCCATGGCCGGAGCAGTAGGGCCAATCTTTTCAGCCCAGTGCTCGGTCGCGATCACCGGCACCCCCAACTCCCGCGCTCCCCGCGCCAAGCGGCACGCACGCTCCAGCAGTGCATTGGCGTCGTCAATGGCCGGCAGCAACTTGGCCTGCATATCGACAACCAGCAGTACGCAGTCTTGGGCGTGCAGGGTCATGGCAACGTCCTTAACGTAGTGGCTTGTAGCGAATACGACGCGGCTGAGCCCCTTCTTCGCCCAGCCGTTGGCGCTTGTCCGCTTCGTATTCTTGGTAGTTACCGTCAAAAAAGACGACTTTGGAATCGCCTTCGAAAGCGAGAATATGCGTGGCGATACGGTCCAGGAACCAGCGATCGTGACTGATCACCATGACGCACCCCGCAAATTCCAGCAAGGCATCTTCCAGTGCCCGTAAGGTTTCAACGTCAAGGTCGTTGGAAGGTTCGTCAAGCAACAGTACGTTGCCGCCCGTGATAAGCGTCTTGGCCAGATGTAAGCGACCGCGCTCACCACCGGACAAATCCCCGACCCGTTTACTTTGATCGCTTCCACGGAAATTGAAACGGCCAATGTAGGCGCGCGCCGGCATTTCGAAGCGGCCCACGGTCAGAATATCAGAGCCGTTGCTGATAGCTTCAAATACGGACTTGTCGTCGGGCAGAGCCTCGCGCGACTGATCCACGTAGGCCAGCTGTACCGTTTGCCCAATGCTGATTTC
>JAJUIY010000260.1 GCA_029267415.1 Alcaligenaceae bacterium
CAGCCATGCCGAAATGGTACAGGCCAACGCCAATTTCCATGAAGGGCTGGCCAGCCTGTCAGGCAACCGGTTTATTGAACAAACCATCATGCGGCAAAATCAGCTGCGCCGTTTGCTGGAGTTTCGCGAAACCGCCGATCGCGAGCGGGTGCGCCGCCAATGCCT
This sequence comes from Alcaligenaceae bacterium, assembly GCA_029267415.1. GTDB lineage: Bacteria > Pseudomonadota > Gammaproteobacteria > Burkholderiales > Burkholderiaceae_B > JAJYRX01. Next base: position 166 of record JAJUIY010000260.1, read on the forward strand.
GGAACATTTGGAGATACTGGACTTGCTGGAACGCGGCGAGCGCCACACGGCGGCGCAGCGGCTAACCCGGCATCTGGAAAAAGCCGGCCGCGACAAGGCCGCGCAACTACGAAAAGCCCGCGCACAGGCGGCGATGCCCGCTGCCGTGCCCGCCTGACCTTACCCTCCTTGCGAGACCACTTAAAGGAAGAAACCGTGACACAACGCTCATTGCCTGCTGTTTTCATGCGCGGCGGCACCAGTAAAGCCTTGATGGTGCACCGACGCGACCTGCCTAAGAACCAAGACGACTGGGCGCCTATCTTCACGGCGGCCATGGGGTCGCCCGACCCTTACGGACGCCAGCTGGACGGTATGGGCGGCGGGGTATCGTCCCTTTCTAAAGTGTGCATTATCGGGCCGTCCGAGCACCCCGACGCCGATGTCGATTACACCTTCGCCCAAGTGATGGTGAAAGAAGCCCGCGTTGATTACCGTGGAAACTGCGGCAACATGAGCTCGGCCGTGGGCCCATTTGCGGTAGACCAGGGGCTGGTCCCCGCCGGCGAGGGCCAAACCACCGTGCGCATTTTCAATACAAACACACAGAAAATCATTCACAGCACGTTTGAAACCCGTGATGGCCGTGCAGTTTATGGCGGCGACCTTGCCATCCCCGGTGTTAGCGGGACTGGCGCGCCCATCAAGCTGGACTTTGTGCAGCCCGGCGGCGCCACCACCGGCAAACTGCTGCCGACCGGCAACGTTACCGACACGCTGGACGTGCCCGGGGTAGGCGCGCTGGAAGTGTCAATGGTGGACGCCGCCAATGCCGCCGTTTTTGTACGGGCAGCCGATATTGGTCTGACCGGCCTGGAACTGCCGGATCAACTGGAAAGCAACCCGGATATTATGGCCCGGCTGGACGCCATCCGTGTGCAAGCCTCCGTGAAGATGGGCATTGCGCCCGATGTGGAAAGCGCGCGCAAAATTACCATCGTGCCGTTTATCTGTTTCGTCAGTCCGCCCGCCGACAACCCCACCCTGTCTGGCGAGACGGTCTCCGCCAATGACATCGACCTGGTCGCGCGCGTGATTTCCAACGGCCAGCCCCACCGCGCTTTGCCGCTCACGGTGTCGCTGTGTACCGCGGTGGCTGCTCGCATTGATGGCACCGTGGCCTCGCAGGCCTTGTCACCCAGTGCGGGTGCCGACGCGTTGCGCCTGGGCATGCCGTCGGGTGTGCTGACGGTAGCGGCCGATGTGGGGCAGGAAAACGGCATGTGGACCGCCCGCGCCGGCTCGTTCTACCGCACCGCCCGCCTTTTATTTGACGGGCAGGTGTGGATTCCCGCGTAAATCGGCGCCTTAGTCAAGCGCATCCAGCCGGGTACGTAATGCATCGGTAGGCAAGGTGCCATTTACCCGGCTGCCATCCCCAAAAATAATGGCAGGTGTGCCGCGCACCATGAGCCGTTGACCAAGCGCAAGCACCTGCTCGGCAGGGTCGTCATCGCAATGGGCGGCCGCGGGCGCTTTGCCATTCAACATCCAGTTCTGCAGGGCTTGGGCCGGGTTGGATGCGCACCAGATATTGCGCGACTTCTCCCGTGAGTCCGGGGACAAAATCGGAAACTGAAAACTGTATAAGGTGTAGTTGTCCAGCTCGTTCAGGCTGGCATGCAGGCGTTTACAGTACACACAGTTCGGGTCTTCAAATACCGCTAGCTGGCGGCTTCCATCGCCCCGAACAATTTTAATGGCGTGCTCAAAGGGCAGAGTGTCGAATGGCACTTCAGCCAATTTTTCAAGGCGTGCTGCCGTCAAGTCAACGTGGGTATGGGCGTCGATCATCGAACCCTGAAACACATAATCCACTTGCGCATCCACATACACCAGCCCCATTCCTACCTGCACTTCGTACAAGCCGGACACCGGCGCTTCGCGCACCTGCGTTACCGCAATACCGGGAAACCGGGTTTCGAAGGCCCACTTCACATCATCCAAAGTGGTGCTGGCGGCACCCTTGGACTGGCTGGCGACTGCGGGGACGACATGGGTTGCAACCGCGGCATCCGCGCTCACGGCCTTGTCGGCCATTGCCACGCCGCCAGGCGCTCCCGCCATCAGACACGAAAAAACAGCCAGCGCCCCCGCCAGCTTTACTCCCTTGAACGTCATGTACGACTCCTGAACCGGTGTTGCGGCACTTAACGTGCCTTTGAAATCAATAGGCGTTTGGCAAACGGCAGGTGGTCTATCACGCGCATACCCACATTGCGCGCCCACACTACCGGCGCGGCCTGCGTGGCAAACAGCTTGTGCAGCCCGTCGGTGGCCGCGCGCATCTGAAAGATAGGCTCGGCCCGGGCACGCCGATACCGTTGTAATACCCGTATATCGCCCACGCCACG
>JAJUIY010000134.1 GCA_029267415.1 Alcaligenaceae bacterium
ATGCGCGTCGCCACGGCGTAAACGTGCTTCCCGTTGATGTCCAGCACAGCGATATCGAAAGTACCCTGGAATTCGCATCAAATACTGTTGCGGCCCGATTGGGTCTGAATTGCATCAAGCATTTGTCGGCTGACGCGGCCCGGCGCATTGTGCAAGCGCGGCAACAAGGGCGCTTCACGTCGGTGCATGACGTGGCAAGCCGGGCCGATCTGACACGGAAAGACCTTCAACTGCTTGCGGCCGCCAATGCGCTGGAAAACATCGCGGGCGAGCGGCGCCAGGCGCTTTGGGAAGCCAGCCGTCCCGTGTCGCGCGACATACTGAAACATGCCCCCGACAACGAGACCGTACCCGCCCTGCCGGCCATGCCGGAAGCCCGGCGCATTATTACCGACTACGCCTTAACTGGCCTGACGCTGGGCCGCCATCCCTTGGCGCTGCTAAGGCCGCAGTTGCAAGTGCTGCGTTTTGAACCGGCACAAACGTTGGCTCGCCACTGGCCGGACCGTCGTCTGGCCCGGGCTTGTGGCTTGGTGACCACACGTCAGCGCCCACAAACCGCCAGCGGCACGGTGTTTGTAACGCTTGAAGATGAAACCGGCAACGTGAATGCGATTGTGTGGCCAGATTTGGCACGCAGGCAACGCGAAGCGCTGACGCAATCGCGGTTACTGGGTATTTACGGGGTGTGGCAGCGCCATGACAACAGCTGCCACCTGATTGCACGGCGGTTGGTTAATCTGGATCACCTGTTGGGTGATTTACAAACGCGCAGCCGTGACTTCCATTAGGTTTTCAATTAAGTTTTTCGCGCACCAGGGCAGACACTTCGGCCATATCAGCGCGTCCCGCCAACGCCTTTTTCACCATGCCCATTACACGGCCCATGGCCGCACCACCGGTAACGCCTTGTGCCGTCACGTCGGCGATGGCTTCATCGATAATGCGTGCCACCTCGTCCGGATCGGCAGCCTGGGGCAGAAACTCTTGCAGCACCTCGATTTCGGCGTGTTCTTTTTGTGCGCTCTCTTCACGTCCGGCCTGTTCAAATGCGGCGGCCGATTCGCGCCGTTGCTTCACCTGGCGCTGAATAATCGCAATGACATCCTCGTCGGACAATTCGCGCCGTTCGTCGACTTCCACTTGTTTGATGGCCGCCTGAAGAAGGCGCAAGGTTGCCAGCCGCGCGGAATTGCGCTCGCGCATGGCGGTTTTGATTTCTTCAGACAAACGGGTGGTTAAGGCTACGCTCATGTCGGCTACCGGAAGTTAAACAGATTAATGCGAGTCGGCCGTCTCAAAGCACGGCATTTTCACGCAGGGATAATCAATATAACCTGTTGGCCCGCCTTCGTAGAAGGTGCTGGCATCCCATGGGGTCAGCTCGGTGTCTGTTTGAAAACGTTCCACCAGATCCGGATTGGAAATAAACGGTCGGCCAAAAGCCACGGCATCGGCCCGCCCCGCGTCTAGCGCCTGTCTTGCCTTCTCGAGCGTGTAGTCTTGATTCACAATGACCGGGCCGCCAAACAGCAGCTTCAGCGCGCCAGTAAGCGCTTCACGGCCGGGCGCTTCGCGCACAAACAAGAAGGCAATCTTACGCTGCCCCAGAGCCTGGGCCACGTAGCTGAACAAGGCTGATGGGTTGGAATCTATCATGGCGTGCGCCGGATTAAAGGGCGAAATATGCACTCCAATTCGTTCGGCGCCCCACACGCCCATGCACGCATCCACAATTTCCAGTAACAAGCGGCAGCGGTTTTCAATGGACCCGCCGTACTGATCTTGACGTTTGTTGCTTTGATCATGCAAGAATTGATCGATCAAATAGCCGTTGGCCGCATGAATGTCGATGCCATCGAAACCGGCCTCCATCGCTTTGGCCGCGGCATCAGCAAAATCCGCAACGACATTGCGGATTTCGGTTTCGTTCATGGCTCGCGGACGCACATACGGGCGCTGCAAATAGGGAAGATCAATATTGCCCGGGCAGGCGATGGCGCTGGGCGCCACCGGCATTTGCCCGCTAAGAAATTCTGGATCGGACACCCGCCCCACATGCCAAAGTTGCAGGAAAATTTTCCCGCCCTTCTTGTGAACGGCTTTGGTAATTTTGCGCCAACCGTCAACATGCGAGCGCGACCAGATGCCGGGTGTGTTTAAGTACCCGACCCCCTGAGGCGACACTGACGTTGCTTCCGCAATAATCAGCCCGGCCGATGCCCTTTGACAATAATATTGACGCATCAAATCGTTTGGTATGCGATCTGAGGCGCGTGCCCGAGTTAGCGGCGACATCACAATGCGGTTATGCAGCGTGACGGCGCCCAACTGCACAGGCTCAAACAGACTGACCATGAAAAATGCTCTTGATATTACACATGCAATACACAGAATCCCTTTCCTGCATATGTCCATTCGGGTTTTTACCAGAATTTCGCCCGTATAGCCATCGTACTATCGTACTAACTGCAAAAAGGTGCAACCACAAGGACTGAAAATGGCGCAATTTGCTGTTATTGGACTGGGCCGCTTCGGCTCCACCGCCTCTCGCGAGCTGATGAAAATGGGCCATACCGTTTTAGGCATCGACATTGATCATAAAATTGTGGACAAATATGCCGACGAGCTAACCCAAGCCGTGATTGCCGATGTGACCGAACACAACGCTCTTGCAGAGCTCGCTTTAGAAAATTACGACGTGGTGCTTGTTGCGATTGGTTCGGATTTTCAGGCAAGCCTGCTCTGCGTTGTACACCTGAAATCCCTGGGCATCGAAAAAATTTGGGTTAAAGCGACCAGCAGTGCCGAGCACCTTATCCTGACCAAAATTGGCGTTACCCGCATCGTGCACCCTGAAGAGGAGATGGGGATCCGCATTGCCCAGGCGCTGAGTTACCCCATGGTGGAGGACTACATCTCGTTAGGCAATGGGGAATTCATCGTAGAACTGACCATAAGCCAGCGGCTTGATGGTGTGCCAATTCAACGCATTACCGAAGGCCACGAAGACGTGCTGCACCCGCTTCTGCTGAAGCGGAAAACACACTTGTACCCGCACCCAGCCGCCGATTTCGCGCTGCAGCATAATGACACGCTAATTGTGGCCGGACCTTTGGCGACGCTTCGAGCTCTTGCACCCAGACTACGATAACAAAAAATGTCAGAACCTGACAAACTGTATGCGGCGCATCCAACGAATCGATTTGCGCGCCCGCTAACCCTCAAGGCAGGCCCGCCGCTGATCTTGGCCGGGGGCTTTCTGGTCCTGATCATCATTGGCACCGTTTTGCTGACCCTGCCGGCGGCAAGCACAACGTCGGGATCAATCGGGGCGTTCAATGCCCTTTTTATGGCGACGTCGGCGGTGACGGTAACCGGCTTGTCTGTGGTAGACACTGCCAGTAGCCTGACAATATTTGGCAAGACAACCTTGGTTGTATTGGTGCAGCTAGGCGGCTTGGGGTTTGTGACATTCGCCATCCTGACATCATTGGCGCTAGGCCGCAAATTAAGCTTGCAAGAGCAAGCAGTGGCCCTTGAAGCGTTTAACCAAACCAGCGTGTCGCGCATCCAACGCATCGCCTTCGCGGTAATAAAAATAACGCTGTTGATCGAATTGTTGGTGGCCGCCGTGCTAACCCTGTGGTGGACCCGCGATTTACCCTTCACCGCGGCCCTTACCCAAGGGGTATTTCATGCCGTTACGGCTTTTAACAATAGCGGGTTTGCTTTTTTTGAGCACAGCCTGGCTCGGTTTTCAGGCGATGCAGTCACCATTTTGACCGTTACCACCGCTATTATTTTGGGGGGCATCGGCTTCTCGGTACTGTACGACGTCGGCCAGCAACGGCGTTGGCAGACGCTTCCGCCCTATACCAAGACGATTCTGGTCGCCACGCTTGCACTGAATCTGTTTGGCTTTGTGATGGTGTGGCTACTCGAAGTTGGCAACGCACGCACATTGGGTGAGCTTTCGGTGGGTGACCAAGCGCTTGCCGCATGGCTGCAAAGCGTTACTGCCCGCACGGCAGGTTTCACCACCCTTGACGTCTCGCAGCTGCGCGACAGCACCACCCTGATTCTGATGTTCCTGATGTTTATTGGCGGTGGCTCGCTTAGCACCGCCAGCGGCATCAAGGTGGGTACATTCATTGTTCTGCTGGCCGCCATGTGGTCGTTTATTAAACAGCGTCGCGACGTTCTCATCCTGAAGCGACGCATCGAACCCGAAACCGTACAAAAGGCCTTGGCCTTGGTGATGGTTACAACGCTCTCCGCCTTCGCGGCAGTTTTCCTGCTGACATTGTTCGAGCAGCGCCCCTTCATTGATCTGTTGTTTGAGGTGATTTCGGCCCTTAGCACCACGGGCATGAGCCGGCACATCACCCCTGAACTGTCCGCGCCTAGCAAGGTGGTGATTATGGTGGTGATGTTTGCGGGACGTGTTGGCCCACTTACCCTTGTCTACACCTTGGCCAAGCGACAACATTCGCGCGTGCGCTATCCAGCAACCGAATTTCCAGTTGGCTAGGTTCTCCAGCTGGATAGGCGTGTGCTGGCCTAGTTGAAAGTTTCTAAAATTTCATGCTAGAATGCCATCTTTCGCTGCTGTGCAACGTCTTGATTGCACCGCAGTAAACGTGAAAACGGGGCGTAGCGCAGCCTGGTAGCGCACTTGCATGGGGTGCAAGGGGTCGTAGGTTCAAATCCTACCGTCCCGACCAAATTCACGAAATATCAAAGGCTTACAGTGTTTTGGCTGTAAGCCTTTTTTGTTTTTGGCTTTTTGTGCCCTACCCGTTCCTTAAACATTCAGCACCAGGGGCTTTCCCCATAATCGTGTACTCGCACATGCATCAGGCACGCGCGCGATCAGGCGAGTGCGGCTGGATCGTCGTCAACCGCGACGGCCACTTCGACCCGGCTCACGCGGTCCAGATCAACAGTCTGACGTAGACTATAAATACTGATTGACAAGCCCTTGCCCGTCCGCCATGTTCGTTCGTTTTGTTGTGTTGGCTTTAAGCATTGCTGTAGCGGCATGCTCCGCCCCGCCGCCACGTACCGACGCGGATAGCGTGCAGGTGGACTATTACATTGATAAGCTGCCCGACCGTGGGTTTGTAAGCCAATATGGCGACAACGATAACCCACGCACCTGGTACAAGGCGGCAGAAGCGTTGGGGCAAATCGGCAAACCTGCCATCCCGGCGTTGATCGCACGCCTTGATACGCCCGACCCCTACGAACTTAAGCTGGTGTTATATGCGCTGATGCTGGCGTCGCAAGACCCTGCCCTTTTGCAAGAAACCGGCGGACATTACCTGCAGCTGAGCACGGTGCTGACCGAAGAAACCAACGACGAAAACCGTGACCGTGCCCGCGAATGGTGGCGTAGTGTCAAGCACCGTTTTAATCAAAACCCACACTAAGCACCGGTTTTAATCAAAACCCATACAACTGTGCCGGGTTATCTACCAGTACCTGCTGGATAAGCGCTGCGTCGTTACCGGTCCAGCGGTAAAGCTCGTCCACCAGAACGCCGTCGTCAGGCATGCTGGTACGCATTTGCACATGTGGCCAGTCGGTGCCAAACACCAGACGATTGGGAGCATGTTCAAGCAGGTCTTCAGCCAGGAGCTGCACATCAGAAAACGGCGCGGCATCGTGTGATGTAATCCGATTTGGCCCACTTAACTTTACCCAGCTGCGGCCATCGCGCATCAAGGTTTTCAGCTCGATAAATTCCGGCACGTCAACGCCCTTCCCTGCTGGAAAATGACCAAAGTGGTCGATCACGCTGTCTACTGGCAGGCGTGCCAGCCGACCGGCAAAGTCTTCGAAGGTGGTGATGTTTACCAGAAACTGCACATGCCACCCCAAGGGCGCAATGCGTTGTGCCAGGCGAGCGGCTTGCGCATAGCCCACGTCTGCGCCTTGGTATAACAAGTTCAGGCGAATACCCCGCACGCCCAGGCTGTGCATGTGCTCAAGTTCGGCGTCGGTGACGCTGTCGTCAAGCACCACCACCCCGCGCCAGCCAATGCCCAAATCGGCATCATCGCCCTGCACCGATTGCAAAGCATCCATCATCAGGCGATTGTCGGTTCCGTATACGCTGGGCTGCACCAGCACCGCGCGCTCAAAACCCAAGTGATGAAGCAGGCGTGTGTAGTCTTCCAGGGACGCATCGTGTGGCGTGTAACTGCGTGTGGTGGCATAGGGATACGACGCTTGCGGCCCAAAAATATGCGCGTGCGAATCACAGCTGGCGGGCGGCAGACGGTGCTGCGGCTTTGATGGGTTAGCGAGTGGTGGTGTGATGTCAGGCGGTGTAATGGCCATAAACTCGTCCCCTTAATTTTTTAATTGAGTTGCGACCCGGGCGCACGGGTCAGCGTCAGTGCTGGCAGCCAAACAGCCAGCTCAACCAGCCTACGCAGCCGATCCAATCATTCAGCAATCAACCAACAGGGTTTTACCTGACCCACCAGCGACGTCCCCCAGGATGCCAGCCGGTTTAGGTGACTTGGGCGCGGTCCCCCCCGGGACAAATAGATTGCGCAAACCGTAAATCGCGATCAAGACTCCCCCCACCCCCAGTGAGCTGTCGCGCATCCAGATG
>JAJUIY010000160.1 GCA_029267415.1 Alcaligenaceae bacterium
AATGGATCTGGGCGCCACCATCTGTACGCGCAGCCGGCCGGCATGCCATGCCTGCCCCCTTGCTGACACGTGCTTTGCCTATCGTGAAAATGCCCAGGCCGAGCTGCCACAGCGTCGGCCACGCAAGGCCTTGCCAGAAAAAGCATGTGTGATGTTGATGGTGTTGCACCAAAGCCATGTGTTGCTGCGACAACAACCCGAGCCCGGTATTTGGGGCGGGCTATGGAGCCTGCCTGTCGTTGAGCAGGAAAAACAGCTTCAGCCTGCGCTGGATGCCCTGGGTGCCGGGGCGGCCAGCGTTGCGCCACTGCCCGCATTGACACACACGTTCAGTCATTTCAAGCTGCATATCCAGGCTTTACGGATAGAACTACATCAACCGCTACAGCGTGAACTTGATCCATCCGAGCAATGGATAGCCCTGTCCGCGCTCTCCGACACCGCATTGCCGGCCCCGGTCAAAACCCTGTTGCAGGCTGAAATAGCGGCGCCGCACGCTCAGGTTTGCGCGGGCCGGTAGTGGTGAATGCTCATCAAGATTCCGCAGGCTGCGCCCAGCGTGATCAGTGCCGTCCCCCCATAACTCATAAAGGGCAGCGGTACCCCCACCACCGGCAAAATGCCACTTACCATTCCCACGTTCACAAACACATACACGAACAGCATCATCGCCAGCGATCCGGCAAACAGCCGGCCGAACTGGCTATGCGCACCGGCCGCAATGGCCAACCCGCGCAAAATCAGCAGCGCATACAACACCAGCAACATGATGCCGCCGTACAAACCAAACTCTTCGGCGTAGACGGCAAAAATGAAGTCCGTGGTGCGTTCTGGAATAAAGTCCAGGTGCGTCTGGGTGCCCATCATGTAGCCTTTGCCATAGACACCGCCCGAGCCCACCGCAATCATTGATTGAATAGTATGAAAGCCTTTGCCCAGTGGGTCCGAGCTCGGGTCCAGCAGTGTGCATATACGGTATTTTTGATATTCGCGCAGCACGACCCAGTCGAAATCAGGGTGACACAACTCGGTCTGATAAACGCTTAGCACGCCAATCGCCACCACCACGAGCACGGCCACCGGAATCAGCAACGCAAACGACAGCCCGGCAAAGTAGATCACACAAAAGCCTGCTGCAAACACCAGCAAGGCGGTTCCCAAGTCGGGTTGGTTGGCGATCAGGGCAAACGGCACAGCCAGCAACACCGCCGCGACCAAGAAATCAATAAAGCGCAGCCGTGACTGGTTTTTATGGAAATACCACGCCAGCATCAGCGGCACCGCCAACTTCATCATTTCAGACGGCTGAATACGCGTAAACCCAAGGTCAAGCCAGCGCGTCGCGCCCTTGCTGGTCTCACCAAAAAACTCCACCCCCAGCAGCAAGACCACGCCCAGCCCGTACACCCACGGGGCCAGCCGCTTAAGCAGCGGAACAGGTACAAGTGCCGCCACCCACATCACGACAAACGCCAACGCAAAATTGCGCATTTGGGCGGCAAAACGCCAATCGGTTCCGCCAACGGCGGAATGCATCACGGTAAGGCCCAACATGGCCAACAACGTCAACAAGGCCAACAGGGGCCAGTCGAAAGCAGTAACCGCACGGATCGTCAGTTGAAATAAACGCTTCATGGCGCCGCCACCGTATCCCGCGACAGCCAGTAATCAAATATTGTCCGCGCCACGGGCGCGGCCACGGTCGAACCCCATCCGCCGTTCTCCACAATTAGGGCCAGGGCGATCTGGGGGTCATCAGCGGGGGCATACGCCATAAACACGGCATGGTCACGCAACCGCTCGGCGACGGCCTCGGCATCGTAACGGCTACCTCGCAGACTGAACACCTGCGCCGTGCCGGTTTTACCGGCTACAGGGTAGGAAACATCGGCAAACGCGCGGCGCGCCGTACCCACACGCGTTACATCTACCATGGCGTTCTTCACCACTTCCAAATTTTCGGGGTCCAGATCAATCACGTGTGAAGGTTCCGTCACGGTAGGCGTGACTTGCCCCCGAACCGGATCCACCACCTCTTTCACCAGATGCGGACGCATGTAAACGCCATCGTTTGCCAGTACCGCTGTTGCTTGCGCCAGCTGCAACAGCGTAAATGAGTTATAACCCTGGCCCACCGCCACCGACACCGTCTCGCCGGTGTACCAACGTTGTTGCTCGGGGTCTTTATACGCCTGGCGTTTCCATTCAGTAGAAGGAAGCACACCGCGCCGCTCACCGTCCAGGTCAATGCCTGTGTATTGGCCGAAACCAAACTGCTTGCTGAAGTCATGCAGCTCGTTCACCGTCATCTCGGTCGCCAGCGAATAAAAATACGTGTCTGACGAGACCACGATGGCCCGGTGCATATCCGTCATGCCATACGCGGCACCGCCTGCATTGCGAAAACGCTGTCCCGCCAGCTCAAAAAAGCCGGGGTCCGAAATGCGCTGGGTAGCACTGCGCTTACCCAATTCAAGCGCCGCCAGGGCCACAAAAGGCTTGTACGTGGAACCGATCGGATAGGTGCCATAAAGCGGGCGGTTGATCAGCGGGTGATCGGGCGATTCGTTCAGCTTGCGCCAGTTTTCGACGTCAATGCCGTCAATAAACAGGTTCGGGTCAAAAGACGGAGCAGACACAAACGCCAGCACCTCGCCCGTTGAGGGCTCAATCGCCACCAAGGCACCCCGCTGTCCCTCAAACTGCGCTTCAGCCACTTTTTGCAGGCCAATATCCAAGGACAGCACCAGGTCTGAACCCGGCTCAGGGTCAATTCTGCTGAGCGTACGCACGGGGCGCCCCGACGCGGTGACTTCCACTTCTTCCAGGCCAGTACGGCCATGCAAGGTGTCTTCCCAGGTTTTTTCGATCCCTTTCTTGCCGATAATATCAGTACCCCGGTAATTGCCAGCCAGGCCCTGTTCTTCCAGGTAAACCAGGTCATCTTCAGAAATGCGCCCAACAAAACCCAGCACGTGGGCAGCCGTTTCACCCTGGGGATATTCACGTACCCACCGCGCGCGAAGCTCGACCCCCGGAAAACGCCAGGCATGGGCGGCGAACCACGACGCCTCGATCTCGTTCAGGTTATTGCGTAACGGAATAGACGCGTAACGGCTGGTGCTACGCACACGGTTCAAGAAACGCCGCTGATCCGTTTCGCTGAAGTAAACCAGCTTGCGTAGTTCGTCCAGCGTCTGCGCCAGCCCACCCTTAACATAGGCCGGCGTCACTTCAAGCGTGTAGTCGCGATAGTTGCGTGCCAAGACAACGCCATTGCGATCCATGATCTCACCACGACGCGGCGGAATCGGCGATACGGTGATTCGGTTCTGGTCGGCCCGTGCTGCCAGCCCTTCGTAGCGCACCACCTGCAAATACCAAAGACGGCCGCACAACCCGGCAAACCCGATCACAGCCAGAATCCCTGCTACCCAAATGCGCAGAAGTACACGCCGCTTCTGTTGATGACCGGTTTTCTTGAACTCGAACATGCCGCAACAATACCGTCAGACAGCGCCGGCGTCGGTCTCATCAAGACGACGCTGGGGAATCAACAGCAACACATCCGCCAATGGCCATAGCGCCACGGTAAACAGGGCTGACCAAAGCCATGCCCAGCCCGCCCATTCACCCGCCAGCCAGACATGGGCCAGGCGCGCCAGACCGAGCGACACCACAAATACCGGCACAAGATGAATGGCCTGGATAACCACATTGAAACGAAACATGCGCCGGCTTAGCAGCTGTACGCCGTAGGCCACCAACGTATAGGCAAAGGCCTGTACACCCAGCAGGCTGGCGTCGTGCACGTCCATTAACAAGCCGAAGGCAAACGCCACCCCCATATTGATGCGGCGCGGTTCGTGCAAGCACCAGAACGCAATGACCAGCAACAACAAATCGGGCGCCGGCTGCCACAGTCGCCAGGGCAGCAGCGAAATCAGCCAGGTGATAAGCACCGTGAACCAGACGAACACCAAACCCGACGGCCGCTTGAACGGCGCAGCATCGACGGGCTGCAGCGAGGATAGCGCCGAAGCATGCCGTGCAGACGCACCGTTGGAAGCGGTTTTATGGTGACTCATGGGTTGGATAAGCAGATTGTTGCAATTGACCGGTCGCATCTTCGATGCGCAACACAAGAAAATGACGGTAGCGCTCGGGGTGTGAGAGCGGCGTTGCCACTGCCCGGGCAAAGCCTGACGCAGGATCGTGTTCGACGCGGTCTACCCGTGCTACCGGCAACCCGGCGGGGAACAGCCCGCCAATGCCGCTGGTGACAAGCTCGTCGCCCGCCACAATATCGACGTTTTCATTCAGGTAGCGGATTTCCACCTTGCCACCGGGATGCCCACCAAAGGCAATCAAGCGTTGTCCATTACGGAGCACCTGCACCGGAATCGACACCTTGTCGTCGGTCAGCAGGGCCGCTTCAGAGGTAAACGGCGTTACCCGCACCACCTGGCCCACCACACCACCTTCGTCAATCACCGGCATGCCGGGCTCAATACCACTTGACGTGCCTTTGTTGAACACGAGGTGCTGGTTAAAAGCGTTGGAGGGTTCGTACAGCACCTGCACAGCGATCGCCTGCTGCGTGACCGTATCCGACACGTTAAGCAAACGGCGCAATTGTTCGTTTTCGGTGGCCAGCTGTGCAGCATGCGTCGCCAACTGCGCCAATTCGATCCGTTGGCGCTGCAGCGCTTCTTTTTCAGAGCGGGCACGCGCGGCGGCGTTGGACCAGCTGTCGAAGTGTTCGTAAAGATCGCGCGGTGCCAGCACCAGACGCTGGAACGGGTAAATAGCGACGGACACCGCCTTGCGTGCCGGCTCAAACGCCAGCCAGCGCGAGTCGACGATCATAAGCGCGATCGCCAGGACCACAAAAATAATAAGCCTGAGTTCAGCAGCGGGACCCCGCTTAAACAGCCTGAGAGAGCCAGTTTCTTGCATGAAAAAGTCGCATTCTTGGCTGACCAAGCCAGGCGCATGATTAGCGAACGAACCCGCAGGCGGGCCCGTTCCAAGCGCTAAAACTTAATCGTAAATAAAGACCGAGCCGAGACGTTCGAGGTGTTCGAGCGCTTCGCCACATCCGCGAACAACACAGGTGAGCGGATCGTCGGCCACCACCACCGGCAAGCCGGTTTCTTCCTGCAAAAGGCGGTCGAGGTCGCTTAGCAACGCGCCACCACCTGTTAGCGCAATGCCCTTGTCGGTGATGTCGGCGCCCAGTTCTGGAGGGGTTTGTTCAAGCGCCATGGTGACCGCCGAAACAATCTGGTTAAGCGGGTCGGTAAGGGATTCGAGAATTTCGTTGGACGAAACCGTGAAGCTGCGCGGAACGCCTTCGGAAAGGTTGCGGCCCTTGACCTCGATTTCGCGCACCTCGGAGCCGGGAAAGGCTGAGCCGATTTCTTTCTTGATGAGCTCGGCCGTGGGCTCGCCGATAAGCATGCCGTAGTTGCGGCGAATGTAGTTGATGATGGCCTCGTCGAATTTGTCGCCACCGACGCGCACCGATCCTTTATACACCATGCCGCCCAGCGAGATTACGGC
>JAJUIY010000271.1 GCA_029267415.1 Alcaligenaceae bacterium
CTAAAAAGAAGCGCAGTGCCGTCTCAAGGTCGGCGCTGGCCACAAAGCCATGAAAGGGGGCGGCCAGCAGTACCACCGCCAAGGGGGCGCCCATTGCAGTAATTACCCAGCGGTACTGTCGCGTCAGCTCGCCCGCGCCGGCAAAGCGGTGTTGAACCAGCAGGCCCAGCGACGCCGCCAAGATAAGGTAGTAAATGGTGCTGGGCAGGTCAGGCCCGGTCATGATGGCGACCGGCATTATTGCCAGTAGCAGGGGTAACAAAGCGCGCAACATAAGGTTCAGTGTGTCAGTTGTCAATACCGGGCGTACAACGCAGGCAAGCGTGCGTGTTGTCGTAACAAATCAATAAATGCGGTGCGTCAGGACACGCCACAAGGCAAGCCCGCTATCATAGTTGGTTTTTTGGGACAGTGCTTTCACTTAACTGCCGTTTTTTGCCTATGGTGCCACGTAATTACGCTGTATCCAACGCAAACGCACTGTCATGTTCTGTGTACTTGGCACATTTATTTCGATTCAAATTGTGGCGGCGCGTTAGGCATGATTACCTACCCGGATCTATTGCTTAGGTTTGGCCTGAACCTGGGCTCTATGATCGTTTTGTTGTTCTGTTTTTACTACCCCCGCTATCGCCACAAGGAAACCACGATAGCGGCAGCCCTGTTCAATATCTTCGCCTTTGCAGTGCTGTCTGTGCTGTCCAGCGTGCAGTTCAGTATTGCGGCCGGCTTTGGGCTGTTTGCCATTCTGGCATTGTTTACGCTGCGTTCCGAACAAATTGATAAATCCGATATCGCGTACTTTTTTGGCGCCATTTCCATTGCAGTCATCACCTCCGTAACGGGTACAAATCTTACATTTGTGGTGCTGATGCTGGCCGTTGTGCTGATAGCCGTTTATGTTATTGACCATCCGCGTATTTTGCGTTCGGCCAGCCAGATGCGCGTAACCCTGGACTACATTCCACAAAACCTGCTGTCTGAGCCGCAGGCACTGCACGGCGAATTGTCGCAGCGCCTGGGCGTGCATGTGCTGTCGGTGAGGGTGCGTAGTGTGTGCTACGTCACGGAAGTGGTCGAAGCTGAGGTTGATTTCAGGGTCCAAGAATGACGATTTTGCGCGAGTCCGGTTTAAAGCTGCAGCCCGTCGTGCTGGACTTGCTGGCACGGCTGGATGCCGTCGACCTGGATGGTTTGAACGCGCGCGCACGGTTGCTCGAGCGCCGCGATAACAAGTATGTGCTAACCACACAGCAGCTTTGTACGTTTTTGGATTACGCGCGTCAGCACTTTGATGTGCTGCAAATTGATGGGTTGCGGCAATTTCATTACCGCACCATTTATTTTGATTCCCCGCAGTTCGACTGCTTTCACGACCACAATAAAGGGCGCCGCAAGCGGCTGAAGGTACGGTTCCGCAGTTATTTGGACCATAACCGTCACTTCTTTGAAATCAAGCTGAAGGGCCGCCGTAACGTGACGCACAAGTTCCGTGTGCCGGTAGACGGCCCGGCCCCATCCGACGCCGGGTTGTGCACCAACTTGCGTCAGTTTTGCAATGACACCCTGGCCACGCATTATGGGCAAGCGCTGGATACGGAGTTGCAGCCCATTATTACCGTGGATTACCAGCGGATTACCCTGGTGGCCAAGGCAGGTGCCGAGCGCATCACCGTTGACAACCGCTTGGCGTTTTCTGATGGTGAAAATTCCGTCAGCTTGCGCGACAGCAAATGGGTGCTGGAAGTAAAGTCGGAAAACGGCCTCTCGGAAACCGACCGTTGGTTATTTGCCCAAGGCCACCGCCCAGTGCCTAAATGTTCAAAATACGGCATGGCGGTCAGCCTGCTGAAAATGCCTGATCGAAATAACCGTTTCAGGCCAGTGCTAAAGCGCCACTTCAAGCATGCCTAAGATGCAGGCGAAAAAATTGGGGCACGTTTGGGTTTGGCGGCCCGATTTGCGCGGGTTACGGCGATGGTGGGTATTGCTGTGGGCGTTGGCACTCGTCTTGTCGCTGGGGGTGTCAGGTGCTGCTTTGGCGGCGCCGGAAGCTGCTTCGTCGGGGCAGGTGCAACAACGTGATGCGGAACCGCTAGCACAGCCCGAAAAAGATCATGTGGTAGCGCCGGTTTTCTCCCACGAGTCCGGCTTTTACGCGTCCTCCTTTGAACTGGCATTGTCGCATCCGGCTGCCGACGTCCAGATCTACTACACGCTGGACGGCTCTGATCCTGACCCCGCCAATTTGGACGGTACTACTTACCGCTACAAAAACGTCTACGCCGAAACGCCACAACAACAGGGCGGCGACTTCCTGACGCATCAGATCCGCACATATCGCTATACGCAGCCCATCC
>JAJUIY010000023.1 GCA_029267415.1 Alcaligenaceae bacterium
CCTCCCGTTTGCGTGGAAACAAGCAAGCAGTGTGCCCAAAGTCAATACAGGGTATCCCCTTATAAGGGCAAGTTGTTTCAAGGCGTATTATTCACATAACATCGCTCTCTCTGTAACCATCCGATAAATCTCTCAGAATATATACATTACTGAAACTTATATGCTTGCACGGTAATTATTTGAAAGCACTGTATATAATCGAGGCCAAAAAACTCTTTCCCAAGCAACACCTGAACTGCAGGAGATATCACACATGGATATGAGTCGCAGGGAGTTCTTCAAGGTCAGCGGCGCTGGCCTTGTCGGCTCCAGTCTCGCCGCCATGGGCTTCTCGCCCACGGAAGTCGTGGCGGCCACCCGTCAGTTCAAGCTGGCACAAACAACAGAAACACGGAGTATCTGTCCGTACTGTTCTGTCAGCTGTGGACTGGTTATTTACACCATGGGCGATAAGGCGAAAAACGTTCGCACCTCTATCGTCCACATCGAGGGAGACCCGGATAACCCGGTCAACCGCGGTACGCTGTGCCCCAAGGGCGCTGGCGTCATGGACATGATCCAGAGCGAAAACCGCGTTCTGCATCCGCAGGTCCGTGAAGCCGGCAGCAACGAGTGGAAGCGCATCTCATGGGATGAGGCTCTCACCCGCGTTGCCCGCCACATGAAAGACGATCGCGACGAAAACATCATTCTCAAGAATGACAAAGGCGTCACGGTCAACCGCTGGAATTCCGTCGGTTTCCTGATTTCATCGGCCGCCTCCAACGAGTCCGGTTATCTGTCCGTCAAGGTCGCACGCGGCCTTGGAATGGTCGCACTCGATACACAAGCACGTATCTGACACGCACCGACGGTGTCCAGTCTGGGCCCAACATTCGGTCGCGGAGCGATGACCAACTCGTGGACTGATATCCGAAACACGGATATGGTTCTCATCATGGGCGGAAACGCCGCTGAAGCCCACCCCTGTGGCTTCAAGTGGGTTGTTGAAGCAATGAAAAACCGCAATGCCAAACTGGCTGTGGTTGACCCGCGCTTCACGCGTTCGGCCGCGGTTGCCGACTTCTACGCGCCCATTCGTGTAGGTACTGATATCGCATTGCTTAGCTGCGTTATCAACTACCTGCTCACCAACGACAAAATCCATCACGAATACGTCAAGAACTACACGGACGCGACCTTTATCGTCAAAGATACGTACAAGTTCGAAGACGGCATGTTCAGCGGCTACGACGAAAAACGTCGCGCCTACGACAAATCGTCCTGGGGCTACGAAATGGGTCCCGACGGTTATATTCGTGTCGACCCAACGCTGCAGCATCCGCGGTGTGTCTACCAACTGATGAAGAAACACTTCAGCCGGTACACGCCCGAGCAAGCCAGCAAGATCACGGGCACGCCCGTCGACAAAATCAACGCACTGTGCGAGCAAATCGGCGAGATGAGCCGTCCTGACAAGGTCATGACTATTTGTTATGCCCTGGGCTGGACGCAGCACTCGGTTGGCTCTCAGAACATCCGCACGATGGCCATGATCCAGCTTCTGCTGGGTAACATGGGTCGTCCGGGCGGTGGCGTCAACGCCTTGCGCGGTCACGCCAACGTTCAGGGCATCACCGACATGAACGCCTACTCCGAGGTTCTCTCGGGTTATATGCTGGCGCCCACCGACGACGATCCGACGCGTGATGTTTACCTGGCCAAGCGCACACCCCGTCCGTTGCGCCCCAACCAGATGAACTTCCCGCAGAACTTCCCCAAGTGGTTCACCAGCCTCATGAAGGCCTACTACGGTGACGCCGCCACAGCGGAAAATGATTTCGCCTACGACTGGGTGCCCAAGCGTGACAAGGGCTACGACGCACTTGCCATCTTCGACCAGATGTACAACGGCGAAATCAACGGCTTCATTTGCCAGGGCTTCAACCCGTTGGGTTCCGTACCCAACAAGGACAAAGTCGTCAAGGCGATGTCCAAGCTGAAGTATCTGGTCGTGATCGATCCGCTCGAAACGGAAACCAGCGAATTCTGGCGCAACTTCGGCCCGCTCAACGACGTCGATCCGTCACAGATCAAAACCGAAGTCTTCCGCTTCCCGTCCAACTGTTTCGCCGAAGAAACCGGCAGCTTCACTAACTCCAGCCGTGTTCTCAGCTGGAAAGAAGCCGCATTGCCGCCACCGGGCGAAGCATTGGTCGACTCGGAAATCATTGCGCGCCTGTTCATGAAACTGCGCGAAATGTACGCTGAGGAAGGCGGTACGCTGCCTGAACCCGTACTGGCGCTCAACTGGCCGTATATCAACCCCCGCAAGCCCCAGTCCGAAGAACTTCTTCGCGAAATCAACGGGCGTGCCGAGCGCGATATTCTGGCCCCGATCGACCCGAACAACCCGGATGCACCCCGCAAGGTGTTGCTCAAGGCCGGTCAGCAGCTGCCAGGCTTTGCCATGTTGCAAGACGACGGCTCCACGTCCTGTGGTAACTGGATCTACTCCGGTTGCTGGACCGAGGCCGGTAACCTGACAGCACGTCGCAGCCTGAACGACCCAACCGGTCTGGGTGTCTACCCAGAGTGGGGCTTCTCGTGGCCCGCAAACCGTCGCATTCTGTACAACCGTGCCAGTGCCGACACCAAGGGTAATCCGTGGGACGAGTCCCGCACTTACCTGAAGTGGCGCGGAACCTGGGCCGGCGGTGCAGACATTCCCGATATGCGCGCCAACGCAGCTCCGGAAGAAAACGTCGGACCGTTCATCATGAACCCCGAGGGCGTTGCACGCCTGTACTCCATCGGCATGAACGACGGACCCTTCCCCGAGCATTACGAGCCGTTCGAGTCTCCGCTGGGCGTCAACCTCATGTGCCCGGACAACCCCAAGGCCGTCAGCAACCCCGCTGCACGCGTCTTCGAGGGCGACTGGGATTACTTTGGCAAGAAAGAGGAGTTCCCTTACGCAGCAACAACGTACCGTCTGACCGAGCACCATCACTTCTGGACCAAACACGCCCGCAGTAACGCTGTTACCCAGCCGGCGCCGTTTGTCGAGATTGGTGAAGAGCTCGCCGCAGAAAAAGGCATTAAGCATGGTGACAAGGTTCGCGTCCGCAGCCGTCGGGGCGAACTCGTGGCATCGTGTGTCGTGACCAAACGCATGACAGGGCTTAATGTGGATGGCCGCCGCATCCATCAAGTGGGTGTGCCGATTCATTGGGGATTCAAAGGTGTCACGCAAAATGGCTACATTGCCAACTCGCTGACGCCGTTCGTGGGCGATGCAAACTCGCAAACCCCCGAATTCAAAGCATTCCTCGTCAACATTGAAAAGGTATAAGCCATGGCCAATCCACAAACATTAGATATTGTTGCCCGGTCGGCCACGACGACGCCTTCACCCTCGGTACGCGAGCGCCCCAAAGTGGCGAAGCTCATTGACGAGTCTATCTGTATCGGCTGTAAGGCGTGTCAGGTCGCCTGTATGAACTGGAACGACCTGCGCGACGAGGTCGGCGAGAATATCGGCGTTTACGATAACCCCGTCGACCTTACCCCGCAGTCCTGGACAGTCATGAAGTTCTACGAGGTCGAGCCCGAAGAAGGCAACCTCGAGTGGCTCATCCGCAAGGACGGCTGCATGCACTGTGAGGATCCGGGCTGCCTGAAGGCATGTCCGTCCCCAGGCGCCATTGTCAAGTACTCCAACGGTATTGTCGATTTCATTTCCGACAACTGTATCGGTTGCGGGTACTGTGTCAAAGGCTGCCCGTTCGATGTACCCCGCATCAGCAAGGTCGATAACAAGGCGTACAAATGCACGCTTTGCTCCGACCGTGTCAGTGTGGGCCTCGAACCGGCTTGCGTGAAGACCTGTCCCACCGGCGCCATCTCGTACGGCCTCAAAGAAGATCTCGTGGCCTACGCCGAGAAGCGCACCGGCGAGCTCAAAGAGCGTGGGTACAAGAACGCAGCGCTGTACAACCCGGAAGGGGTTGGCGGTACGCACGTTATGTACGTACTCAAGCACGGCGACCGTCCGGAACTTGAAGGGCTGCCTGCCAACCCGCAGATCGACCCGTCCGTTTCGGTATGGAAAGGCGTTGCCAAGCCTCTGGCCCTGGCCGGCATGGCCGCGGCTGTCATTGGCAGCTTCTTCCACTACATGAAAGTAGGCCCGGTCGAAGAGCCAACGGGTGATGCGGATGATACCGGTGCTACGCCACCGCCCTCGTCCACAGACAGTCAATCCAACAACCAGGAGGCACGGTAATGAGCAAGATGCTTCAACGTTATAAAGACAGCGAACGCATGAACCATTGGTTCATTGCCATTACCTTCTTCCTGGCTACCCTGTCCGGGTTGACGCTGTTTCACCCCAGCATGTACTTCCTGAGCAACCTGTTTGGCGGGGGCCCCTGGACCCGCATCCTGCATCCCTTCATTGGGGTGGCGATGTTCCTGGGCTTCCTGCTCATGTTCTTCCGTTTGGTGAAGGACAACATCATTACCAAACAGGATCGTGAATGGCGCCGCTCGTTTGGCACCATGATCAAAGGAAACGTGCATAACCTGCCGCCGGTTGCCAAGTACAACTACGGGCAAAAAATGGTGTTCTGGCTCATGACCCTGAGCCTGCTTGCCCTGGTTATCACTGGCGTCATGTTCTGGCGGCCATGGTTCGCACCCTACTTCAGCATTCCGATCATGCGTATCGCCGTGCTGATTCACTCGATTTCCGCTGTGGTACTGATCTTTACGGTCATCATCCACATCTATGCGGCAATCTGGGTCAAGGGAACCATGCGTGCCATGACTCGTGGTACCGTATCGGAAGCGTGGGCCAAAACCCACCACCCTTTGTGGTATAAAAAAGTATCCGGCAAGTAAAACTGTCGGACACAGACGGGCGGGCTCCACGTTGCGGGCCCGCCCGTTTCTCTGTTCATAATTCCTCAATCACCATGTCCGTACGCGGGCTGCTGTGCACAATTGCGCTGCGGCAACGTGTCGGGCGCCGCTCCAGGAGTACTAAGCTTGGCTAAATCTGGTGAATCCATCGTCCGCATCATGCCGGCCGAAGAAATCGTCGCACGTGGTGGCGGACAAGCCGAACGTCTACTATGGCCGCAACGGGCATCATTTTTTGCCGAACGCGCCATGCGCCTGCGTCAATTGTCACGCAAAGATTCGGCAACCGCCGGCTACCTCGCTGTTATGGCCGACGTCGCCATGGCCCAGCAAGAGTGTCTGGCCGACTTCCCTGACGTTCCGCTTCCCGACGAGAAAACCTTGGACCATGCGCGGCAACTGGCCATCGCGCCCTTGGGTGCGACCAGCTGGACACGCCACGAGGCCTGGCGCGATTGCCTGCGCAGTCTGGTCGAAAAATTACGCGGCAAGGTTGCCGACACCATAACCCCGGTTCTTGACAAGCTATCGAATCTGTCCGACGACGAGCTCGAACAGCAGGCCGACCTGCTTCTTAGTGGTGTTTCCAAGGGCTTGGACGTGGCCTGTGCGCCGTTCATTGGTGCTGCCCTGCAGGTTTACTGGGTGCACATGATCACCTCGTGCGACCCTCTGCGCGAGGCCGAAATCTACGCCGCACACGACCTCGACAATGAACCTACCTGCCCCTGTTGTGGCAGCTACCCCACCGCCAGCGTCACGCGGGCGTCGGGCTCGGTCGCCGGCCAGCGTTATCTTTCCTGTTCGCTGTGTGGAACACAATGGAATATGGTTCGCATCAAATGCAGCAACTGCATGGGTACCGAAAATATTACCTACATGTCGCTTGATGTGGCCGGTCCGGATCAAGACGAATCCGACGAAGACGCCGAACCCGCCCGCAACACCAAACCGGCAACCTTGGCCGAAACCTGCGGCGACTGCGGCGTATACCTTAAAATTTTCCATACCGACCGCGATCCTTTCGTCGACCCTGTTGCCGACGACTTGGCCACGGTAACACTTGATGTCCTCTTGGCCGACGACGGTAAAATTCGACATGGCACCAATCTGATGCTGGTGTTCTCCAACCCCGAGCCCGTCTCAAGCCCCCAATCAACGCAATAGTGTTTTCATGATTGTTGGTACCGCAGGACATATTGATCACGGTAAAACCACGCTGATCCGCGCACTGACCGGCGTCGACGCCGATCGCCTCCCGGAAGAGAAAAAACGCGGCATCACGCTAGATCTGGGTTTCGCTTTTCTGGATCTGGATAACGGCTCTCGTATCGGTTTCATTGACGCCCCAGGCCACGAACGCCTGGTGCATACAATGGTGGCGGGAGCCACCGGCATCGATTTCGCCCTGCTGCTGGTGGCGGCCGACGACGGCATCATGCCGCAAACCCGCGAGCACCTGGCCGTCCTCAGCCTGCTGGATATCAATCGAGGCGCAGTGGTTCTCACCAAGGCCGACCGCGTCGACGCCGCTCGCTTAGAGACGCTGCGCGCCGAAGTGGCCACCTTGCTGCAAGGAAGCTCCCTGGCGGCAGCCCCGATCCTCACCGCTTCTGCCTTCACCAATGACGGCATTCCTGAACTAAAAGAATTACTGGTCAGCGAAGCCAGCCTGCTTCAAAGCAGCCAGCAACGTCGCGAGGCCGGCTTTCGCCTGGCGATCGACCGGGTGTTTTCGCTGGAGGGGTCGGGAACCACAATAACCGGCACGATTCACGCTGGGCTGGTTCACCCTGGTGACGAGCTCGTGCTCCTGCCGGGCGAACGCAAGGTGCGTGTCCGCAGTGTCCACGCCCAGAATCGGGCTGTCGAGCAAGCCGAACCGGGCCAGCGCTGTGCATTAGTATTAGCCGGTACCACGCGACACAGCATACATAGGGGCCACTGGGTGGTACATCCCGCTGTGGCCAGCATGTCGGCCCGTATAGATACGCGCCTGCGCCTGTGGCACGACGAAGACAAACCCATGCGATCGGGTACAAAGGTACACGTTCATATCGGGTCGGAAACGATCATGGGAACGGTAGCAATACTCGACAAAGACCTCCTTCATCCCGGTCAAGACGCGATCGTCCAACTTGTCCTGCGCACCCCGGTGGGGGCGTGGTGGGGTGACCGTATCGTATTACGCGATGCATCCGGCTCGCGCACATTAGCCGGTGGACGGGTACTCGACACCCTTGCGCCCGTTCGATACCGCCGCACTCCGGCCCGTCTTGCCGAGCTGGCCGCCTTGTCGGTGGCCGACCCCGACAAGCGCCTGGAAGCTTTTCTAAACGTGTCGCCGCTCGGGGTCGACCTACATCGATTCCGCGCGTCAAATGGCGTGCTAAAGCTGGCCATTCCCGCGTCAGCCATGCGTCACCAAGACTCCAGCGGCGACTGGCTGCTAGGCCACGAGCACGTGAACGCCACCGCCGACCACGTAGTGCAGGTATTGCACGACTTCCACCTTCGCCACCCCGATCAACTGGGCCCGGACTCTGCGCGGTTGCGCCGGTTGACGATGCCCCGGCTTGATGACGCACTGCAGCAATGCATATTGCAAAAGCTGAAAGATGAGCAGCGCATCAGCCAGCGTGGCGCTTTTGTGCACTTGCCCGAGCACAGCATACAGCTGTCCCAGGAAGAGCAGCGTATTGCCGAAAAAGTGGCGCCCAAGCTGGTAGACGCCGGATTCCAGGGCGCCTGGGTACGCGACTTGGCCGTCGACTGCAACGAACCAGAAAACCTGATGCGCTCAACGTTGGCCCGGCTTGCGCGCCAAGGTGAGTTGCACCAAGTAGTAAAAGACTTATACTATTCGATTGACACAATGCAGCAACTGGCCCAAATTGCGCGCGAAGAGGCCATCGCAGCGGGCGGCACCCTTACCGCCGCCCAGTTCCGCGATGCCATCGGCCTGGGTCGCAAGCGTGCCATTCAAATTCTTGAGTATTTTGACCGCGTTGGCCTGATGCGACGTGTCAAAGACGAGCACCGGCTTCGCCCTGAAAGCACGTTGTTCAGCGAAACCGCAAGTGATCAAGCGGATGCTTGATTCCCGTTTTACGGCGCTTTAAACGTTCATCCCAGCATTTGGCGAACGCTTGCTTAGTATGTTCTAAGCTTACGTCCACCCAGCGTGGGTGGGCGACTAGGCCCCGTCGGGCCCGTTGTAGTACCATATCGCTTTCGTTACGGAAGGGAAACGATCCTGGTGGGTCGGCCGGGCTTCAAACCCGGTTGGCGGCGCTACGCGCTGTCGGGTGGGTTCGACTCCCATTCCCTTCCGCCACCGTACCTTTCGGTGCCGGCTCTAGGGCTCTTCCCGGCTCGTCCCCATCCTGGCTCTGGCTCTTCTCCGTCACGCTATTCAACTGGGCTCAACTCTTCCCCCACATACCCCCGTTTCGCCACGTCGCGCCACGCCGGGCCAACCGCACATGCAGGATGTTATTGTGTACTACCTGCGCGCACGCACACCCTGCCAATTAACCAGCATAATTCCGGCGACCACCAGCGCGGCGCCCAACACAAACCAGATATCCATCGGGTCGTTCAGCAATACCACACCAAACGTGACACCAAACAGCGGCGTCATGAAAGAAAACACTGACACCCGTGATGCCAGGTAATGGCGCAATAGCCAGAACCAGAACATCAAGCTGACAAACCCGACCAACACGCTTTGGTAAAGCATACTAAGCCAGGCAATAGGCACCATGCGGACATGGCCTTCCTGAAACACAAAATAGCCCACGGGTACCAACAAGGCAGCGGTTACGGCTAACTGGTAGAACAGTGTTTTAGCCGGCGCGGTTTCCGACAAGACCGTTCGACGAATGATAAGCGTGGTAGCGGCCCAGAAAAATCCGGCGGCAATCCCCAAAAAATCGCCAATCAGCATGGATGCCACGTCGTCTGCAACGGTAAAGAAACCGCTGGAGAACGCGCACACAATGCCCAGAAACGCGACAAATACGCCAACCCATTGAAGGCGTCCAAGGCGCTCTCCGGGAACAAACCAGTGCAGGCCAAGTGCGGCGAAAATCGGCATGGTGTACATAAACACCACCATGTGCGAAGCCGTCGTATACAACAAACCCCAAGCGACGCAAAAGAATTCCAGCGCAAATGCTGTACCCGCCATCAGTCCCGGCCATAGGGTGCCGTCGCGCCGCCAGAAGCGCTCACCGCGCAACATCATATATGCCATCAGCAACACGACGGCAACACTGCAACGCACGCCGATCTGCAGCACGGGGTTCAATGACGGGGATGCCACTTTGATGGCGACTTGCTGCAGCCCCCACAGCGCACATAGGCACAGCATCAGGGATACAGCCGTTTTGTCCAACGGTTTACGCATTCTTTACACTACCTGGGGGAAATACAGTGAGCACAACGACCAGAGCGCAGCTACATTAGCCTATCTCGACCACATTTGTATACACTTAGCATGGCCTGCCGGCCTTAGCCGCGCTCGCGCCGCCTGGTTAGAACTACAATGGATAAACATGAAAGTTTGGTTCATTTTCCTGAGCCTATTATCGGCCATGGCAACGTGGTGGTGGTATGGACAGCCGCGGCTTCGCGGTAGCAGCGCCCATTATCCCGGGCTGATTAAACGGCTGGCACATAGTCTGGTTGCAGCGGTCGTGGTTTATTTTGGCCTGATGGCGATTGCCATGGTGTGGCTGTTATTTACCACCTGACGCCCAACGGCCTAGCTAAGCGCATTCGTATCGGCCGTTTGTCTTGATGTCACCATGGCACAATATGCATCAAAATAGCGTTCTCGAACCATTTACGCCGTTACTTCAAGCCTCAACATGCAAACAAAGTCATGTAATATTTAGGCATTTTTAACTCTCGTCCCGGGTATGAGAACTTTATTACGAACTCTTTTGCCGGCGCTTGCCCTGTTTCATGCTGGCGCCGCCCTGGCCACCCACGACGCCCAATGGCCTGCCGTGCCTTCACGCCTGCAGCTCGACACCCCCTACGGCCAACTTCATGTTTCCGCCAGCGACTATGTCTACGAGTCGTATCTCATGCTTGACGACCAGCGCATCGAGCCTGAAGTGAAGGGCTTGCTTAATATTCCGTATGCATTCAGTGCCGCCAATTTCCATGTCGCACTGGTTTCCGTGGATACCGGTTCCAAAAATTGCCCTGTTCATTACACCTGGATCATGCTGAATGAAACGGGCTATACCGCTACCCCTCCCTTCGGGTCATGCACGGACCAAATCCGGGTTGATACCACCCCGGAAGGCTTCACCATGCTGACGCCCAGCGTCGAACACGATGACAAGCTCGACAAATACCTGTACGACGGCAAAGTAGTGACAGTCGACACCGTACCGGCGCCAAAGTCCTAAAGGCGCATCAGCCCATCACGCCGATGGCTATTACCAATACGCCCAGCACGATATTGGCCACAATCCATTGACGAATGCTGGCAAGTGCCACACCGGCGTTGTTCCAATCTTCGCGCTTCACTGCCCTGCTTAGCCGCCGGTAAGGCCCAAGACGAATCCGCACAAAAACCAGAATCATCACCACCCCGAGCACCGACATGGCCGTCCACGACCATGGAGCCTCAAAAGACAGCCCCGCCCGACTCATTTGCTTGGCAGTACGCCCGATCATCCACAAGCCTGTCAATAGCACCAAAACCACCGACACTGAAACGGCGTTGAAAAACCGGCGCATAACATGCTGTACAAACGCAAAACGCTGGGCAGCGGGTAAGGTCGCCAAGGGTTTACGCAAGAAGAAATGGCTGAAGAACATTCCCCCGATCCAGACAAACAGCGCAAGGAGGTGAATTAATTTGAAAAATGAATAGGTCATAAACCACCCAACGAACTGTGAACAGGGAACAGCTGCGCATAGAATAGCATTTGGCTGATACAAATTTGGCGCCGTTGCATTCTTGTGACGTTCACTTGCCACATTGAAACAAGGTGTCTCGCGCGCGCTGCGCCAATGCGCCCATGCATAAAAAATTATTCCGGGGCCAACACTGACAGGCATACTGAGGCTATGATCCTAGAAACGCCCGTATCACGCCTTGAAAGGGGGCCACCATGAGCGACACAACAACAAACCCGCCAACACCTGGGGGCACAAACAGCCCTGGTCCAACGATTAACCCACCGGTGTTCTTCATATCAGGCGGCTTGCTGATTCTATTGGCCGTTTTGGTCACAATCTTTCGTGAGGCCGCCCAGGCCACCTTTGGCGCCGTCCAAAACTGGATCGTCACGAACGCTGGCTGGTTTTACATACTGGTTGTCGCACTCATCGTGATCACTGCCGTGTTCTGTATGGTGAGCCGCTACGGCGACATCAAACTAGGGCCGGATCACAGTGAACCCGACTACAGCGGACTTACGTGGTTCTCGATGTTGTTTTGTGCCGGTATGGGCATTGGACTGATGTTTTTTGGTGTAGCCGAACCGCTGATGCATACCCTGCAACCGCCAGTGGGTACGCCCGAAACCGCCGAGGCAGCCCGTGAAGCCATGAAGATCACCTTTTTCCATTGGGGTCTGCATGCCTGGGCCATTTACGCCATCGTCGCTCTGACGCTGGCATTTTTCTCGTTTCGACACGGCTTGCCACTAACGCTACGCTCCGCACTGTATCCGCTTATCGGCGAGCGCATCTATGGGCCCATTGGACACGCCGTCGATATCTTTGCCGTGGTTGCCACTGTTCTGGGCATCGCCACCTCACTAGGCTTCGGCGTCGCTCAAATCAACAGTGGTCTCAATTACCTTTTCGGCATTCCCGTTGGCACCGGCCCCCAGATTGTTCTTATTATTCTTGCCACCGGTCTGGCGACATTGTCCGTCACGGCAGGCCTGGACAAAGGCATTCGTCGCCTGTCAGAGCTAAATATGGTGCTGGCCGTATTGCTGATGCTCACCGTATTAATACTGGGACCCACCGTATTTCTGATTCAGGCGTTTGTGCAGAACACCGGGTCGTATCTCTCCGAAATCGTCAACAAAACGTTTAATCTGTATGCCTACCAGCGCACTGACTGGCTTGGCGGATGGACACTCTTCTATTGGGGTTGGTGGCTGTCGTGGTCGCCTTTTGTCGGTATGTTCATTGCCCGCGTTTCGCGCGGGCGCACCATCCGCGAGTTCATCGTGGGGGTTACCCTTGTTCCCACTGGTTTTACCTTCTTGTGGATGACGGTTTTCGGCGATACGGCCATCGTGATGGTGTTGCTTGACGGGGTCCGCAGCTTGGCGGAGGTCACCAGCCAGGACACCTCGCTGGCACTGTTCGAGTTCTTGGCACAATTCCCGTTTTCGCAAGTTCTGTCGTTCATCGCCGTGGTCATGGTCATTGTGTTTTTCGTCACCTCCGCCGATTCGGGCGCGCTGGTGATCGACATGCTGGCATCGGGAGGGCGCGAAGACACCCCTGTGTGGCAGCGCCTTTTCTGGTCGTTAGGCATGGGTGTGATGGCGATTGCCCTGTTGCTGGCTGACGGTTTACAGGCGTTGCAAACCGCCACCATTGCCAGTGCCCTGCCGTTTTCATTTGTCCTGCTTGCCGCCATGTGGGGACTGCTGAAGGCCCTGCAAATTGACGTGACCAAACGCGGAACGCATCGCCAACTGCACTTGGCCCCGCGCCCCACTCCGGCAAACGACGACTGGCGCAAGCGCGTGCGTAATTTGATGACGTTTCCGAACCACCCCACTACCCTCCGATTTTTGAACGAGGTCGTGGTGCCCGCATGCGAAGAAGTGGCTGAGGCCCTTCGCAAGGAAGGCGCAACAGTTACCGTTATCCGGCAAGACGATCGGATCGGCATCGAGGTGCCAATGGGTGACGAACACGATTTCCGCTATGAGATCCGGCCCAAGGCCCACCGCATGCCGGCCTTCATTATGGAAGGGACGCGCGATTCGGCGGAACATAGCGAGTACTTCCGTGCCGAAGTGTATCTGACCGAAGGCGGCCAGAATTACGACGTGATGGGATGGAGCCGCCAAGGGATTATTGCCGACATTCTGGATCAATACAGCCGCCATCTGCACTTCTTGCATCTGGTGCGTTAAGCGGGATGTGCCCCGCAGATCGGCTTTAACCCGTAAAACCGCCCCCGTCCAGAAAGGCTTGTTCCTCGGGGGTGGTTGGCCGCCCAAGGCTGGCGTTGCGGTGTGGAAACCGGCCAAAGCGTTTAATAATGTCGCGGTGGTGTTCGGCCCAGTGCATGCTATCCGGCGCATATTGTTGGTACAAAGCCACGGCAAGGTTCTGATCGTCCAACGCCTCGGAATGCGCAAACGGCAGGCATACAAACAGACGCAGAGCCGGGTCGATGTGCTCGACCAAGCCGGTGTCGATGTAGCGCCTGGCATAGTGGCGCGCCAGGGGATCGGTGGCAAACATATGGCCGGTACCGCGAAACACATTGCGTGGAAACTGATCCAGCAAAATCAGTAGTGCCAGACCGCCCTCGGCGTCGTTTACCCAATGCTCGCACTCGCGACGTGCCGCGGCAAAGTGCAAGTCACAACATAAATCGCAAAAACGCCGGTCGACCTCGTCGTTCTTGTCGAACCAGCCCTCGGGCCCAAGCTCTTGCCAAAACTGAATCAGATGACGGGCCCGATCCAGTGATGTGTCGATCTCACCGGGGCGGCCCAAAATATCGCTGGCCGCAGGCGAATTGGATTTGCGATCATTCATGGTGTTTATTCCCCCAGGCTAATGGTGAAAGTAGGATCAAACAACGGATTTTCCTGCGTGTGATCGTGTTTGGTATAACCGCGTGGATTGGCGACGACCCGTGTTGCCGACCCTTCGCCCTGCAAGCAGTAATCAAAACTGTTGTGGACGTGTCCATGCACAACCAGTTCGGGCGAGTACTGTGTTAACAGAGCATCACAGTTGTTCACGAATGCGCCGTTCAGGGGATCGTTACTGTACGTAGGGTGGATGGAGCGGTGCGACACCGCGTGGTGCGTTACCAACACACAACGCCGGTGGGTGTCGGCCAAACGTGCCAGAGTGGCTGCCAGCCAGGCACGTGACTGCAGATGTTCGTGCAGTATGTGATCTGCCGTAAGCCACGTGGGAATTCCTTCCGTATCCCCGCCTTTCAAGCCGTCCTTGGAGTGCCTGACCTGAATGTAATGATAGTCGCTTAGAAACCGTTCAGCGTTTTCCATCACCTGCCGGTCTTGATCGTCGTAGTCGGTCCAAAGTGTGGTGCCGGCAAAGACGACCTGGTCAATCTCGACGCAACCGCGCTCAAGCACATGCAGATTGTCGGGCAAATTCCACTGTTTAATCTGCTGCTGCGCGTCGGGCCATACCCCACGGTAAAACTCGTGATTGCCCAATACGTAAACGACGGCACGGAACTGTGCGGCAGCTTGACGCAAAAAAGCTTCAAGTTCAGTGCGCCGGTGAATGACGCCGATGTCGCCCGCGAGAATCAGCACGGTTTGCGCATCATCCGGCATTGGCGGGATGGAGAAGGGATAAAACTCGATATGCAAATCCGACAAAATACGTAGTTTCATGGGCGCGACATCAGCGATTCAAGACCGGCGGAGGTTCCAGTATACGAGGACATCACCATGCCCGATGCGCCATGACGGACAACCATGCACGGGCTCGCGCACTGATTTGACGCACCGGCAACGCAAAAATTTGCAATGCCCAAGGTGAAAAAGACGTAAAAGTGTGATTCGGCCCAACGGCACTTCGCGGGGTCAGACCGCCATACAGTAACGCGTTGTCGTGATCAGTCATGTCGGCTGACGCCTGGGGCTTGTATTCGTTGCACACGCAGGCATGATGAAAGTTCTGTTATTTACGTCCAGGAGACTACATGCGTAAGCGCATTCAACAACTTTTATCGACTACCTTGATCGCCTTCGGGCTGGCATCGCCCGCGTTAAGCCAAAATGCACCCAGCGACAATGCCGCCCCGGTCTTCCGTACGCCGGCTCAGACATATAGTGATACCCAGCTGCAGAATTTTATAAACGCCTCCCGCAAAGTCGTGGCCATCT
Source organism: Alcaligenaceae bacterium (assembly GCA_029267415.1). GTDB lineage: Bacteria > Pseudomonadota > Gammaproteobacteria > Burkholderiales > Burkholderiaceae_B > JAJYRX01. The sequence goes on from JAJUIY010000023.1 coordinate 15,009, forward strand.
CGCAGGAATACACACCCAAGCTGGAGGCCGCCGGTAGTGATGAAGAACGTGACCGCGTATTTCGTGAGGCCGATGATAAAATGGTTCAGGCTGTTGAGGAAGAAGGGTTGAGCGTTGACGAATTCAATAGCATCAACCACCAGATTCCTCAAGACCCTCAGCTTGAAAAGCGCATCAGTGAATTACTGCAGTAAATAGACCCCGCACACCGGCCCGGCTTAACACCGGAAGGTGGTACGGTCTATTCCAACCGAATGGCGCCGGTAGCTGGCCCCACAAAAATCCACAGGTTATGGCATGAAAATATCTACCCTGACCAGCGTTCTGTTTTTATCCGGTTTGCTGGCCGCGTGCGGCAGCACGGTTGACCTGGACGCACCGCGTACGCCCTCATCCTCCAGCACCACCGGCGGTTTTCTTTCTGACAGCGAGTACCGCTGCGACGCCGAGCCGGCGCAAACCCTTCGAGGGCAAACCTATAGTGATGCCATCGCTGAACAAGCCCGCTCACTTAGCGGATCCCGGGTCGTGCGCACATTGCGTCCCGGCCAGGTGATCACAATGGAATACAACCCGGAGCGCATTAATCTGCGTCTCGATAACCGGGATGTCATCGAATCCCTGGGCTGCGGATAAGCGCTAATACTTACGTGATTGCCCGGGGGTATTACTGCCCCCGGCGCTGTATGAACGTCCGCCATTATCACGCTACACTGAACATGACTCCGTCCGCCAGCGCGCGGGCCATTCTATTTACTGTTCAGGATTTCATCGATGACCGTCCTGCTTTTCGATACCGAAACCACTGGAACCCGCAACCCCGAAATCATTGAAGCCGCCTGGCTGGAACTGGACAATCCCACTGATCTGACGGTGCTGTCCACATTTGAGCAACGCTACCGCCCTTCCAAGCCGATTGAACTGGGCGCGTTGGCCACCCACCATATTTACGACGAAGAGCTGGTGCATTGCCCACCGTCGTCCGATTTCGTCCTGCCAGCCACCACCCGTTATATAATTGGGCACAATGTCGATTACGACTGGGCCGTTGCCGGTCGTCCGCCGGTAAAGCGTATATGCACGCTGGCCCTGGCGCGGTATTTCTACCCCGATATCGACAGCCACAACCAGTCTGCCATGCTTTATCTGATATGCCGTCCCGAAGCGCGCGAGCGCTTGCGAAACGCGCATTCCGCGCTGGCCGATGTTCAAAACTGCCATACAGTCTTGCACCATCTGATACAGCGCGCCGGCAGCATCCACACCTGGGACGACCTCTGGCAATTGTCCGAGCACGCGCGCGTGCCGCGCACCATGCCGTTTGGCAAACATCGGGGCATGCCGATCGCCAACGTTCCTGACGACTACAAGGCCTGGCTATTGCGCCAGCCCGACCTGGATCCCTATCTGATCCGAGCACTGCAAACAGGCTGACGCCGCGGTGACAAGCCGTGGCGCCCTTCCTATCCACCAGAACAGTTTTTACAGGCCCGATTTATGCAACAAGACGAAAACCCCGCGATCGCACTGGCTCACCCGCAGGAGATCTCGATTGAAGTCCTGCTGGAAAAGTACGCAAAAAACGACGAAAAGTCGGTAGAGGATGTACGCCGGCGTGTCGCCGCCGCCCTTGCCCAGGCTGAAACACCCGAACAGCGCGAAGCCTATACGACGCGTTTTGTCTGGGCCATGGAGAATGGCTTTATTCCGGCCGGTCGCATCAACAGCGCCGCCGGTACCGACTTGCAAAGCACACTGATCAACTGCTTTGTGCAACCGGTTGGCGACTCCATCACCGAGCGTATCGGATCCAAGCCCGGCATTTATACTGCCCTTGCCCAAGCCGCCGAAACCATGCGTCGGGGCGGTGGCGTCGGCTATAACTTCTCCGACATTCGTCCGAAAGGGGCATTGGTCAAAGGCACGGGAAGCAGCGCATCGGGCCCCATTTCTTATATGCGGGTATTTGATCGCTCGTGCGAAACGGTCGAATCCGCCGGCTCGCGTCGTGGCGCGCAAATGGCTGTCTTGAACATCAGCCATCCCGATGTCGAAGAATTCATCACCGCCAAACAAGAGCGCGGCCAGCTGAATAATTTCAACGTCTCGGTGGGCGTGACTGATGCGTTCATGCAGGCGGTAAAAGATGACACCGACTTCGAGCTGGTGCATGTCAGCGAACCAAACGACGAACTCAAGCAGCAAGGTGCGTATCAGCGCGACGACGGCTTGTGGGTATACCGGAAAGTACGTGCCCGTAAAATCTGGGATCTGATCATGAAAAGCACGTATGCCGCGGCGGAGCCCGGCGTACTTTATGTTGACCGGATCAATGAAGAGAACAACCTGGCATACTGCGAACGCATCGAGGCCACCAACCCTTGCGGCGAACAGCCCCTGCCAGACTATGGTTGCTGCTGCCTGGGCAGCCTGAACCTGACGGCGTATATCAAGAACCCATTCACTGACGAGGCTTCGTTCGACTTCGAACAAATGGAAGAAGTCACGCGCGTCGCAGTGCGCATGCTCGACAACGTACTGACCACCACCCGCTGGCCACTACCCGAACAAAAAGACGAAGCCGATGCCAAGCGCCGTATTGGACTGGGCTTTACCGGGCTGGGCAACGCGCTGATCATGCTGGGTATACGCTACGACTCCGACGAAGGTCGCGAGCTGGCCGCCGAAATGGCCCGCCGCATGCGCGACGCTGCCTACGACGCGTCGGCCGACCTGGCGCTCGAGCGGGGCGCCTTCACCCTGTTTGACAAGAAAAAGTACCTGCAAAGCGGCTTTGCTGCGCGCTTGCCCCAAGAGTTGAAGGACAAGATCAAAAAGCAAGGTATCCGCAACTCGCACCTGACATCAATCGCCCCTACGGGCACCATCTCGCTGGCGTTCGCTGACAACGCCTCTAACGGGATTGAGCCACCGTTTTCATGGCACTACAGCCGCATGAAGCGCATGCCGGACGGCAGCAAGAAAGAATATCTCGTGGAGGACCATGCCTATCGTGTGTACCGGCTGCATGGCGGCGATGTCGACGCCCTGCCCGACTACTTCGTTTCTGCGCTCGACATTTCCGCTACCGATCACATGCTGATGGTGGCAGCCGTGGCGCCCTACGTGGACGCCGCCATATCAAAAACAGTCAACGTGCCGGTTGACTACCCCTACGAAGACTTCAAAGACCTGTACTTGCAAGCTTGGGAGCGCGGCCTGAAAGGTATCACCACGTATCGCCCCAACAATATTCTTGGCGCGGTGCTGTCTGTCACTCCTGAACAAAGCGACACCCCCGAGCCCATCACGCTGTCAGAACAAGACAAGCGTCTGGTACTGACGGAAGTTGCCCGCACGCCGCCGCTGGCCTCGCTTCGCTGGCCATCGCGCCCCGGCCTGCCGGCGGGTGCTGCGGGTTGGGTCAGCGAAATGATCGAAACGCCACAAGGCGAATTTGCCATCGCTGTTGCCGACAAAGACCGTGTTCCGTTCGAAGTCTGGGTGCTTGGCGGTCAGCCCCCGCGCGGGCTGGACGCCATCGCAAAAACGCTGTCGTCCGACATGCGGGCCAACGATCGGGGCTGGCTGCGCAAGAAATTGTCGGTGCTGTCCAACGCTTATGGGGACGGCTTCGATATGCCCATGCCGCCGCACGGTCAGGTCACCCGCGTGCCTAGCGCCACCGCGGCCTTTGCCCGGTTGCTCAAGTGGCGTTACGACGACTTGGGCGCGCTGGATCCGCGTGACCCCGATCCCACCCCGGTTCTAGACGCCTTGTTTGCGCCGCACGAACCAAAAACAGGCACCGGCGGCACCTTGGCGTGGGTGGTCGATGTGCGCAACCCGTCCACCGGCGACGACTTCGTCCTGATGCTTAAAGAGCTGCAAATGCCCGACGGCAGCCGCCGGCCCTACAGCATGTGGCTTACCGGTGCCTACCCGCGCGCGCTGGACGGCCTGTGTAAGGTCCTTAGCCTTGATATGCGCGTGGTCGACCCGGCATGGATCGCCATGAAACTGCGTAAACTCCTTAACTACGCCGAACCGCGAGGCGACTTCCTGGCCCGCGTGCCAGGAGAAGAGCGTCAAACCAATTTCCCGTCAACCGTAGCGTACGTGGCGCAATTAGCCATCCACCGCTACGCCATGCTGGGCATTTTGACACCGGACGGCATGCCGGTGAAAGAAATGGGGGTCGTGGCGGCACGCCCTCGCAAGTCCACCGATGCCCGCGTCGCCATGATGGGTAAAACCTGCAACGAGTGTGGCAACACCAGCGTCATCAAGAAAGATGGCTGCGATTTCTGCACCGTGTGCGGGTCAATCGGAGAGTGCGGCTGATAATCGTTGTCAGGGATAACCTTGGCGTTTTTTGACCGCCCGGGTGGGCATCTGGCGACCAGGCCCACCCCTTAACTGCCTTGCCTGGAGGCACATGTCATGACGGCGACACCCCACGCTGTGCAGCACCAACTGGCATCGGAACGCCCTGTGTTGCGCATCGAGGGGTTAAGCAAGACATGGCCCTCGGGGCTTCAGGCCTTGAAAAACATCAATCTCACCATCCGGCAGGGCGAAATTTTCGCGTTGCTGGGTCCCAACGGTGCAGGTAAAACAACGCTAATCAGTATTATTTGCGGCCTTGTCATGCCTGGACAGGGCCGTGTCATGGTTGAAAACTTCGACATCCAGCACGACTACCGGGCTGCTCGTCAGCTGATTGGCTTGGTCCCTCAAGAGCTCACTACCGACGCCTTCGAGACGGTCTGGGCCACGGTGTCATTCAGCCGCGGGCTGTTTGGTAAACCTCGGTCCGATTCCCACATACAACGCATCCTTGAGTCGCTGTCGCTAGCGGACAAGAAGAACGCCACCTTGCGCACCCTTTCTGGCGGCATGAAACGCCGTGTACTTATTGCCAAGGCCCTGGCCCATGAACCCCGTATCTTATTTCTGGACGAGCCCACCGCCGGCGTCGACGTTGCCCTTCGCAAAGACATGTGGAAACTGGTACGCCAGCTGCGCGACGAGGGCGTCACCATTATCTTGACCACCCATTACATTGAAGAGGCCGAAGAGATGGCCGACCGGGTGGGCATTATTCATAAGGGCGATCTGATCCGCGTGCAAGAGAAGCACAGCCTGATGCGCGAGCTGGGAAAAAAAGAATTAATTGTCCATTTGCGTGATGCGATGGCTCAGCTGCCCCCCTCACTTGCCGCCTTTGATCTTCATCTTGAGCCCCAGGGGAACGCACTTGTCTTCACCTACGACCCCTCACGCAAGTACGGTGAGGTGGCCGAATTACTGCGCCGACTGGAGTCGGAGGGAATTGCCTACACTGACCTGGACACCCGGCAAAGCTCGTTGGAGGACATCTTTGTGAACCTGCTGAACACAACCGGAGCCACACCATGACGCCGCCCCCGCCACGCATACAACGCGCAAACTGGCGTGGCGTTGGCGCCATTTATGCTTTTGAGATGAGCCGCACCTGGCGCACCCTGATGCAAAGCATTGTGGCACCCGTGGTGTCGACCATTCTTTACTTCATTGTGTTTGGCGCCGCCATTGGCACGCGTATTGAACAGATTGACGGCGTCAGTTACGGCGCCTTCATTGTGCCAGGGCTGATTATGCTGTCCGTGCTGACGCACAGCGTGGCCAACGCCTCGTTCGGTATTTATTTCCCGAAGTTTACGGGCACCGTCTACGAAATTCTGTCCGCGCCA
>JAJUIY010000303.1 GCA_029267415.1 Alcaligenaceae bacterium
AAAACGGTACGGCAAAAGCTGAGTGCGATGGAGCTGGAGTTTCGGGGGAAAAACGTCCTGCTGGTTGACGACTCCATCGTGCGCGGCACAACCAGCCGCCAAATTGTTGATATGGCGCGTCAGGCAGGCGCCAATAAGGTGTATTTTGCTTCGGCCGCACCGGCTGTTCGCCACCCCAACCTATATGGCATTGATATGCCAGTTCGCAATGATTTGATTGCCACTGGTCGCGATACCGAGGCCATTGCGCGTGAGATAGGCGCCGATGGGCTGGTGTTTCAAGACTTGGAAGCCCTGCAGGATTCGATTCGCCGCCTGAACCCGGCGATCAGCCAATTTGAGACCTCATGCTTTGACGGTGTTTACATTACCGGGGACATTGACGAGGCCTACATTGAGCGCAGCGCCGCCGAACGCGCCAGCGGCTCCGCCGGCGAAATTGCCACCACGCGCGCCCTGGATTAAACGACGACGACTTGGCAGCGGCGCTGGAAGGGCGTTTTTCCTTTTCTTGGACTAGGCCCTTACATGCTTTAGCAGCGCCAGCACACTTAACACCGTGATGGCGGCGAACAAGCCCAGCCCCCACAGGGCGTATTCGATGCCCAGCAAGTTGACGCGTGCATCCATGCAGGTGGCATAGATGCCAAACAGCCAGGGCAGGGCGGCGTCCAGGCCGGAGCCGCTCATGAAACGGTCGGCGAAGGTTTGTTCGCACGAAAACTGCACTGCCGCCACGCTGTATTGATACCATGCGGAAACAATACCGCCCAGGCCTAACGCGCCGCTAACAATGGCGGCCAAGGGCCCTGCTGTGCGCGCCCGCGTGCCCAGCAGCCAGCCCAGCAGGCTGGACGCGGCCACGGCAAGCAGTATCAGGCGCTGGAAAACGCACCACGCACAGGGGCGCATCCCTAATACATGTTGTGATAGCAGTGCCACCACCAAACCGGCGGTACTTAGCAAAAAAATCAGTAAAAGACAGCGTCGGGGCAGTGTCATGGGTGCGTAACCAGGGTTTGCGAAACAGCGTGCTCGAAATGCGTCCGTAAGTCCGCATCGGCCAGATGATTGCCTTCAATGGTAAAGACGTCTTCGACGCGCTCACCTAAAGTATGGATTTTTGCCATTTTAAGGTTGATGCCGTGACGGCTGAATAGGGTGGCAAGATCATAAAGCAAGCCGGGCCGATCTGCACACACAACTGAAAGACGCCACGTGCCGTCACGTACCTCGGGCTGCAAGTCGACATGTGGCGTAATGGGAAACGTGCGCACTTGCCGGCGGGCTGGCCCCGGCCGTCGGGCACTTGTTTGTCGCTTGCCGGTGCGGGCCGGCGGATGGTGACGCAGATGGGCACCCAAACCGCGTTTTACCGCATGGACATGGTCGGCGTAATTGGCATGCGCGCCGCGCGTGAGCACTATAAAGCTGTCGAGCGCCCATCCATCGCGGGTGGTGTGGATACGGGCGTCTTGGACGTTGTACGCGTTCTGGTCAAAATAACGGCAAA
>JAJUIY010000261.1 GCA_029267415.1 Alcaligenaceae bacterium
AGTGCCCTGAAGAAGTCCCTGGATCAAGATTTGCGTAATGTATCGTTTGACGAGTTTCGGGCATCGCGCCGCCGGCGCGTCGGCAAACAAAAACGGAAGGGTTGAGCCGACGCACGCTGTCATGCCGGCGCAGCCGGATCAGGGGTGTCCAGTTTGAAGCAGTGGTTGGCATGCTGAAAATCGGTGGCAATGCGCATGTGCCCCACAGGCACTTCGGACGCCGTGCCCCGATGCGCCTGTTGGTCATCGGTGTCGTCTGGCTTCTGTATGCGTGTGCGCCTGCCAACATTGTTGAACCCATGGGGCAGCAAACGGTACCAAAGCGGCAGGACGTCCAAAGGCACAGCACCGGGGCGAAAGAATGGCAGGACGTGGAAAGGCACAGCACCCGGGCGGTAGAGCGGCAAGACGCCGCAAGCGCCGCCACTGCGGCGGCAATGTTCGCAGACCCGACCACCGAGGCGGGCGATGGGCTGCAAATTCCAGGACTTACGCCGCCCGACCGGATATGGTCTGATGTCCTGTGGAGCAAAAGCGAATACCTGGCGTGGGTACAAGGCCGGGCGCACCGCACGCCCGCACAGGCACCGGAACAGATCAGCACGTTTCCTTCATTGTCATCAGCTACACCAGTAGCGCCGGCGTCCGGCGCCTTCGATTACTGGGATTTGGGGGCGCGCAGCTGGAATTTTTCGGGGTCCGACGGTCTGGCGATTCGATTAGGCAGCGGGGATGTCGGCACATCCGTATTGTCTGGCTCTGCCACCTTGGGCGGGATGCATATACGGCAACAGGGCCGCGCGCCGCATGATGAAGAGCAGCCGTGGAAATTGGCCTTGTCGTTGGGAGCACTGGACCAGGTAAGCGGCACAGGAAGCGGTGATCTATCGTACGGCCCGATGGCTGCGCATACCGTTGTTCAGTATGGTCTGGATAAAAATTTGGCGCTCGAATCAGCGCTGCAGGTGGCGCCGGGCATGCTTACGATGTCGCTGGGTGCCCGGGTAGATGCCGGTGTGTTTGGCGCGTTACGTGGCGGGGTGGCACACGGCGGGGTGGCCGACCAACGTGGCCGGCGTGTGCAGGCCGTGTATGACCTCGCCTTGCCGGACGATTGGCGATTATCAGTGAGCAACGAGTGGGAGCGTCCGGGCTTTGCTGACCTGGGGCATTACGACGGCGGCGTGGGCGGCGGCATACGTCGGCGATGGGCGGCTACGGTACCCACCCGCAATTGGGGTGACATCAGCAGCACGTACGAAACATGGCAGCCCGTGACCGGGCCGGATACGCAGCGCTTGGGCTTTAGCCAACAGTTTTGGTACAGCCCTAATCTTCGCATTGGCGTGCAAGCTCAGCGCGAACTGGCCAGCGGCGATTATGATATAGGGATTCGTTTTTCGGTACCCATCAATTAGCATGTCATCTTCAGCGCTGGAAATTCTACAAAACGTTTTTGGTTACGACGGTTTTCGCGGCCATCAGCAGGCCATTATCGACCACGTCGTGGCCGGCGGCGACGCGCTGGTGCTTATGCCTACGGGCGGCGGTAAATCGTTGTGCTACCAAATTCCGGCACTGGCGCGTCCCGGCACCGGGGTGGTGGTGTCGCCGCTCATAGCTCTGATGCAAGACCAGGTTGATGCCCTGACAGAACTCGGTGTGCGCGCGGCCTACCTGAACTCAACGCAAGACTGGCAGCAGGCCCGGGATGTCGAGCGCGACTTCTTGGCCGGACGGCTTGACCTGCTTTACGTGGCCCCGGAGCGACTGCTTACCGATCGGTGTCTGGACTTGCTTTCCCGCGGCAAGGTGTCGTTGTTTGCCATCGATGAAGCGCATTGCGTGTCGCAATGGGGGCACGACTTTCGGCCCGAATACCTGGGCTTGTCCTTATTGCACGAGCGCTGGCCGGATGTGCCCCGCCTGGCGCTTACCGCCACCGCTACCACCGAAACGCGCAACGAAATCGCACAGCGCCTTCAACTGGAAGACGCACCGCATTTTGTCGCCAGTTTTGACCGGCCCAATATTTTTTATCGCATCGTTGAAAAGCGGGAGGTGCGCAAGCAGTTGCTCGCCTTCATTCAAGATGAACACGCGGGCGATGCCGGCATCGTTTATTGCCTTTCGCGTAATCGTGTGGAAGAGACCGCGCGTTTCCTCAGTGAACACGGTATTGCCGCCTTGCCCTACCATGCCGGCATGAGCCAAGAAGATCGCGCGCGCAATCAAGCCCGGTTTCTGCGCGAGGAGGGCGTCGTGATGGTGGCCACGATTGCTTTCGGTATGGGCGTGAACAAGCCCGATGTCCGGTTTGTGGCGCATATTGACCTGCCCAAATCCGTGGAAGGCTATTACCAGGAAACAGGGCGGGCCGGGCGAGACGGGTTGCCGGCTACGGCCTGGCTGGCCTATGGCCTGCAAGATGTGGTTCAACAACGCCGCATGATCAACGAGTCGGCCGGCGACCTCAGTTTTCGCCATCGGCTGAACATGCAGTTGGACGCCATGCTGGGCTTGTGTGAAACCGTGG
>JAJUIY010000097.1 GCA_029267415.1 Alcaligenaceae bacterium
ATGGCCTGGTAGCGGGCCTGGCGCGCCGCGGCTTCGGTTCCGGCTCGGGACGCGGCCTCTACCGTTACCGTGCGGCTATGGCACGGCAAGCCCAGCATGTGGGCCAAATCGTGTACGTGGTCACGCCAGCGGTCGGCCGGGGCTTGCAGGCCATGATGAATATGGAATATGTGGGGGCTGGCGCCGGTTTCATGGGACAATGCGGCCAGCTGTACGGCCATCAGGGCAGAATCGGGCCCGCCACTGACGGCAACGGCCACACGGTCCAGCGTCAAACCGGCTTGCTTCAGCGCCTTGCGTAGGGGCTTGCGCAGGGCCACGGCGTCGGGATGGTCCACCGGGTAGCGGTTAATCCAGCTGTTCAATGTATTGACCTGACAAGCCGCGGGGCATGGCTGTGCCCCGCGAAACACCCAGCCCTGGCGGCTAGTTTCGGGCTTCTTGGTAGCGGCCGTAGGCCAGCAGGCGCTCAAGACGCTGGTTAACCAGCTGGTCGGCACTTAAGCCCTGCACCTGGCGCAAGGCATCGCTAAGCGCACGCTCTAGCTGGTTGGCCATGACGGCCGGGTCGCGGTGTGCGCCGCCAATGGGCTCGTTGACGATACGGTCGATCAGGCCCAGGTCTTTCAGGCGCGGAGCGGTAATGGCCAAGGCCTCGGCCGCCGCCGGGGCTTTGTCGGCACTGCGCCACAAAATAGACGCACAGCCTTCAGGCGAGATGACGGCGTATGTGGAATACTGCAGCATCATCACCACGTCGCCCACGGCAATGGCCAGCGCCCCACCCGAGCCGCCTTCACCAATAATGGTGGTAATAATCGGCGTTTTAAGTTCGGCCATGGCGTACAGGTTGTGGCCAATGGCTTCCGACTGGCCACGTTCTTCGGCGCCAATGCCGGGGTAGGCACCGGGGGTATCCACAAAGGTGAAAATAGGCAACTTGAACTTTTCGGCCAGGCGCATCAGGCGCAGGGCTTTGCGGTAGCCTTCGGGGCGCGGCATGCCAAAGTTGCGGTAGGCGCGCTCTTTGGTGTCGCGCCCTTTCTGATGGCCAATTACCATGCACGGGGTGCCGTTAAAGCGCGCCAGGCCGCCCACAATGGCGGGGTCATCAGCGTACATGCGGTCGCCGTGCAGTTCGTGGAAATCGGTGAAAATCTGCTCGACGTAATCCAGCGTATACGGACGCTGGGGATGGCGCGCTACCAGCGCGGTTTGCCAGGGCGTAAGCTTGGCATAAATATTACGGGCCAGGGTCTGGTTTTTTTGTTGCAGACGTGCGATTTCTTCGGAAATGTCCACGGCCGAGTCAGTCTGAACATAGCGCAGCTGTTCAATCTTGCTTTCCAGCTCGGCCAGCGGTTTTTCAAATTCCAGGAAAGTATTACGCATAAGGGCTTGGTTTCCAATAGTGTGCGGGCAAAGTGCCTGGTACCACACAAAGTTTAGTAGCGAACACTGGCGGGATCCAGGCTATGCCACAAATACCATACGGCCACCGTACGCCACGGGGCCCAGGCTTGGGCGACTTCACGCGCTTCGAAACGTGAAACGGGTTCACCACTGAAATAGTGTAACGAAATTGCCTTCAGCAGGCTGGCATCGTCCAACGGCAACACGTCGGGACGGCCTAAATAAAAAATCAGAAATAGTTCGGCCGTCCAGCGCCCTACCCCACGAATCTTGCACAGTTCGGCGATAACCGCTTCGTCGTCGGTGTCGCGCCAATCGGGCAGCTGGGCCCATTCGCTCTCGAAATGTTCGGCCAAACCCACAATATAACTGCTCTTGCGCTTCGACAGGCTCTCCAGCCCTTGGTCTTGCGACGCTATTTGCATGACGCGTGCCGGTGTGGGCTCGAGCGTGCCACAGGCGTCCACAAAGCGCTGCCACATATCGTTGGCGCTTCGCACCGATAATTGCTGGCCAATAATAATCCGGGCCAGGGTGGCAAAGGCCGACGGCGAGGTGCTGAGCCACACGTCGGCCTGTTGTGGAATCAGGCGACGCAAAATGCGATCGCGGCGCATAAGGTGACGCTGGGCTTCTTCCCAGAATGCGGGCTGCTCGGCTTGAGGAAACTGAACTGACATGCTTTCCTCGATTAGCGGCGACGCCATTGGGTAACGCCGCCGGCCTTGTCTTCCAGCTCGATGCCGTGTTGATTCAGCATGTCGCGGATCTCGTCCGCCCGGGCAAAGTTGCGTTCGGCTTTTGCCGCGCAGCGTTCTTGTACGTAGGCGTCAACCTGCTCGTTGCTAAGTGTCGCTTCAGCTGCCACGGCCCCGCGCTGGTAACGCGACGGCGAGCGCAAATACGTGGCGGGGTCAGTTTGCAACAAGCCCAGAATGTCGCCCAAGGCGCGCATCAGTGCCGAGGCCTGCCCATCGTTGTCGCGGTTTGCCTGGGTAGCCAGCTCAAATAGCGCCGCCACGGCGCCCGCCGTGTTGAAGTCGTCATTCATGGCGTCACGGAAGGCCTGGGCTTGGGGGTGTTCCCAGTCGATGGCGCCATTGGCGGCGGGCGGTACGTTGGCCAGCGTGTGATACAAGCGGTCAAGCGCGTTTTGGGCGTCCAGCAAGTTGTCTGACGAGTAATTTTGCGGGCTGCGGTAATGGTTGCGTACGATGAAGAAACGCAGCATTTCGGCTTCGCGCGGGTTAACGGTGTAGTCAGCACGGTCCGGCGCAATGCTATCGGGCACGCCCACGATCTCGCGGATGGTGCTGAAGTTGCCCAGCGACTTGGACATCTTGTCTTCGTTAACCAGCAGCGGGCCGCAATGCATCCACACCGAGGCCAACTGCTCGCCAAAGGCACCTTCGGATTGCGCAATCTCGTTTTCGTGGTGCGGAAACTTCAGGTCGGGCCCGCCTCCGTGGATGTCCAGTGGCATGCCCAGCAAGGCGCGGCTCATGGCGGAACATTCGATATGCCAACCCGGGCGGCCCGTGCCGTAGGGGGACGGCCACTTGGAGTCGTCCGGCTCGTCGTCTTTGGCCGATTTCCACAGAACAAAGTCGAGCGGGTCACGCTTGGCGCCCGCCACGGCCACGCGCTCGCCGGCACGCAGGTCGTCCAGCGACTTGCCCGACAGTTTGCCGTAGTCGGGAAAGTTGCGCACGGCAAAGTTTACGTCGCCGTCGTCGGCCTGGTAGGCCAGTTCGCGCTCTTCAAGGCGACGGATAATATGCAGCATTTCGCTGACGTGTTCGGTAGCGCGCGGCTCGGCGTCGGGCTTCAGTACGCCCAGAGCGCGTTCGTCAGCGTGCATGGCGTCGGTATAAAACGCGGTTACGTCAGATATACGCCGATTGGTGGACACGGCGCGTGCAATGATTTTGTCGTCAATATCCGTAATGTTGCGCACATACTTGACGTCATACCCGCTGGCGCGCAACCAGCGCACCACCACGTCAAAACTTACCAGCATCCGCGCATGGCCCAGGTGACAGAAGTCGTACACCGTCATGCCGCACACGTACATTCTGACGCGTCCGGGCTCGACCGTTTTCAGGGGCTCTTTTTGACGGGAAAGGGTGTTATAAATGTGCAGCATTGGCGGGGGCATTGAATTAATGGCTACGGTGACTGGCAAGGCACAGCGGCAGCAAGCGACATTTCCGCTAAACTGCAATCACGTCTTGCAACAAGGCTAAAATGATGGTCGATTAGTATAACAAGCACAGCGGCAACCCCGCTGAAATCCCCGTTTACGGCGCATGCGCAGCCACCAATCACTACAGGTACAGCTTTGTTTCGAACCTCTGGACTCATTGCACTGGCCGCTTTGGCCCTGGTTGTACAAACGGCAGGTTCCGCTTGGGCACAATCAGCACCCTACCAGGCCGGGCCATCACTAGACCTGGACGCCACCGTAGAAGATGCACAGCAAGAAGTACCACGCCGCGTCGTGCCGGCCACCGGGGCCGAGTTATTTACCGATCCCCCCGCCGAAGACGGTGGCTGGAAAGCCCTGGCCAATGTGCTAGACAAGCTTACCCCCTCGGTCGACACCCGCATCCCGCTGACGCCGTCGCAAATTACCGACCGCATCGAAAGCATGATCAACCAGGGCCGCTACCAGGAAGCGCTGGAGGTTATTGAACTGCGCAAGTTGCAGCGCGAAGAACAAAACCTGATGGGCACTGATGTGCAGCTCCTGTTCCTGGAGGGCCGCGCGCTGTCCGAATCGGGCCAAGGTGCCCGCGCCATTGATGTCTATCGCGACATGACGCGCGACTTCCCCGAGCTTCCCGAGCCCTGGAATAACCTGTCGGCCGAATATGTGCGCCAGAACCGGCTGGATATGGCCGAACAAGCCCTGCAGACCGCGTTAACCATCAACCCCAATTACGCCACAGCACAGCTTAATCTGGGCATCGTCAAACTGATGCAGGCCAACGACGCGTTTCGCCAGGCAGCCCAGCTGGGCATTAGCGAAGCCAGCACCCTGTCGCAACAAACGGCACAAATCTTGCAGCCCTAACCCTCTTTAACCGTTACCCACGCCATGCAACGACTACAATCACCCCTTTTCATGCGGCGCCTTGCCCTTCGGGCACTAGGCCTGGCGGTTGCAGGCAGTATTGCCTGGGCGGCCACCGGCCCCGCGCACGCCACTTCGTCAACTCCCACACAAGGTACACCCATGACAACAACACCTCGCGTGAAACTTCAAACCAGCCATGGCGACATGGTTATTCAGCTGGATGCCGAGAAGGCCCCAAAAACAGTTGAAAACTTTGTCGGCTATGTGAATGACGGCTTCTACAACGGCACCATTTTTCATCGTGTCATTCCTGGCTTCATGATCCAGGGCGGCGGTTTCGACCAAGACTTCAATCAAAAACCCACGCGCGAGCCCATCGCCAACGAAGCCGACAACGGCCTGAAGAACAACCGCTACACCATCGCAATGGCGCGCACCAACGATCCGCATTCGGCTACCGCGCAGTTTTTCATTAACGTGGCTGACAACGACTTCCTGAACCACACGGCGCCCAACCCCAATGGCTGGGGTTATGCCGTATTCGGCGAGGTCGTTGAAGGCACGGATGTGGCCGACAAAATCGTGGGTGTCAAAACCGGCAACCGCGGTTTCCACCAAGACGTTCCCGTTGAAAACGTGGTTATCGAAACGGCCACCATTGTCGAGTAACAGCCTTAGCATTTAGTTCTGTTCAGGCCCATTGTTAACTGACCTCATCCAGGCCCGCGGTTGCGTGTGGGCCGCCTCCGACATCCATATGTCGGCCCACACGCCCGCCACTACCCGCGCATTTCTCGACTTTCTGACGCAGGCCGCGGCCCACGCCGACGCCCTGTTCTTGCCGGGTGATATTTTCGACGTCTGGATCGGCGATGATTTCGCCCTAAAGAACCCACCAGCGTGGCTGCTACCGATTCTTGATGCGTTATTGGCCACGTCGCGCCACACGCGTCTGTATATTGGGCGCGGCAACCGCGACTTTTTAATGGGCCATGCCCTGGCCCAGCGTATTGGCGCCCAGTTGCTGCCGGATGTGGTTCAGCTTGACACAGACATCGGCCCTGTACTGTTGTCGCATGGCGACGAATACTGCACGGCCGATGCCGCATACCAACGTTTTCGGCGGCGCGTACGCAACCCTCGCCTGCAGCGGCTTTTCTTAAGCCTAAGCCTGGGGCTGCGGCGCGCCATTGCCGATTGGGCAAGGCGGCGCAGCCAGCATCAAAACCGCAGCAAGCCCATGGACATCATGGACGTGCACCCTGACGCCATCAGCCAGGCGTTTCGCAACACGGGCTGCACCGTGATGGTGCATGGACACACCCATCGCCCGGCAATCCACGCCTTGACGGTAGATGGCAAGCCACGCCAGCGTATTGTGTTGCCCGATTGGGATTTTGATCACGCCACGCCCGGCCGGGGTGGCTGGGTGGTTATTGATAGTGATGGCCCGCGGCTGGCAACGTGGCCGCCCGAACACGACAGCTCGTTACCGGCATCTGCGGGGCGGTAAGCCCACCGGCCTGACGCCTGCGATCAATATTGTTGTTTGCAGCCCGCTGCACCAGCGCGGCCGCCCTGCCCTCAAAATATGGCCTGGCCGCTAACGCGCCAGCAGCCACAACAGCACCACGCCGCCCAGGGCAATACGGTACCAGGCAAAAGGGCGATACGTATGGCGTAACACAAAATTCAGCACGGCGCGTACCACCACCAGAGCACTTAAAAAGGCGGCAATAAAGCCAATGACGATGGCATTGACCTCGGTGGCCGACAAGGCGCCGGCGTTACGGTACAGGTCGTACACCGTGGCCGCGAGCATGGTGGGCATGGCCAGAAAGAATGAGAATTCAGTGGCGGTTTTACGCTGGATGCCAGCTAACATGCCGCCAATAATGGTGGCCCCGCTACGCGACGTTCCGGGCACCATGGCCACACATTGGGCAAACCCCACCACCAGCGCCTGCTTCCAGGTGATCTCTTCCAGCGTTGTGGCGGTGGCACGCAATGACGTAACACTGTCGCCAGAGCGTACCGGTCGGGCCTGTGCCTCCGCATCTGCACCGGCACCTTCAGCACCAAACTTTGCGTACTGGGGCTTGCGCTCGACCCACAACATCAATAGTCCGCCGCCTACCAGTGTTATCACGAACACGCCGGGGTGGTGAAACAAAGCCTTAATGTAGGAGATCATCACAGCGCCAATGACGGCCGCTGGCAAAAAGGCAATCAGCAAGTTGCGCGTAAACAATAGCTCGGCGCGGTCGCCAGTCAGCGTACCTCGAATTAACTGCCATAGGCGTTGCCGAAATATCCACATTACGGCCATGATCGAGCCAAACTGAATCACGACTTCAAAAACCTTGTCGCTGCTGGAGACAAAATTTATCCAGTCGCCAATAATTAGCAAGTGCGCGGTACTGGATATGGGCAGAAATTCTGTCAGTCCCTCAACCACCCCCAAAAATAAAGCCTTCAACAAAAACAGCGTAGATTCAGTCATTCTCTTGTTCGTTCAGATAGCGGCGTTCGACACGCACTGTGGCAATACGGCGGTCGGAAACATTCAATACGGTAAATACCAACACCACGTTGCCGTAGGTCAGCTCGCAGCTGTCGCCTTGCTGTGGCAGATGGTCAAAGCGGTCAAGCAAGTAGCCGGCCAGCGTACTGTAGTTTTCTTCTTCGTCGACCAGGCCGTCTACGTTAAACAGCAACTCCAAATGGTGCAAGTCGGCCGCGCCGTCCACACGCCAGCGGTTTTCGGCTTCCTGGATGATGTCGAGCGTTTCGTCCTCGTCGGGAAACTCGCCCGCAATGGCTTCAAACACATCGATGGGGGTGATCAGGCCTTCAATGGCGCCGAATTCGTCAGTTACCAGCACAAGCTGGCCGCGCGAGCGTTTTAACGTTTCCATTAGCTTCAGCACGCCGATGGACTCGTGCACGATAATCGGTTCGCGCAACCGTGACGGACGGATCCGCCCTTCGGTGATCAAATCGGCGATCAAGTCTTTTGCCCGGCCAATACCCACCACTTCGTCCAGCGCCCCCCGGCATACCGGAAACAAGCTGTGCGGCGTGCTGTTGATTTGTTCTTTCAGCGATTCGGGGTCGTCGTCCAGGTTTAGCCACGACACATCGGTGCGAGGCGTCATGATGGAATGGATGGTGCGGTCGGCCAGGGTAAGTACACCGCTAACCATATAGCGCTCTTCGTCGCCAAATACCTGTGCCAGGTGTTCGCCACCTTCGGGCGGCCCGGCATGCTCAGCACCGGCGCCGGTGCCACCGGCCACCGGACTACGGCCCAGCATGCGCAATACGGCTTCGGCGGTACGCTCACGCAAGGGACGATGGGCTTCGGCGCGGCGCAGGTTGCGCCGGGCAACCTGGTTGACGGTCTCGATCAAAATAGAGAAACCGATGGCCGCGTACAAATACCCTTTAGGCACTACAAAACCAAAGCCTTCGGCCAGGAGCGAGAAGCCGATCATGAGCAAAAAGCCAAGGCACAGTATCACCACGGTGGGGTGGGCATTAACGAAGGCGGTAAGCGGCTTGGACGCCACCAGCATGACGCCAATGGCGATAACTACGGCAGCCATCATAATGGGCAAGTGATCTACCATACCCACCGCGGTTATAACGGCGTCCAGCGAAAACACGGCATCCAGCACCACGATTTGTGTGACCACCACCCCGAAGCCGGCATACATGCGCTCGCCGCTGGCATGCACATTGTGCCCTTCGATACGGTTATGCAGCTCAACCGTGGCCTTGAGGAGCAGGAACAGCCCCCCCGCAATCAAGATCAGGTCACGTCCTGAAAACGACAGCGGCCCCCAACTGATAAGGGGCGCCGTCAGTTTGATCATCCATGAAATAACCGTAAGCAGGCCCAGCCGCATGAAG
>JAJUIY010000141.1 GCA_029267415.1 Alcaligenaceae bacterium
AGTGTAATTTGCCCGTTTTGGATATGCGCAGGTGGCACCACGGTGTTGTCGTCAACGGCCACCACGATATGGGGCGTGTAGCCGTTATCCGTGCACCACTCGTGCAAGGCGCGGATCAGATAAGGTTTGGTTGATGACTCTTGCATAATAAGAAGCTTATCGGCGCATGACCTTCTCAGAAGGCGTCAGCGCTTCGATATAGGCGGGACGCGAGAAAAGCCGCTCGCCGTATTTCTGGATCGGCGCTGCACTTTTTGGCAGTTCGATGCCGTAGTGGTCCAGACGCCACAGCAAGGGGGCGATGGCAACGTCCAGCATGGAGAATTCTTCGCCCAGCATGTATTTGTTTTTTACCAGCATGGGGGCAAGCTGGGCAAGGCGGTCACGAATAACCTGACGGGCTTGCTCTTGTACTTTAGTGTCAGTAACCGTGCGGTCTTCCAGCGTTTGCACGTGTTTAAACAGTTCGCGTTCGAAGTTGAACAGGAACAGGCGGGTACGTGCGCGCATGACGGGATCGGCCGGCATAAGCTGTGGGTGCGGGAAACGCTCGTCGATGTATTCGTTGATGATGTTGGATTCGTACAGAATCAGATCACGTTCGACCAGAATGGGCACTTGCCCGTAGGGGTTCATGGTCGAGATATCTTCCGGTTTGTTGTAGAGGTCGATGTCACGGATTTCAAAATCCATGCCTTTTTCGAACAAAACAAAACGGCAGCGTTGTGAGAACGGACACGTCGTTCCGGAATAAAGCACCATCATATTGTTGAGTTCCAGTAGAAATTAATACAAAACGCGCGCAATAGGGCGGGTTTAAAAACGGGCAACAGGCGTATCTGAGGTACGCCTGTTGCAATCGGGGTGAAGCAAGGCGCGCATAAGGCGCGCCGTTTCGGGGGTATTACCTGACGTGCTTCCAGTAAGCAGCGTTCAGGCGCCATGCCACGACCATGAAGATACCCAGGAAGAACAGCACCCAAATACCCAGTTGCTTGCGCTTGAGCTGTACAGGTTCCGCCATCCAGCCCAAGAAGTTAGCCAGGTCGGCAACATCGTTGTCGTAGGCAGCCGATGCGGCCGGGTCAACCGGTGTCAACTTGATGTTGTCGACGGCATCACCGGAGTAGTTGTCCAGCACTTCGCGGGTGATATCCGAGAAGCCGTGGGCGTCAATGTTGGTAGTAGTGCGCACCCATTGTTGGCTGCCGTCTTCCAGGTCTTCCTGGGCTACCGTAACGCGGTTAAGCGTGTTGCCGCCCTGGCGATCCCACATGACGTGAGGCATACCGACGCTGGGGAAAACCAAGTTATCCCAACCCGTGGGGCGGGAGGTATCGCGGTAAAAGGTACGCAGGAAGGAGTAGACGTAGTCCACGCCTGTGGGGCCCATGGTGACCGACTTGGCCCGTGCAATGACCGAGAGATCCGGAGGTGCCGCACCAAACCATGACGCCCCGTCTTCTTTGGTCATGGCAATTTCCATCAGGTCGCCCACCTTGTCGGTGGTGAACAGAAGGTTGCGGCTGATTTCCTCTTCGGTAAGGCCAATTTCTGTCAGCTTGTTGTAGCGCATGGACTGCGCGCTGTGACAGCTTAGACAGTAGTTGACGAACAGCTTGGCACCGTTTTGAAGTGACGCCATGTCGGTGAGCCGGTCGGGGGCACGGTCCAGTTTGTAGCCGTGGGCGACACCGGCCGACAAGGCATAGGCAAATGATAACGCAACGACGGCGAGCAGCTTTTTAATCATGTTCATTCCAGCTTGTTATGGACCTTAGTGACGGCGGATAACGATGCGTTCGGGCACTGGCTTGAACTTGCCCAGACGACTCCATACGGGCATCGTCAGGAAGAACGCCAGGTAGATCACCGTTCCGATTTGGCTCATGAGGTTGAATACAGGGCTGGGAGGTTGCGTACCCAGATAGCCAAGCACCAGGAATGTCACGATGAAAATGCCATACAGGAACTTGTGCCAGCCCGGCCGGTAACGAATGGACTTGACGGGTGAGTAGTCGAGCCACGGCAGGAAGAACAAAATGACCACGGCACCGCCCATGACGACCACACCCCAGAACTTGGCGTCGAGGATGCGGAAAGCAATGGCAGCAACCACAAGAACAACGGGGACTGCGATGCGCCAGATGCCGCGCAGGTTGCCTTTGACCAGCAGAGCCAGTGCCGCAATGATGGCGCCCGCGGTCATGATCCAGGTGAACTCGCTGGTGGTGGCGCGCAGCATGGAGTAGAACGGCGTGAAGTACCACACCGGCGCAATGTGCTCGGGTGTTTTAAGCGGATCGGCCGGAATGAAGTTGTTGTATTCCAGGAAGAAACCGCCCATTTCCGGCGCAAAGAACATAATGGCCGCGAAGACGATCAGGAAGCCCGCAACGCCCACGATGTCGTGAACCGAGTAATAGGGGTGGAACGGGATGCCGTCGAGCGGGAAGCCACGGCTGTCTTTGGGGCCGTCTTTGATTTCGATGCCGTCGGGGTTGTTGGAGCCTACTTCGTGCAGCGCGATCAGGTGAGCCACAACCAGACCGATCAGGACCAGCGGAACGGCAATGACGTGAAGCGCGAAGAAGCGGTTCAGAGTAGCGTCGGAGACGACATAGTCACCGCGAATCCAGATGGCCAGTTCGGGCCCGATAAGGGGGATGGCGGCGAACAGGTTAATGATGACCTGTGCACCCCAGTAGGACATTTGGCCCCAGGGCAGCAGGTAGCCCATGAAGGCTTCGGCCATCAGGCAAAGGAAAATGGCGACGCCGAAAATCCAGACCAGTTCGCGGGGCTTGCGGTACGAGCCGTAGAACAGGCCACGCAGCATGTGCAGATAAACCACCACGAAGAACATGGATGCGCCGGTGGAGTGCATGTAGCGGATGAGCCAGCCCCACGGCACTTCGCGCATGATGTATTCAACAGAGTTGAATGCCAGGTCGCCATCGGGCTTGTAGTTCATGACCAGGAAGATACCGGTCACGATCTGAATGACCAGCACCAGCAGTGCCAGTGACCCGAAGAAGTACCAAAAGTTGAAGTTCTTGGGTGCGTAATATTCTGACATGTGCTGCTTGTACAGGGTAGACAGCGGAAAACGCCTGTCTATCCAGCCTAGCAGACCTGTCGTTTCGACGGTTTTTTCGCCAGCCATGAAACGGCTCCTTTTCTAACTTGCAAAGGCGTGTTACGGGGTACAGCGGTGCGGCACGTGCGCAGGCACGTGCACTTACTGACGCATCAAGCTTGATTGGATTCGTCTACACCAACGGTAATCTTGGTACCATCGGCAGATACGACATATGGGGGTATTTCGAGGTTGTCGGGCGCGGGTACATTACGGTAGACGCGGCCGGCCAGGTCGAAATACGAACCATGGCACGGGCAGAAGTAACCGCCTTTCCAGTCTGACGGCAAACCCGGTCCGGGCCCGGCGGCAAGCTCGGGCGTGGGCGAGCAACCCAGGTGTGTACAGATGCCTACGGCAACGAACAGTTCTGGAATGCGCGAGCGGTATTCGTTTTTGGCGAAGTCGGGTGTAAATCCCGGACGGTCAGAGTTCGGATCGGCAAGTTTGCTGTCCAGCGTTTTCAAGTCTTCAAGCTGGGCGGCCGTGCGGCGCATGATCCAGACCGGTTTTCCGCGCCACTCTACTGTGCGGAGTTCGCCGGGAGCCAGGCTGCTGACATCGACGTCGACCGGTGCGCCGGCGGCGCGGGCCTTGTCGGAAGGTGCGAATGAACCAACGAACGGAACCGCGGCTGCAACACCTGCTGCACCGCCCACCGCACAGGTGGTGGCTACCCAGAAACGCCGGGAAGGATCAGGAGGAAGGTTTGGATCAACCGCGGGCTCATCATCAAGCCGTTTCGTGAGCTCAGTCATTCTGGATTCCTTTATTCACACTCGCTAAAGAGCATACCATTTACAGTTTTTGACTGTGTAGTATGTTACTGACGGCATATTATAGCCTCTGCCCGACATCGGGTGCATTCACTGGAGATTGATTATGAGCAAGACACGCGGTTTTTTGCAGGAATTTCAGGAGTTTGCCGTTAAGGGCAACATGATTGACCTGGCCGTTGGTGTGATTATTGGCGCGGCATTCGGGAAAATCATTGACTCTCTGGTTTCTGATGTGATTATGCCCACCGTCAATTTCATTTTGGGCGGCGAGGTTGATTTCACCAACAAGTTCTTTGTATTGCGCGTGCCAGAAGGCTATACCGGCGAACGAACAGCAGGCGCGTTAAGTGAAGCCGGCGCAGTGGTTCTGTACTGGGGTAACTTCATCACAGTACTGATCAATTTTATTTTGCTGGCCTTTGTGGTGTTTTGTCTTGTCAAAGCTGTCAATGCCGCGCGCCGCAACCTGGCGCGACGCGAAGAAGAGGCCGAGGTTGCTGCCGAGCCGGCCCCCGACCCGGCTGATGTGGCCCTGCTGCGTGAAATTCGCGACCTGCTAAGCCGGCAGCAACAGTAAAACGGCAGCAACAGTCGAGCGGCAGCAAAAGTAAACCGGCGATCAGATCGGGTTGTCCAGGTCGATGAAATCAACGCGCACGTTGAAGGCGGCCTGGATGGCTTCGCCCAGCGCTTTTACGCCATAGCGCTCGGTAGCGTGGTGGCCTGCAGCAATAAACGCGGTGCCGGTTTCATTGGCCATGTGGAAATTTTGCTCCGACGCTTCGCCGGTGATGTAGGCGTCGACGCGTTCGTCGATGGCCGCCTGCATCATTCCTTGCGCGCCGCCGGTACACCACGCAACACGCTCCACGTTTTGTTGCGAATCGCCAACAGTCAGCGGTTGACGTCGTAAGCTATTGAAAACATGCGATTCCAGCTCTTTCAAGGTTTGGCGGGTGCAGCGGCCTAGCCATACCAGCCCATCGGGGCCACAGGTGAGGGGCTGGCCATCGTCCGAGACGTCGGGGGTAATGCCCAGAACACGCGCCAGCTGGGCGTTATTGCCCAAGGTGGGGTGGGCATCCAGCGGCAGGTGGTAGCCAAAAAGGTTCAAGTTGTTGTCCAGTACACGAGCGATGCGTTGGCGCTTGGGGCCGCGCAAACAGGGGTTTTCATTTTTCCAAAACCAGCCATGATGGACAAGAAGCGTATCGGCGCCGCGCTCGATGGCGGCATCGATAAGCGCTTGCGATGCGGTAACGCCGGTGACGATATGGCGCACCTCTAGTGCGCCTTCAACCTGAAGTCCGTTGGGGGCGTAGTCGCGAAAGCGGTCGGCCTGTAAAGTAGTATCGAGCCATTGCTCCAGCTCGTCGCGAGAAATGGTGTTGCCTGATGTTGAATTCATAATTAATGGTGCCCAATAAAACTATGCGTCGGTTATGGCTACTCTTCACCCAGGCCGTTACGGTAAGCCTGGCGGTACTGTTTGTAATTACCACACTGCGCCCGCAGTGGCTACCGCAACCGGCGCCTTACCCGGGCCGCTTGGGCGCCGGTGTGGTGTCGAACGATGGCCGTGCCGCCACTACAACTCCCGCGGACTCCAATGCCGAGGCGGATGGGTCTGTTCCTGAAAACGTTGAATCCGCACCGGACGCCTTGGCTTCCAGCGAAGTCCAACCACATTCAGCTGAGCGTGATGCCGTGCAACAGCCACCGACCGCGGCTCTGCAGCAGGAAGCACCGCCGGCCACCAGTTACGCGGCTGCGGTCGCCAGAGCGGCGTCTTCGGTCGTAAGCGTCTATACCCGTAAGCATATCAAGGGCGGGCAGCGCCCGTTTGCCCAAGGTCCCGACATTTATGATCTGCCGGGGTTGCGATCGCGTGTACCGGCCACCAGTTTGGGCTCGGGCGTGATCGTTCGCGACGATGGCTACATTTTGACTAATTACCATGTCGTTGAAGCCGCTGACGCAATCGAAGTAACGTTGGCCGATTCGCGTCAAGCGGTCGCCAAATTGGTGGGGGCTGATCCCGAAAGCGACCTGGCGGTGATCCACATTGATTTGCCTGGTTTGACGGCCATCACGATGGGGGACGAGGCTGAATTACATGTGGGCGATGTGGTGCTGGCCATCGGCAACCCGTTTGGGGTGGGGCAAACCACCACCATGGGGATAGTTTCGGCATTGGGACGTAATCGTTTGGGCCTTGATATTTACGAGAATTTCATCCAAACGGATGCCGCCATCAACCCGGGCAACTCCGGGGGCGCGTTGGTCAATGCCGACGGCCACTTGGTGGGGATCAATACGGCCATCTATTCTGAAAGTGGGGGGGCGTTGGGCATCGGCTTTGCCATTCCGGCGCGGGCGGCCGGCCAGATTCTTGATGAAATTATTCAGAAGGGGCACGTGTCCCGGGGTTGG
>JAJUIY010000113.1 GCA_029267415.1 Alcaligenaceae bacterium
AAGCACCATGGAAATCATGACGCAGCGTCCTCCTTATGCCGTCCGCTTAGCAACCATTCCACATTTCGCCAAGCCAATTCCAGCGTCACAACCACCAGCAGCACCCCGCCGACGGGCAACATCAAATGCAGCAACCAGACCGGGAGTTCCAAATGCCCTTCCGTCACGCGTCCGATCATGCGCGAGAGCATTGCTGTCTTCCACCCGTTAAAAATAAGCAGCCCCGCCATGGACAGCACCGCAACACAAGACCACACATTGACCCACGGTGTGAATCGGTGCGGCAGGCTTGCGGTAACCACGTCCACGGCGATGTGGCCGTTTCGGCGCAAGACCTCAGGTGCCGCCAACATGACAATGGCAGTTAAAGACAATGCGACGATTTCGTCACCCCAGCTGATGGGCGACGACAGCACATAGCGCATCAGCACGGCGAGGCCTATCAACACCAGGTCGACCAGCACCAGCAACGCTGCCAACGCTTGCGCAGCAATGCAGACCCACCGGACAACACATGAATAACGTGACAGCCACACGCTGTCCGGCGGGGCATTTTGCTTATTCTTATTCTCGGAAGACATCCGGTTTCCTTACAGGCCCTCGATCAGATCGATCAGCTTCTGCCCTTCGTCGCCCGTGACCTTAAGGAACTGCTCGCGTACCGCCGGCTGCATCGCGTTCTTCATCGCCTCGACTTGCTCGGGGGTGAGCGCGACGGCTTCCATGCCCGCGTCCACCAACTTGGCCAAGTCTTCCGGAGCCACGCCGTCATGCAAGATCAACGAACGCTGCACCGCGGCATCGGCGGCGCGCTCAATACCTGCGCGCACGTCTTCAGGCAAGCCATCCCACCACGCTGGGTTCACCACCAGGTTGTCAAACACAAGCAAGCCCGCCGATGCCGCGCCATACGACTGCACCTCGTAGAACTTGCGCGCATAGGCCGCCGGAACCCCGGTGATACCCGCATCGACCACGCCCGTCTGGAGGGCCTGATACACCTCGGACCCCGGCATGGTGACCGGAACCGCCCCCATGGCTTCCAGGCCGTAGTCAAACATACGGTTCAGACCGCGAATCTTGACCCCGTCAAATTTTTCAGGCGAATCCAGCAACTGGGTGGAGGACGTAATCAGCAGATCGTTTGCGTCCACTAACCAGGCAATATTACGAACGCCGCGCTCAAGCATTTTTTGATCCAGCAGCTTGGCCGCGTCCGACTTCAGAAAGCCTTGTTGCTTTTCCGGGGCCGACATCAAGTACGGAATAATGCTGACCGACATCAACGGGATGGTGCTGCACCACTGCAGCGACAAAATAACGGCAGATTCGATTTCGCCGACCGCCACCGCCGCATGGTGCTGTGCGGGCTTGAACAATTGCGCGGCACCAAAAATCTGCACCTCGACGGCACCGTCGGTTTCTTGCGCCACCTCTTTGGCAAATTGCTCCAGGTTAATCGCCGTATGGTGTGCGGGCGGAAATTGATGACTAAGGCGCATGGTGTATTCGGCAGCCGATGCCGTCCCCATGGACAGCAGCAAACCTGCCACCGCAGAAACTAAAACAGATCGAATCTTCATTATTTTCTCCTCCGGGCTATTGGCCACGTTATACAGCCACCTGCGAACCGATGCGCGGCAGACCCGCCTTGGCCAGTGCTCCGGACAACGGTTCGTCAGGCATACTGCGAGCGACAACCTCGCGAACTTGAATGAGTTTTTCCATATCAATACCGGTGTTGAAGCCCTGGTTTTCGCACAAAAACACCAAGTCTTCGAACACGATATTGCCAGTGGCGCCCGGAGCAAACGGGCACCCTCCCAACCCCCCCAATGAGCCATCCAGCAGACGCACGCCCTCGTCCAGCGCCACGGTGGCATTGGCGATCGCCATGCCACGCGTGTCATGAAGGTGCAGGCCTACGGGAATGGCGCCAATGCGCCGACGGGTTTGCGACACCAGCGTAGCCACCGCACGGGGAACCGCATAGCCCACCGTGTCGGCCAAGGCGATCACGTCGGCCCCGGCTTCGGCACAGGCATCAACCAGCCTGAGCACCTCGTCAGGGTCCACGGAACCTTCCAGCGAGCAACCAAACGCCATGGCAATTCCGGCGGTAACCAGCGGGCCCTCGGCACCCCCGCCGTCGTCACGCATCTGCACAATACGGCGTAACAAATCCACCGCTGCCTGTCGGGTGCGTCGTGTATTGGCCTGGCTGTGCGATTCGGTGGCTGACAGCACAAATACCAGCTCATCGATGGGCGTTTGCAAGGCGTCGACTGCGCCCCGTTCGTTAAGCACCAGTGCCGCACCACGCAGGCCGGGAAGCTGCCCCGCGGCCTCAATCAGATCGCGAACGTCGGCAAACTGCGGGAAGCGCTGCGCCGGCAGAAAAGAACCCAGCTCAAAATAGCGAACGCCCGCATCATACTCGCGCTGCAGCCATTCTTGCTTGGCCCGAGTATCCGGGAACTGACGGACCAACTGCAACCCGTCACGCAAACCCACCTCGCGCAGTGTGATGCGATCAGCAGGAAACATGCGATCAGCGCGTGTCATAGGGCCTCCGTCAAGCCACTGGCGCGCTGAATCGCCTGGGCATCAAGGCCCAGCTCGGCCAGCACCGTGTTTGTGTATTGACCCAGAGCCGGCACATCGCCGGTGGCATCCAACATCTGGCGGTCAACTTCAACCGGCAGAGACGGCGCCCGAAACGACGTGCCATCCGGGCATTGAGACGTCGTCAGGCCACCCGGACGCATCACGTGTGGATCCGTATACATATCGGATGGCTTCAGGATGGGTGAAAATGGAATTCCATGGGCCTCGAATTTCTGGGCCAGCTCGCCCACCTCGCGTTGTGCGATTTTCTCAGCCACCAAGGGTATCGTCCAACTGCGCGCGCTGATCTGATCAGGCCGGTTTTGCAGGCGCTCATCATCAAGCAGCTGACTGAGCCCCAACAAATTGCACACCGTTGCCCATTGGCCTTCAGTGACCGCCGCAACGAAGATTTGGGCACCGTTCTTGTCGGTAAAGGTGTCATAGATTGGCCACGAGAAATCGCGTTCCGGCATGGGCGGCGGATTCTTCCCTTCGAGCTCGAATTGCACCATATGCTGCGCAACCAGCAGCAGGCAGCTTTCGAACAGCCCCACCCTGAGTTCGCGCCCCCGGCCGGTTTTTTGCCGTTCCATCAGTGCCGCTACCACCGAAAACGCCGCAAACAGCCCGCCCATGATGTCATTGACCGATGACCCTGCGCGCAATGGGCGCCCGGTGGGACCGGTCATGTACGCCAGGCCCGTCATCATTTGCACAACTTCATCCAGCGCTGTGCGGTCTTGATACGGCCCCGACAAAAACCCTTTGCACGAGGCCATGATCAGCTGCGGATGACGCGTGCGAAGCGTTTCAGGGTCGGCACCCATACCCGCCAGCGACGCATCACGAAAGTTCTCCACAAACACATCAGCGGTTTCAAGCAACTTATGCAAGGCGTCTTGGCCTTCCGGGCTTTTCAAGTCGAGTTGAATGGATTTTTTACCCCGGTTGAAGAGCGGGAACATGGGCCGACCCATACCCGTCAGGTAGCGCGTCTTATCGCCCGCCGGGGGTTCAATCTTGATAACTTCAGCCCCCAGGAAACCCAGAAACATCCCGCAGGACGGCCCCATGATCATGTGGCTGATTTCGACCACGCGTATCCCCGAGAGGGGCAAAAAACCTGTTTCCATGACTCCATTACCTCCAGTTTGAGGCCAGAGTATCATTGAACTATCAATCACAAAATTATAAAGTTTGGACCACCTCATTCTAAAAAATAGATCTTATGAATCTGAAGCAACTGCGTGCTTTTGTGGCGGTCTACGAAACGGGCGCGATTTCACGTGCCGCACAACGTGAGCGCACGGCCCCATCGGTGATCAGTCACCACCTGGATAACCTGGAGGGGCGGCTTCCCCTGCCGCTGTTTACTCGCAACCCCCGCGGACTGCTCCCAACAGAGCAAGGTGAGCGTCTATACGCGCACGCGACCGTCATTTTGCGCTCGTTGGACGCTGCACGAAAGGAGTTGCTAAACACCCCGCAAGAAGTAAGTGGACAGGTTGCCATCGGTATGGCACACACGGCCGTCAAGACCATAGGTGGCGAATTGATGCGTATTGTGCTGACCCAATACCCCAAACTTGCTCTAACGTTGTCGGAAACGGTATCTGGAAGCACGATCGCGCAACTTCAGGATACGAGAATAGACTTGGCGCTGGCGTATAACCCGGTAAAGGACGCGCGCATCAACGTGATGCCGTTAACGGAAGAGCGCATGGTCTGTGTGGGCAAAAAAAGCGTGATTGGGGATACGACCGAGCCCATCACCGTTGACGAACTTTTGAAACTGCCCTTTATTTTGCTACGCAAAGGCGTGACGGGACGCTCCATCATGGACAACCCCGCGTTGCAAAAGCGCTTCGAGGAACACGCTTGTCTGAAAACCGATAACGTCAACGCGGTGGGCTTATTCCTGAGCGAAGGGTTGGGGTGCGCCATCTCGACCCAAGCGTATATGCGCGAGCAGCCTGCAAGCGCAGAACTAACCTGGCGCAACATTATAGAGCCCGACATTTTACGCACCCTGTATCTGTGCGAGCATGCCGACAAACCGCCGTCCCGCGCCGTGGCCGTGATCAAGCGTACTGTGTTGCGGTTGATTCGACAGGCGCTTCATGAGGGCAGGTGGGAGTACGAACGCATCCTGTGCGACGAACTCCAACCGCCCGCGTCACCCGATTCAGGTTCGTGACGTTGATGTCACCGGCACGCAATTGCTGACAACAATATCGCTGACTTCTTCAACCGGCAGCGACGGAGAACCATCGACCACCCCCGGCGGCACGGCCGTTGATTCAGCCGGAATCATATTGCGTGTCAGCATGTCGCCGCGTGCCGACTCGGCGGTACTGTAGTCAAAGTTTTCAGTAATCCACGTGTAGTTATCACTGCGGAAGGTGTTGCCCACCATGTCGGTATTCGCCGCCGTCGCCCGATGCAGCATGACCACCTGGTTTTGATAGATGACACGGGCCGACAGCGCCTCGTTACCCTGAAACGTATATTGCACGGTCAATAGATCCTGCCCGCCCGGACCGCATTGATAATTGATAGTTTTCTGGGAGAGCTGATCAGGTGAACGTGGTGCCGCGCAAGCACCCAGCACGGTCGATAACGCCACCACTCCAATTGCAGTCAAAGTCTTGTTCATAGCACGTCCTTTCAAAGTTGCCGGCGGCGGATCATGCGCCGCAAGACGCTGGCGTTCGGGCCACGTCCGTAAACGCACTTAGCAATCGACGTGCCAACACGAGCCCATGTACAGTGTGCGCGGCCTGTGCCATCATGTCACCACACCGAAACCATCCACCACCGTCAAAAAGAAGGAAAATCATGGAGTACAGACGTCTGGGAAATAGCAACCTCAGGGTGTCCGCCCTGTGCCTTGGCACAATGATGTTCGGTAATCAGACCGGCCTTCAGGAAGCCCAAAACATCCTCGCTTCGGCGCGCGAACGCGGTATAAACTTTATCGATACGGCCGACGTCTACACAACCGGCGCGTCCGAAGAAGTGGTGGGCGAGCTACTGCGTAGTGATCGCCAAAAATGGGTTCTGGCCAGCAAAGTTGGTAATGCCATGGCACCCGAACCCAACCACTCTCGATATTCCCGGCACTGGATCATGCGCGCCGTGGACGACAGCCTGCGCCGTTTGAACACCGACTGGCTGGATATTCTGTATCTGCATCGCGACTATCATGAAGAGAATCTGGAGGAAGCGGTGCGCAGCATGGATGACCTGATCCGTGCAGGAAAAATACGTGCATTTGCCGTGTCCAATTTCCGCGGCTGGCGCATTGCCGAAATCATACGGCTGTGCCAACAAGCCAATGTGGCGCCCCCGGCGGCGTGCCAGCCTTGCTACAACCTGCTTAACCGCATGCCAGAAGTGGAAGTGCTGCCCGCATGCAGCCATTATGGCTTGGGCGTTGTACCCTACAGCCCCTTGGCGCGGGGCGTGTTAACCGGGAAGTATTTGCCGGGCGCCACACCACCGGAAGGCAGCCGCGCCGCACGCCAAGACCGCCGCATCATGCAAACCGAATTCCGGGAAGAGTCCCTGGCCATTGCCCAAACCCTTCAACGCCACATCGACGGGCGCGGATATACGCTTGCCCAATTTGCAACGGCCTGGGTGCTGGCCAATGGCACGGTCAGCTCGGTAATAGCCGGGCCCCGCACGCTGGCCCAGATGGAAAGCTATTACCCCGCGCTGGACATCACCATTTCCGATGAAGATGAGGCTTTGATCAACAGCCTGGTCGCCCCCGGACACAGTTCGACCCCCGGGTACAACGATCCCGCCCACCCGTTTTTTGGCCGCCCTCTCAAAAAGAACATGGAGTAAGTCAATGACTGATTTGTCGTCGTTCCCCATCACTAAAAAATGGCCTGCACGCCATCCGGATCGCATTCAGCTTTATTCGCTGGCCACACCCAATGGTGTGAAGGTGTCGATCATGCTTGAAGAAACTGGCCTGCCGTACGAAGTGCATGAAATCCGGTTTGATCGCGATGACCAGATGACGCCTGAATTTCTGTCCCTGAACCCCAACAATAAAATCCCGGCAATCATCGACCCCGACGGACCTGATGGCAAGCCCCTGGGGCTGTTCGAGTCCGGCGCCATCTTGATCTACCTGGCCGAGAAATCCGGCCAACTGTTGCCGCAAGACGCGGCGCGCCGCTACCAAACCATACAGTGGCTCATGTTCCAGATGGGCGGCGTGGGGCCCATGTTTGGTCAAGTGGGGTTTTTCACCAAGTTTGGCGGCAAGGACTTTGAAGACAAGCGCCCGCGCGACCGCTATGTGAATGAGTCGCGCCGGCTGCTTGGCGTATTGGACAAACACCTTGCCAACCGTGCATGGATTATGGGTGATGACTACACCATTGCCGATATAGCCACCTTCCCCTGGATTCGCAACCTGGTGGGTTTCTACGGTGCCGGCGACTTAGTGGGAATTCAAAATTTTGCTAATGTAAACCGCGTCTTGAACACGTTCGTCGCACGCCCGGCCGTACAAAAGGGCCTTAACATCCCCCCGCGCGATTAACCCCGTTGGATTTGCTCAAAACCCCGTCACGACACTGTCGCCAAAAGGGCATAATTGGTTACATAATGCCGTGTCGTTGACGGAAATCAATGCCCGCTTGGCGCAAACGTGGTCTCATAAAGGTTAAGTAACTTGCGATGGAGAACCGCTATGAAAGCTCGCATCACCGCAGGCCTTTGTGCATCAATGTTATTCAGTGCGTCGGCGATGGCAGACGACGCGCTGCGCGAACAGGCACAACGGCTCTTTGAACCCATCCCGACTGCCGAAGTCGTGGTAGAACAAAAAGGCGTTACCCCCGAGCAAATCGAACTGGGTAAATGGCTGTTCTTCGAACCGCGTATTTCCGCCAGCCACATCATTACCTGTAACACGTGTCACAGTGTCGGTACGGGCGGCGCCGACAATATTCCTGCCTCGATTGGTCATGGCTGGCAAGCCGGGCCCAGAAACTCGCCCACGGTGCTGAACGCTGTGTTCAACGCCGCGCAATTCTGGGATGGTCGCGCTTCCGACCTGGCTGAACAAGCCAAAGGCCCCATCCAGGCCAGCGTCGAGATGAACGCCACCCCCGA
>JAJUIY010000048.1 GCA_029267415.1 Alcaligenaceae bacterium
AATCAGTTGGATGGCGGCTTCGTGGTTCGCTACGTCGGGCGCAAAACCACCTTCGTCGCCCACCGCCGTCGACATGCCCTGGCCGTCGATGCGTTTTCTAAGCGCGTGAAATACCTCGGCGCCCATGCGCAGCGCTTCACGGAAGCTGTCGGCGCCCAGGGGCATAATCATGAACTCTTGCATGTCGAGCGTGTTATTGGCGTGGGCGCCGCCATTGATCACGTTCATCATGGGTACCGGCATGCTCAGCGGTCCGCTGCCACCAAAATAGCGGTACAACGACAGGCCGGAGTCGTCGGCCGCGGCACGCGCTACCGCCATGCTGGCTGCCAAAATCGCGTTGGCCCCCAGGCGGCTTTTAGTTTCGGTGCCGTCCAGATCAATCAGGGTGCGGTCAATAAACGTTTGCTCTTGGGCATCCAGCCCGATCAGGGCCTCGGCAATTTCTGTGTTGATATTCTCGACGGCGCGCAGTACGCCCTTGCCAAGATAACGTTTGTCGTCGCCGTCACGCAGTTCGACCGCCTCGCGTGAGCCCGTGGACGCACCGGAAGGGACAGCGGCACGGCCCATCGCGCCCGACTCCAGCAACACATCGCATTCAACGGTCGGATTACCACGCGAATCAAGAATTTCGCGCCCAATAATGTCTACGATTGCACTCATGATTTTGACTGTCCTGCTGAAAAATTAAAATTAGCTTACGGTGCGCCTGAAACCAAGCGGAAACACTAGAGGCAGATTGTACCCGCCCTGATTGCAACGCAACACCTGTTAAACGTAAATGTAAAGCTTTACCCATGCGACACGGGCCGTGGTGGCGGGCCCGGTTGATCAGGCACCGTTACCATCCTGACTTCCCCGCGACGGCGCAGGGCTGTTTAAATCAACCGCCGGCACCCGCACCACCCACAGGGCCGCAACCGCCGCTACCACCAATGCGGCCACCAGCCCCCAGTGCAAGGCGTCAACCAGCGCGGCACGTGCGCCTTCGATCAGCACTCGCCCATCGATCCCCAAGGCCGACAAACGCGCTACAAACTCATTTTGCACAATCGGGTTCACCAGTAGTTGCGGGTCGCGCAGGGCGTCACCCCACGGCTGCAGCCCGGCATCCGGATAACTGCTGTGCAAGCCTTGCACATAGAAGTGCGTCACCAGTGTACCTACCAGGGCCGTGCCCAGCATGCCCCCAATCATGCGTGTGGACTGCAACATCGCCGTGACAATACCCAACAACGTCTGCCCGGCGGCCTGCTGTCCAAACACGGTCAGATTAGGCAAGACAATACCCAGCCCAAGGCCCCCGAGCACCAAATACAAGGCCATCAGGGCGCCGGGCGTGTTCCGCGACGTCATGACAAAACCGGCGATACAGAGGGCCAGCAAAATAAAGCCCGCATACAGCATCAGTACCGGCTGGCGCAAACGCGTGACAACGCGCCCGTTCAAAATACTACCCAAGGTAATGCACACGACCAGCGGCGTGATGGTAAGCCCCGCCTCACGCGGCGACATTCCGAAGCCGCCCTGCAACATCAGTGGCACATAGAACAACAGCACAAATAACAGACAGCCCGCAAAGACCGAGAGCACGAATAACTGACCGATCCGGCGATCACGCAGCATGGACAGTGGTATCAATGGCTCGGGACAACGCTTCTCCCACCACAGCAACGTGGCGAGGCTGCCCACGCACACGACGGCCAACACCGCCACGAGCGCGCTCAAGCCGTGTCGCGGCAGCAGCTCGACAAACAACTGCAGGCAGCCGAAACCCAGGGCAATCAGCAACGCCCCTTGCCAATCGAGCCGAATGCGGCTGTCAGTCCGGTGTCGCATCCAGGGCAGGTAACGCAATATCAGCACCAGTCCGGCAACGCTTAATGGAATGTTCACAAAAAACACCGCGCGCCAGCCGGCATATTGCGTTACCAGGCCGCCTACGGTTGGCCCCAGACCGCTGGCAATACCAAACGCCGCACTGAACAAAATTTGCCAGCGCAGGCGTACGTGCGGATCGGGAAACAAGTCGGGAATGCAGGCAAAGGCGGTGCCCAAGACCATGCCGGCGCCAATGCCCTGTACGGCACGTGCCAGCACCAGGTGCAGCATTGAATCGGCCAGGCCGCACAATATTGATCCTGAAACAAAGACCAGAATGGATGCCACGACAAAGGGCTTGCGCCCGTAAAAGTCACCCAGCCGGCCAAACACCGGCACGGTGACCACTGATGCCAGCAGATAGGCCGTCGCAACCCAGGCATACAGTTTGAACCCGTTGAGCTCGGCCACCACCGTAGGCAATGCGGTACCCACGACGGTTTGGTCAATTGCCACCATCACCGTCACAAAGCACAAGCCCAGCACGGCGAACACTGAATGTCGGACTGACAGTATGCGGCCGTGCTGGGGCGAGTGAGGAGTCGGGATGGGCGACATGAAGGCGTTAGATCAAACGCCCTCGACGATGTACATGGTCATGTCTGCGGCCCCTTCGCGGGCCTTGCGCGCTTGACCATAGAGTTCGGAGTTGTAGAATTTGCGCGCCGCGGCCATGTCAGGAAACTTCAGGATCACCGTCCGTGCGGGCTCCTGGCCCTCAAGTGCTTCGGTGGTACCGCCACGAACCAACACATCAACGTTGTACTTCTGCATGGCGGCCGTCGATAGGCGGCGATATTCTTCGTATTGTTCGGGGTTGGTAACCTTGACGTTTGCAACAATATAAGCGTGGCTCATGAGTTTCCATCTTCAGAAGAGTTAACGGCAGCGGCTTGGCGCTGCGTCTGAAATTGACGTGCCGCCCGGATATAGCTGGAGAACAGCGGGTGACCATCACGCGGGGTCGAGGTGAACTCTGGATGAAACTGTACACCCATAAACCAGGGGTGATCCGGCAGCTCCATGATCTCGGGCAAGCTTTCCGACGGTGTGCTGGAGCTGATCACCAGCCCCGCTTCTTCCAGCCGGTCAACGTACACGTTGTTGACCTCGTAGCGGTGACGGTGGCGCTCGTTGACGACATCACCATAAATGCTGTGTGCCAGCGTGCCGGCCTTGACCGGGCACTTCTGGGCGCCCTTACGCATACTGCCACCCAGGTCCGCGCTGTTGTCGCGGCGCTCGACCTTGCCCTCACGGTCTTGCCATTCAGTAATTAGCGCCACCACCGGGTGCTGGGCGGAGGGGTCGAACTCGGTGCTGTTGGCACCCACCAGACCGGCCACATTACGCGCAAACTCAATGACCGCCAGCTGCATACCCAGGCAAATACCCAGAAAAGGCACCTTGTTTTCGCGGGCATACTGAATGGCCAGAATTTTACCTTCCGTACCGCGCTTGCCAAAACCACCAGGCACCAAAATGGCATCCAGGTCTTTCAGCACATCGGTCCCTTCGGTTTCCAGCAGTTCGGAGTCAATGTATTCGATATCGATTTGCGACTCGGTATAGATGCCGGCATGCACCAAGGCCTCGGACAAGGACTTGTACGACTCGGTCATGTCGACGTATTTGCCCACCATGCCCACACGCACCCGCACACGCGGGGTTTCCAGCGCCTTCACCAGGCGCTCCCACAGGGTCAGATCAGCGGGCGGCGGTGCCAGCCCCAACACATCACAAACCAGGTTGTCGAGCCCCTGCTTGTGCAGCATGCCAGGAATCTCGTAGATGGATTCGGCATCCCATACGGAAATAACGGCTTCGAGAGGCACATTGGAAAACAGGGAAATCTTGGCCAGCTCTTCTTGTGGAATCGGACGATCGGCCCGGCACAGCAACGCATGCGGAATAATGCCGATTTCACGCAGCTTTTGCACGGAATGCTGGGTTGGCTTGGTTTTGAGTTCGCCGGCCGAGGCAATATACGGCACCAGCGTCAGATGGATGAACGCCGCATTTCCGCGCCCCAGGCGCAGGCTCATTTGGCGCGCGGCCTCCAGGAACGGCAGCGATTCAATATCGCCCACGGTTCCGCCAATTTCAACAATGGCCACATCGGCTTTGCCATCCCAGGCGGCCGACGCACCACGCACGATGAAATCTTGAATCTCGTTGGTGATGTGGGGAATCACCTGCACAGTTTTGCCCAGGTAGTCGCCACGGCGCTCTTTACGCAACACAGACTCGTAGATTTGGCCGGTGGTGAAGTTGTTCACCTTGCGCATGCGCGTTGAAATAAAACGCTCGTAGTGGCCCAGGTCGAGGTCAGTTTCGGCCCCGTCTTCGGTGACGAAGACCTCACCATGCTGAAACGGGCTCATGGTGCCGGGATCGACGTTGATGTAGGGGTCGAGCTTGAGCATGGTGACGCGCAGACCGCGGGACTCAAGGATGGCGGCAAGCGATGCAGCGGCAATACCCTTGCCCAAGGAGGAGACAACCCCTCCGGTAACGAATACGTATTTGGTCATTTTGATACATGCCCGGAGCGATCGGGCAAGAGCGTGAAATCCGAATTATACATCGACGGCCCCAAGACCCAAGGGTATACCCGTATCCCGGGCGGCACCTTACTGCCCTGAAACGGCTTGCAAGGCTTGAGTACGGGCAATTAGCCACTCTCGTGCAGCCCCTTGCGTAAGGGGTAACAGGCGATCGAGCACCTGTTGGTGGTACGCATTAAGCCAATTGACCTCGGTTGGCGTCAGCCTGTTGACGTCAATACAGCGGGTGTCGATGGGGCACAAAGTCAGCGTTTCAAACTTGAGGAATTCGCCAAACCCGGTACTGGCAGCGGGCACGGCCAACACCAGGTTTTCAATGCGTATGCCCCACTTGCCCGGACGATACAACCCCGGCTCGTTCGAGGTGATCATGCCCGGCAACATGGCGGCTTCGGGGCCGAACTGACGACGCGGCGATATGCTTTGCGGCCCTTCATGCACGTTCATGAAGTAACCAACGCCGTGTCCGGTACCGTGGCCGAAGTCAACGCCGGCTTGCCACAGCGGGGCTCGGGCGATGGCGTCAATCATGGGCCCCGGAACCCCTTTGGGGAAGTGGGCCTGGGACAAGGCAATCATGCCCTTCAGAACGACCGTGAAATCATGCCGTTGCTCGTCAGAAACCTGCCCCACCGGCACCACGCGCGTAATATCCGTCGTGCCACCCAGATATTGCCCACCGGAATCGATCAATAGCAGCCCATTACCTGTAATTTCCAGGTGCCGGGCCGGCGTGGCCTGATAGTGCGGCATGGCGCCGTTGGCGTTGAAGGCGGCAATGGTGCCAAAGCTGGGGCTGACGAAGTTGGGCTGTTTAGCGCGCGCTTCGGTCAGACGCTCGTCCACCGTCAGTTCGGTAATGGTTTCATGCCCCAATGACGCCTCAAACCAGGCGAAGAACTCGCACAAGGCGGCACCATCGAACTCCATGGTGCGGCGCACGTTTTCGATTTCAGCATCGGTCTTGCAGGCCTTGAGCACCTGTGACGGGTTAAGGCAACGGACCTGATCGTGCGTGGAGAATTGCTGCCAGGCGGCCATCGCAGTACGCGACGGATCAAACATGACTTTATCTGACGACGGCAAATTGGCGAGCGCTCCCTGGAACAAATCGTAGGGCTCAACCGCGATGCCGTCGGCCTGCAAGATTGTAACCAGTTGCGGCGTGATTTTGCCCGGCGACACAAACAAACGTGCGTCGGTTAAACCAATAATGGCATGCGCCAGAAACACGGGGTTGTAGGGCACGTCGGAACCGCGCAGATTGAACAACCACGCGATGTCGTCAAGCGACGATACAACATGCCACTGTGCGTTATGCTCGGCCATGGCTTGGCGCACCGCGGCCAGGTTCTGGGCCCGCGTTCGGCAGGCAAACGGCGGGACATGCTGATAGACCGGATTGGCGGGCAATGCAGGGCGGTTGGGCCAAACCCCCTCTAACAAATCGGGCTGGCCGACCAGCGAAATGCCTTTTTCAGACAAGGCTTGGGCCCACCGCTGATGCGCCTGCACGGACAGCGAACGGAAATCAAGCCATACCTGCTGGCCGGACGCCAAATTTTGGGCCAGCCAGTGTTCGGGGTCGGCCACATTGTCGCGACCCCACTGCATAACCGATATGCCTGTACCGGCAAGGTCAAGCTCGGCTTGTTCCCAGTACCGGCTATCCACCCATAACCCGGCAAAACTGTCGGTAAGCACCAGCGTGCCCGCCGACCCATCGAAGCCGGTAAGCCACTGACGCGCCTGCCAGTATTCGGGGATGTATTCGGAAACATGCGGGTCGGACGTCAACACCACACAGGCGGCCAGCTGGCGCTGCGCCATGGCAGCGCGCAGCCGTGCAATACGATCAGCGGGAGTCATTCAGGCAAACGCCGACACATCAAGTTTGGCCTTGGTTTTGGCCTGGATTTCTTCGACGGTGACATCGGGCGCCATTTCAATCAGCTTGAGCCCGTTATCAGAAACTTCAAATACGCCCAGATCGGTCACGATCAGGTCGACCACACCCACCGCCGTGAGCGGCAAGGTGCATTCGGGCAGCAGCTTGATGTCTTCCGTGCCGTCTTTCAGGCGTGCCACGTGGTCCATCAGCACCACAACGCGGCGTACACCGGCGACCAGATCCATGGCACCGCCCATGCCCTTCACCATCTTGCCGGGAATCATCCAGTTGGCCAGGTCGCCCTTCTCGGACACCTGCATGGCACCCAGAATGGCCAGATCGACCTTGCCGCCACGGATCATGGCAAATGAATCGGCCGAAGAAAAGTACGATGCGCCAGGAAGCGCGGTGACGGTTTGCTTGCCGGCATTGATCAGGTCGGCGTCAAGCTCTTCTTCAGTGGGAAACGGGCCCATGCCCAGCAAGCCGTTTTCGGATTGCAGCCATACCGTCACGCCGTCGGGTACGTAATTGGCCACCATGGTGGGCATGCCGATGCCCAGGTTTACGTAAAAGCCGTCCTGCAGCTCCTGCGCGGCGCGTGCCGCCATTTGTTCACGTGTCCACGCCATTTCAAGCTCCTGTAGTTTCACGAATTGTGCGCACTTCGATCCGCTTTTCCGGGTTTGCATTCAGAACAATGCGGTGCACAAAAATACCGGGCAGGTGGATGTGATCCGGATCCAGATCACCGGTATCCACAATTTCTTCCACTTCGACCACCGTGATCTTGCCGGCCATGGCCACGTTGGGGTTGAAGTTACGGGCCGTCTTGCGAAACAAGAGGTTGCCGGCGCGATCGGCCTTCCAGGCCTTCACCAGCGACACGTCGGCCACCAGCGAGCGCTCCATCACATACTTCTCACCATCGAACTCGCGAATTTCTTTGCCCTCGGCAACCAGCGTCCCAACGCCGGTTTTGGTAAAAAATGCCGGAATGCCCGCACCGCCGGCGCGCAGCTTCTCGGCCAATGTGCCCTGGGGGGTAAATTCAAGCTCGAGTTCGCCGGCCAGGTACTGGCGCGCAAACTCTTTGTTCTCGCCCACGTAGGATGCGATCATCTTGGTGATCTGGCGTGTTTCGAGCAGCTGACCCAGACCAAAACCATCAACACCCGCGTTATTGCTGATGCACGTCAGGTTTTTGACGCCGGTATCGCGCAACGCAGCGATGAGCGCTTCGGGAATACCGCATAATCCGAACCCGCCCACCGCAATCGTCTGGCCATCGGCAACAATGCCTTTCAGTGCTTCTGTGGCACTTGGGTAGACTTTATCCATTTCTGTTCCTATTGAAGCAAAGTTGATCAGAGTCCCCACTGCATGGACTTGATTAGACAAAACACGATGCCAGGGCGGCAAGCTCGGAGGCTGTCCAAGGCTCCGGCCTATGCGTGTGAGGGTTGGCACCCACCACTACGTTTTTGCCCGTGGCGTAGAAATCGTCCGGCGTTTCCGCGCATGCGATCATCGTATCAAAGTGCAAACTTGTCCGGCCAACCCGTGTTAACACCAACTTTACGGTGACCGTTGCGGGGTATAACAGCGGCTTGTGGAAATCGCAGCTGGCGTGCGCCAGCAACATGACCCGCTTATCGCCAATGCTGATACCCGCCCGATCAAGCAGCTGAATACGGGCCTCTTCAAAATAGCGGAAGAAAACGGTGTTGTTGACGTGGTTCAGGGCGTCAAGATCGCCCCAGCGAACGGAGATGGAACAACTGAACTCTCCTCCAACTTCCGGCGTGCGTGTCCCGGATGACATGATGACCTTCCTTCGACCCTGTTCAGGGCCCTCTCTTTTCTGTTTCTATCGAGCCATTAAATCAGCGGGGAAGTATAACCCCAACCTTGTGCCTACCAAGCCATGTCCGGTCTGCAATACAATGGGCAGTCAGGAACGCTCGACATTCATTGCGCGCGCGGGCAGGCGTGGCCGTCCGCATGCCCAGCCTCGCGATCGAGCTCACGAAAGAATTACGGAGATATCTACTCATGGCCGAACGTGAATCAATGGAATATGACGTCGTCATTGTCGGAGCGGGGCCGGCCGGCCTGGCGACGGCAATCCGGCTAAAGCAACTTGCCACCCAGAACAACCGCGAGATCAGCGTCTGCGTTCTTGAGAAGGGCTCGGAAGTCGGCGCACACACTCTGTCGGGCGCCGTGGTCGATCCGCGGGCCCTTAACGAGCTGATTCCCGACTGGAAGGAAAAAGGGGCGCCGCTGGATACGCCTGTCACCGAAGACAAGTTTCTTTTCCTGAACGAAAAAGGGGCCCGCGCCACCCCCAACTGGATGCTGCCCGGTTGCTTCAAAAACGAGGGCAACTACATTGTGCGCCTTGGGTTCATGGTGAAGTGGCTGGGTGAGCAGGCCGAGGCCCTGGGCGTGGATGTCTTTCCAGGCTTTGCTGCCGTCGAAGTCTTGTACAACGACGCGGGCGCCGTACGTGGCGTGGCCACCGGTGACATGGGCGTCGCCCGCGACGGTACCCACACAGCTAACTATCAACCGGGCATGGAACTACATGCGCGCTACACGGTGTTTGCCGAAGGCTCGCGGGGTCAGCTGGGTCGTCAGCTCATCGAACGCTTCAAGCTTGATGAGGGCAAAAACCCGCAAAGCTATGCCATTGGCATCAAAGAACTCTGGGAAGTCGATCCGTCTCAATCGCGTCCGGGGCAGGTAGTACATACCGCAGGCTGGCCACTTGATTCTGACACCTATGGCGGATCGTTTCTGTACCACCTGAAAGACAATCTGGTCGCCATCGGCCTGGTGGTGGGCCTGGATTACGCCAACCCTTGGCTGTCGCCATTCGAAGAGTTCCAGCGCTATAAAACCCACCCGGCGATCCGGCCAGTGCTGGAAGGCGGCAAACGCATTGGCTATGGCGCGCGGTCGCTCACGGCGGGCGGGTTGTTGTCGTTGCCCAAAATGACCTTCCCTGGCGGCGTCATGACAGGCTGTGAAGCCGGGGTCCTGAATGCCTCTCGCATCAAGGGCAGCCATGCAGCGATCAAAACGGGTTCGCTGGCCGCCGATGCCATTTTCGAGGCCATCCAGGCCGACCGCAGCCACGTCGAATTGCTCGCCTATACAGCCGCGTTTGATACCTCATGGCTGCATGACGAACTGAATCAATCACGCAACTTCAAGCAGTGGTTCAAAAAAGGACGCACCATCGGTACGCTCATGACGGGTATTGAGCAGCTGGTATTTCGGGGCAAAATGCCCTGGAGCCTGCGCCACTCGAAGCCCGATTACGCCAGCCTGAAACCCGCATCGGAATGCGCGCCGATCGACTATCCCAAACCCGACGGAAAAATCACGTTCGATCGCCTGAGTTCGGTGTATTTGTCCAACACCAACCACGAAGAAGACGAACCGATTCACTTGACGCTGAAAGATCCCACCATTCCGGTAGGCATCAACCTGGCCAAATACGCCGGCCCGGAAGCGCGCTACTGCCCTGCGGGCGTGTACGAGTTCGTGAAAACTGAAGAAGGGGAAGACCGCTTGCAAATTAACGCGCAAAACTGTGTGCATTGCAAAACGTGCGACATCAAAGACCCCACACAAAATATTGTGTGGGTGGCGCCCCAAGGCGGTGAAGGGCCCCTGTATCAGGGGATGTAGGCCAAAAAGCAGTTTGGCGCTTGCCCGCCTCGGCCTCGTCGGGGCGGGCACGGCCACGTTCTTCCCAGTTCGGGCGGGCGTGCGTCAGTTTGGCCCCATTAGCCACCTATTAGCAATCCAGTAGCCACCCACTAGAGACCTATTAGAGACCCGGTCACCCCCGGCCACCCATTACCGTTTAGCCCGCCCGGCCAGCCTGCACGCCGCGCTCAAAATTTATCCGTGTAAGCACCAGCAGACCCGCCACAAAGAAAAGGCCGGTACACAGCAAGGCGATGCGATGTTGCCCGCCGGTCAACCACGTGACAAGCCCATATGACAACGGACCGGCAACGGCGGCCGCCTGGATGGCAAACGTCCACAACGAATAAAACTCGGCCGGTCGGTGGCGCGGTGTCATCGTGCCGACCATGGCACGGCCCGCGCTTTGGCTGGTACCCATGCAAAGGCCTGCAACCGTGGCAGCCAACCAAAACACCCAAGCCTGCACGGCCACGAAGGCAATCAGCACCATCACAATCCAGCCGACCAAGGTTATCGCCAGCGAACGTTTGTGCCCAACACGATCCTGAACATGGCCGAACAAAAATGCCCCCGCAGCGGCCGCGATATTCACAGTAAATACCAGCAGCATGGTCTGCGCCATCTCGAACCCCATCACTTCGGTGGCATACACTGCCGACAGGGTCACCACTACCGTGATGCCCGCGTGATAACACGCCCCGCATAACAGCAACAGCCTGAAGTCGGGAAAGTGATCCCGGGTTTCAAACCAGGCCACCTGCAGCCGGGCAAACACGCCCCCCGAACGGGCCACTCCGGCCGGCGTGCGCTCTTTCAACCACAGCAGCGACGGGACGGCAGCCAGCGCAAACACCGTCGCCGTCACCGCCATGACTGCCGGCACGTAGTCTGGCGCGCCCAAGCCTTGCCCACTGGCGCGCGCCACCAAAAGTAATGCGATGCCCAGCGTTAACATGCCCCCCAGGTAGCCAAAACTCCAGCCCCAGCCTGACACCCGACCCAAGGCGTGTGGCCGGGCAATTTCGGGCAGGAACGACGCGATCAGCGCCTCGCCCATGCAGTAAAAATAGTTGGAGACGCCCAGCGCAAATAGAGAAAGCACAATTACCCCTGGTTGCGCCTTCATTAATGCCAGTGTTCCCAACACGCAGCCGGCCGTACTGAGCCACAGCAGGCGCTTTTTCGCCGCGCGGGCATCGGCCCATGCACCCAAACCCGGCATGGTCAACATAATCATCAGGTAGGACAGCGACAGCGTGGCCGTGAACGCGAGGGTGGCCCACGACTTGCTCGCTGCCACCACACCGACGAAGTAGGCGCTGAACACCGTGGTGAGAACGACGGTGGTGTACCCGGAATTGGCGAAGTCATACATGGCCCAGGCCCAGACTTCACGACGGGCCACACCCGGTTGCAAGGTTCGGGCAAAACCGGCAGAATTTGCGGTACCCACCCCTTGTGGCGATGTCGTCGAATTTTTATTTGTAGTCATGGCGGCGGCCCCGGCGCTTGAAGCCGGCATTATATTCCGTGCTGCACGGGATCTTTACGATGCGGGCTCAATCCGCTAAACTGCGGGTTGTTTTTATTGCCCAAATTACCGCCAGTCATAATATGCCGCCACATCACCCCTTACGATGCATGCGTACGTTGCTTGACGCCCGCCGGCATTGTGCCAGGTACCTGATGCCCGCCGCGGCTGCCCTGATCCTTGCGGGGTGTGCCTCCACCCAAGACACCGGTTCGCGTTATGCGTCGGGCAACGCCATGCGCGACAGCTATATGTCACAGACAAGGGCCGATCCACTCGGTGCCTATCTTGCTTCGCGCGATATCATCAAAAGCACCGGGTCGCAGGGCTATACCTCTGCCTTTACCGAAACTGCCCTCGATATGCTGGGTACCCGATACCGCTTTGGTGGCGGGGCCCCCAGCACGGGTTTCGACTGCAGTGGCCTGGTCGTTTATGCCGCTGAAAAATCACTTGGCCTCAAGCTACCACGGCAGTCATCAAAACTGGCCAAAATCGGTGAGTCCGTCAAAATCAGCGAACTCCAGGAAGGCGACCTGGTTTTCTTCAACACCCGTGGTTTCCGTAATTCGCACGTGGGCATCTATCTGGGCGACATGAAGTTTGTGCACGCGCCCCGCTCTGGCTCGGTTGTTCGTATCGAAAACAT
Source organism: Alcaligenaceae bacterium (assembly GCA_029267415.1). Classification (GTDB taxonomy): domain Bacteria; phylum Pseudomonadota; class Gammaproteobacteria; order Burkholderiales; family Burkholderiaceae_B; genus JAJYRX01. The sequence goes on from JAJUIY010000048.1 coordinate 12,249, forward strand.
GGACGTCGGCTATTGGCGCAAACGTTACAACGGTGCGCGTCGCATTGTGCCTGACGAACCCGACCTTAATATCGCACGCCGCGCGTCCGGCTTCAGCGCCGTCCGTTAAAAAACCACTGCATGCACGCGGCGTCGTGCCGTTCCGTTCGCGTCCAAATACATCGCCACGGTTATCAGCAGCCTTGATCGCCCGCCTGCATTATTCCGCCTTCTTGCCCCTGCCATCGCGTAGCAATTGGCATGCCGCCTATTGCTTCGTCAATTCAAAACCTACTCAAAGCCTTCGCGCGCCAGGGCTTGTTTAATGCTGCATACCGAGCGACGACATGCTAAGACCCGGATGCCGGAACGCTGCGCGGCTTCCCGGAAACGCTTCATCACGTTATGACCCAGGAAGTCAGTCAGCAATATGACCATTTCCGTACCGGAGGGCAACTGAAGCGTCTTCTTTTGATGCGCCGGTGAACGCCCGCTGACATGGTGTTGGATTGAGATGTTGTAATCACCCAGCAAGCGGGGAATATTGCCCAGCGTATCCGCGCCCACCACTAACGCATTGACATGATGACCCATGGTGACTCCTAACAGAGGTTATGAATTCACCTAAACGATAATCATTCTTATTCTTATTGTCAACAAGCGCACAACCAACACGCACAACCAACACGCACAACCAACACGCACGAAAAAAGCGCCATGATGGCGCTTTGGTATATGCCGTAACCGGTGGTGAAGTGCGAGTTGCCTTAACCTTCTGCGTCAATTCCCTTGGTCTTCTTGCTTCAGCACCCCGTCCACCTCTTCGCGCGTCAGCTCAGGGGCCAGCATCTCCAGGAAGGTGTAGACGTAGTCACGCAGGAACACGCCGCGCTTTACGGCCACCCGCGTAATATGGGTACCAAACAAGTGCCCGGCCGGGATGCCCACCAAGCCCTTATCGCGACGCGGGTCAAACGCCATTCCGGCAATAATTCCGATACCCAGACCCACGTCCACATAGGTTTTGATGACGTCCGCATCAATGGCGGCCAGGACAATATCCGGCGCGATGTCTTTCGCACCAAAGACCTCGTCAATCGTATTGCGGCCGGAAAACGCGTGGTCGTACGTCACGATGGGATATTCGGCGATTTGCTCAAGGCTCAGTGCGCTGGCCTCGGAGGACGTCAGCTCGGCCAGCGGGTGATCGGGGCGAACCACAATTGTGTGTTCCCACTCGTACACGGGCATGGCCGCCAAACCCGGAATGCGCGCAAGGGTTTCGGTAGCAATGGCCAGGTCGGCCTCTTCATGGAGCACCATTTCCGCCAGGTGTGGGGGGCTGCCCTCGGACAGGGATACCCGTACCTTGGGGAAACGTTCACGGAAAGCCGGAATCACACG
>JAJUIY010000104.1 GCA_029267415.1 Alcaligenaceae bacterium
GACTATGGAAAAAACTGACAATACAGCCCTGATCGACGGAAGGCAGAAACTCGACTTCCGCAACGACGGCTTATTGCCGCCCACTGAAGCAATGTGGCGCGCGATGAAAGAAGCGTCACTGAATCTGGAAATGGCGTTCTCCAGGGTTGACCCCACAATCAGCCGCCTTGAGGAAATTTGTGCCCGCCTCACGGGGCAGGAAGACGCATATATGTTGCCATCCGCCACCGCAGCAACGGTGATTTCATTGTTGGCGTGGGATCGAAAAGGCGAATTGCTGGTTACCGAAAGCCGTTCCCACCTTTACTGGATGCAGCATTTCCATTATTCCGTTTATGGCCAAATGAGCGTGCTGCCCATTGAAGGCGACAAATTTGGAGTCATGGACCTTGCGCACATCCAGAAAGAAGTATCGAAGTCTGCGTACAACATCAAGCTTAAAACGGGCGTTATCAGCGTTGAAAATACCCATACAGTTTGCGGTGGAACCGTCTTGACGGTCGATTACATGAAGCGCTTGCGTCAGCTTGCTGATTCCCTGTCGGCAAAAGTGTTTCTTGATGGGGCGCGCATTTTTGATGCGGCCGTGGCGCAAGACGTTCCCGTATCTGCACTTACCAGCGATGCGGACGCGGTTGTTTTCTCCCTGAATAAGGGGCCTCGAGCACCCTATGGCGCCATGTTATGCGGCAGTGCGGAGTTTATTGAAAAGACGCGTGTAGAGGCCGAACGACTTGGCGTAAACCAGGTGCACAAAGGGGGCATATTTGCAGGCGCAGCCCTGGTCGGTCTGACCGACAACCTGGAAGCCCGGCTTAAAACAAACCACCAGATGGCTTATCTGTTAGCCAGCAAACTATCAGAAATTCCGGGTATAAGCGTAGACCTCGAAACCGTTCAAACAAACTTGGTGCGTGCCAGCGTGCGCGATACGGGCTTGTCGGCTGTTGAATTTGCCGAACAACTCGCCGCCCGGGGCTTAGGTGTTCGAATTGTTGGGTCAGACGCAATCAGGCTGAACTCACACAGTGCCGTCAACGGTGACCCGTTCTATATATTTGATCAAAAGCCCGAAGATTTCGACATTATTGTTCTGCGTTCCAAAACACACTTCCGTAGTTTTTACGAGCCTATCGCACGCGAAATTTTAATCGTAGACACCCCGGATTACGGCCCCGCCGATCTGAATTTGCAGCCCTTCCACATACTGGATACCAGCCGCGTGTTTCCCTTCAATGAGGGGAAATGAGGTCATGACCATCCAGGAATTTTCCGCGCACCTTCCTTCCGCTCGTCAACTTGCACAGAACCTGCTTGGCAGCTTGCAACGCGCAACCCGCGATCCGGCCGGTGGGGTTACCCGACCATCGTATGGCGAGGGCGAACAAGTGGCCCACACACTCGTGGCAGAACAGGCCTGTGCCATGGGCCTGGAAGTGACCACCGACGCGGCCCTGAACACCTATATGACATTACCCGGTACTGATCGGTCCTTGCCTGGGGTGGTGATAGGCTCACACCTTGATTCCGTAGCCCGCGGGGGAAATTACGATGGCGCGGCAGGTGTGGTTGCTGGGCTGGCGGCCATTCACCTTTTACAAGAAATCGGCATTTCGCCCGCCTTTGACATCACCGTCATGGGGGTACGAGCGGAAGAAAGCGCGTGGTTTCGGCATTCGTATATTGGTAGCAAGGCGGCGCTGGGCTTGTTAGAGCCCGCGGCGCTGGACGCACGACGGATCGATACGCAAAAAACCTTGGCTGAACACATCACAGAACTGGGAGGCAACCCAGGGGCCCTTGCCAGCGGGCATGCTTTCTTGCGTTCGGCGCGCATTCGCGCGTATGTGGAAGTGCATATCGAACAGGCCCCCAGCTTGGTGCAGCGCAAGCACCCCTTGGCCATTGGTACGGCAATTCCGGGAAATGTTCGTTATCCCAACATTACGGTATCTGGCACGACGGCACACGTGGGGCTTCCACACCGTTTTCGTAACGATGCCTTAAAAGCGGCGGCCGAGTTCGTAAGCGAAATGGAAGCCCTATGGCGTGCATGGGAGACCCAGGGCAAGCCCATGGCTTTCACTGTCGGGCGCTTTCATACCGACATCGACAACGATGCCACCACAAAAGTGCCGGGCATCGCATGTTTCAGCGTGGATATGCGGGCTTACGACGAAAACGACGTCAGAACGCTGGACCAAATCGCGAAGCAAATTGCTGGCAACCTGGAAAAGCGACACGGCGTCCGTTTTGATTTTGGCGAGCGCACCACCGCGCCAGTGGCTAAAACAGACACCGCCATGTCGGATGCCTTTACGCGGCTGGCCGCTAAGGCGGGCATTCCCGCCGAACCGCTCCCCAGCCCCGCATCACACGATGCCGCTGTGTTCGCCGGTGCCGGCATTCCCATCGGACTGATACTGATCCGCAACGAGCACGGCAGCCACAACCCGGACGAACATATGGAACTGGACGACTTGGTGGCGGGTATCAACGTATTAACCCGCTGGCTCGCCGAATAGCCATCGCGCTGACGCCTTGCTCGGCGATGAGACCTTGTGGTTCTGATTTTTATGAAATGCGCCCGCTGGACAATAGCGGCATCAATTACGCATGCGCCGCTTCACGAATGGCGCTTGCAACCCATTGGTTGAGGCTCTCCCCGCGGGCGGCGGCTGCTACGGTGGCTGCCTCGTGGATTTCGGGATCGACTCGCAGCATGAACTTGCCCGAGAATTTTTTGCGCGGCTCAACACCGCGTCTGGCGCATTCGTCCATGAATGCGTTGAGCGAAAGCTCACCCTCACGGTGTAGCCCGGCAATATCATTGGCGTAAAAATCGGCACCACCGTTTAAGCCAATGAACTCACCGCGGAACATGTCGATGTCAGGATCGTAGGTGATGACAGCATCGTAACCCCCAATTTTCATCACATTCTTCATGGTTTAACTCCGTTTTCCTCTAACCAACGTCGAATGCTGGCCACTGCGCCCTTGTCCGTATCCGGGGATGGGTGAGGAATGATACCAGTATGTGATACCAATAACAAGAAGAGTTGAACCATATATTGAGTGCGCATGTGGCTATCCGTGATTGTTTTACGCCACGAAGTATAGGCCCCGTTCAAAACCGGACGCGCAAGTTGGGACACGTCGGCCCATGGGGTCAAACACGTACGCGCCCGGCCACGCAAACAAAAATCGTGTGGCCCTGCTGGCCACTGCGTCCATCACCACAAGCCGCTAAAGCTTCCAACCATAAGCCCCAGCCCAATAATCACCAGGGTAATGAAGGTTAGGCGCCGCATGCTTTTTGCGCTGAAGGGCGGTGGAAAACGCTGCGCAAACAAAGTCATGACGGCAACCACGGGGATCGCCATGGCGGATACCGTCAGGGTTTCTTTGGGCAAGCCCACTGTAATCGCCTCGTAAAGGGTGCGCGTAAAGGCCGTGCTTGCAAACATCAGCAGCAGCATATTGCGTATGGCCATAAGCTCCAGAGGCTGGCGGTAAAGGTGGAAAATAACCGGGGGGCCGGGTATGCCAAACAGGCCGCCACACAGGCCGGCAATAAAGCCCACGCCAAAAAAGCTGCGCAAGGGCGATTCATCTTTGCGTTGCCGCGGGTTCAACGCAAAACTGACCCCGCTATACACAATCACGGCGCCCAGTAAAAACTCCAGCACACTGGTAGCCTGGGTGTTCAGGTAGTTCAGCAAGATGACGCCGATCACGCTGGACGGCACAATGCCCAGCAGGGTCGTATTGGTAAGGCGCCAATCGATATGGTGCATGTGGCGCGGCAGGGCAACGGCCGTGTTCACCAAGCTGACCAAGCTTACCACCGTGGCTATAAACGGCACGCTGGTAAGCTCCATGCTGCTGGCCAGGCCAATCACAATCATGGCCAGGCCAAAGCCGGTTACGGTCTGAAAGTAGGTGCCAACGGCAATAACGCCCAGCAATACTGCAATGCTGGTTAGGGTCATGCGTGGGCCAGGTGTTGCGCCTGTATGGAAGTAATGGCGATCACATTTAAGACGTCTTCGGGGCTGCAGCCGCGCGACAAGTCATTGGCGGGCTTCGCCAGGCCCTGGATAATGGGCCCCACTGCCTTGGCGCCACCCAGGCGCTCGGCAATTTTGTAGCCGATATTACCGGCTTCCAGGTTCGGAAATATAAATACGTTGGCCATTCCGTTTACGGTTGAGTGCTTAAGTTTACGCGCGGCCACTTCGGGCACGATGGCCGCGTCAAACTGGATGTCTTCATCAATCGCCAGATCGGGCAGGGCGGCTTTTACGCGTTGGGCGGCGTTAACCACTTTGGTTACGCAGGGGTGGTCGGCGCTTCGGCCGGTAGAAAAGCTCAACATCGCCACCCGAGGGGGTACGGGCAACAGCATTTTGGCGCTGTCTACCGCCGCGATGGCAATGGCTGCCAGCTCTTCTTCAGTGGGCTCGATAACCAGACCGCAATCACTGAAGATAGCTCTGATGGGCTCGTCGTGCTGCGCCAGGTGAAACAACATCAGAAAAAAGCTGGACACAATAGGCGTGTCTTTTTTCTTCCCGATCAGCTGCAATGCGCTGCGTACGACATCGGCGGTGCAGTATACCGCACCGGCAACCGATCCCTCGGCCTCGCCAGTAGCCACCAGCATGTTGGCAAAGCACAAGGGGTCGGAAATGGCGTGCTGCGCATCCTGTTGTGTCATGCCTTTGTGGGCGCGTTTTGCATGCAGTGCCTGGGCCAGCGAGTCGCGTTTGTTTGACGTCGTGGGGTTTTCAATGGGCAAATGGCGGATATCCAGCGACAGCGAGGCGGCGGTTTCCCTTATTTTTTCCGGAGCACCCACCAGCGTCATGGCGGCAATGCCCAACTGCTGGGCGTGGTAGGCGGCGCTTAGAATCCGTGGGTCCTCCGGTTCACAGACTACAATTCGGGCGGGGCGAATCGTAGAAGCGTCAATCAACTGAGGGTTCAGTTGCATGGGGATACCTCTGCTGTCTCGGTTATCGGTATAATTAGTATCAGTAATTGCTCAAAGTCGAATTTAGCGATATTTCCGAAGCGCGTCAACGTTATAGGCCATTTTCTGGTATCTTTTATTTTAAAAAATGACATGGGGATGTGAATGAGTAAGCAACTACGTGTGGTCGCCGACGAGCCTGTCAAGATTGCCGGCGACACGCCCACGATGCGGCTGTTCAGCTTGCTGGAATTAATCGCCCAACAAGACCGGCAGTTTTCCCTGCAGGATTTGGTTGATCGCACTGATTTGCCCAAGCCCACGGTTCACCGCATGTTGCAGCAGCTGGAAGGCGCCGACATGCTGATGCGCGATACCGACGGGCGGCATTATTGTGTGGGCGGCCGTTTGCGCCGGCTTGCCGAAGACTTGTTATTTAATGACACGCGCTATGGGGCGCGTCATGCTGTGCTGCGTGCGCTGGGCAACAAGCTTGGTGAAAGCTGTAACTTGACGGCCCTTTCCGGCAACCAGGTGCTGTATTTGGATCGCGTTGAAACCGATGCGCCGCTGCGTTTTTACTTGCGCCCCGGGTCACGGGTGCCGGTGCATTGCTCGGCCAGTGGCAAGGTATTACTGGCGCAAATGCCGCCGGCACAGCGCCGACGGTTGCTTGAAAACGTGCCTTTCGAGGCCTACACCAAAAATACCATCCAAACGCTGGATAGGTTGGAAGAAGAGCTGGATAGGGTGCGTCAGCAGGGGTACGCGTTTGATAACGAAGAGTTTTTGCCCGGGCTGTTTTGTGTGGCGGTGCTGGTTCCCCGTGCCGAGGGCGGGCGCTCCAATATGGCCGTCGCTACCCAGGCGCCTATTATGCGCATGACGGCCGACAAGGCCCTGGCCGCACTGCCTGCACTGCAGGAAGCGGCGCAGGCGTTGATGAACATTGAAGCAAAATACCAGTGTTAGCTTGGTGTGGTGCGGCGCGCCAGGCTCTGTAAAAACTCGTCAATAAAGACGTTATCCAGCCCATTTCGCAGGTTGGCAATCAGCGCGCGTTCATACAGACGGCTCAGGTCCAGGTTGACGCCAATGCCACAGATTTCAACCCCCAGTCGTTGATAGCGCCGCAGCACCTGTTGCAGGTGGCGGGTCAGGTAGGATTCATCATTGGCCAAGTGGGTAGCGCTGTCCATGGGGCAGCCATCCGAGATTACGTACAGCAGTTTGCGCCGGGTGGGCTGCGCCAGCAGGCGTTGGCACGCCCAATCGACCGCTTCGCCGTCGATCCCCTCACGATACAAGTCCAGCTTCATCAGCGCCATGATGGCGCGGTTGGCGTGCCGCCACGGTGTGCGGGCGTCCTTGAAGATGCGGTGGTCCACGGCGTTCAGCCGGCCGGGCATGGGTGGCCGGCCCGCTGCCTGCCAGCGGCGATAGGGTTTGCCGCCGTTCCAGTCGTTGGTTGAAAAACCCAAAACCTCGGTAACGGCGCCGCTGCGTTCCAGCCCACGGGCAAGCAGGTCTACCATCAGGGTCACGGTTTCGGCGTTGTCTTTCATCGAGCCCGAGCAATCCACCAAAAACGTCACGCTCGAATCGTTGATGTAATGCTGCTGCGGCTGGCGAAATACCCGGCGGTCAAGCGGCGAGCTGATCAGTTGCGTCAGCCGGCGCCCGTCAACCAGACCTTCTTCTTCATCACTAACCCATTGGTGGGCCGGCGTCTGCATCAACGCGCGCCGCATCCGGTGTACCAGTAAATTGAAGTTCAGCTTTTGTGCGGTAATGCGCTTGTTGATTTGCTCGCGGTATTCTTGCAGCTGCGCTGGGCGCACACGCTCGGCAGCGCGGGTTTCGGTATCGAACCGGATGTCAAAAATACGGTAGTGCTGTCTGAAGCCCGGCAGCGTGGCGCTTTGGTCGGGCTGCGCTATCGGCAGGCCTAGCAGGGCGTCGTCGTCAAAGTCCAAAAGCAAGGCGAAACCGCTCAGGCGTTCGTCAGTGGGTTGATTGGGTTCGGACTGGTCGCTCAAGGCATGGGCCACACTGCGGTCCACGGTATGGGCGATAACCAGGGCATGGCGTGCAAAGGCTTTTTGATGGTGGCGATGTCGACGCAACCCGGCCAAGGCGTGGCCCAACTGGCCGGTCAGGGCAAAACGCGTGGCTTCTATTACGTCTTCGGTGTCAGAAAAGACGGGAAAGCCGCTGATGCGCGACCAGCACATTTGCGCCACCGTATACAACAGAAGCCCCAGTTCAGATTCAGTATGGCCTTCGCGATGGTAGCCGGCGCTCCAATGGTAAAAGCGCCGCTGCACATTGGCTTTAATCCCGGGCAAGGTGTCGGGCGCCAGCGATTCGGTACGCAGGCTTTCCAGCCAGTCAAACACCAGGCGCGCCACGGGCTGGGCGGGCGTCAGGGCCTGGTGCAGGGCAGGGTCGCTATACAACACGCGCAAGGCCAGGCTGTCGGCCACACCTCGCAGCGTGTCGCGCTGTTCATCGTTATGCAGCCGCAAGTGCGGGGCCAAGCTACGCAGCGGTTGTGTGTCTTGGTAGAACTGATGCTGCCGCACATGAATGGCCGGGTCGTTACCCACGGCCCGTATCACCGACGCGGTCAGTTCTCGCAATAAGCGCTGCCGGCGTATTTGATCGATGTCTTCAAGCATGTGTTATCGCGTTCCTGGAAAATACAAGAAGGCTTCTAATGGTTGCTCGAAGCCCGATAAACCAAAGGATCATGCAAACAGTTCTTCGTTAAAACACCGCTGGTACAGCTCGGCAATGATGTCGTGTTCCGCCTCGTCGCATTTATTCAGAAACGACACCGCAAAGGCGCGGCGCTTGTCTTTGAAGATCGTGCAGTTCTCGGCCCAGGTGATCACCGTGCGCGGCGACATCAGGGTTGAGATATCGCCCGCAGCAAAGGCATTGCGGGTCAGGTTGGCCAGGGCGATCATGGCGGAAATATCGCGACGCCCCTGGTCCGAGGCTTGGGCGGGCACACGCGCCAGCACAATCGACATTTCTTGCTCGGGCGCCAGGTAGTTCAGGTTTGTCACAATGTTCCAGCGATCCATCTGGGCATGGTTAAGCGGGTGCGTGCCGGTATACAAACCCGTGGTATCGCCCAGGCC
>JAJUIY010000184.1 GCA_029267415.1 Alcaligenaceae bacterium
GACCTACTTTTTGGGGGTACTGCAACCCTTCGAGACCCACGGTCGCGCCCTTTTACGCCCGGATTAGGCGTTGCCCCTTACCGTACGTCCCAGCCAATGAATGCCCAGCGCATGGGGCCACCACCGGCTTGGGCACGAGCCGGATCAGCCTGATACCAGTGCTGCACACGTTCACGTTCCGAATCGGTTAACTCACCAAACGTCCCGCTCACCTTTTCAAGAAACTCGTCGGCGCTGCGCGTCTCGGCGAGGCGCCCGGGAAGCGCAATGTAATCCAGCGTCGGATACACCCCCATGCGATGCAGCAGATTAATAATGTATAGATAGTCGGGAAACGCCCGCTTTTTGCGCCCGAGCAACCGGGCGATTTCGGCGTCGCCAAAGTGACCGTCGGCAAGATGGGTCATGTAACACCGCACGCGCGCCTGACGCGTCATCTTTTCCAGTATGAATTCCATATCCGGCACCATGCTGGAGCGCGACGCCACCACGATATCGCAAACGGGAATGTCATCCCATGGGTCGTCCCAAGAGCGCAAACAGGTCGTCACATTCGCCAAGCCCTGAAACGCGGCGCGCTCGCGCATACGCTCGAGCATGCCGGGGCTGTAATCCAGACCGATAACGTGGTCCATCTGATGGGCCGCCCGCAGCGCAATGGTGCCCGCCCCGCAACCCACATCGAGCAATGTTTTTGCTCCCGATAAATTCATGCGTCGCACGAACTCGTCGGTATAACGTGTGTCACTTTCTTGGATTCCCAGCCGTTTGGCCCGCGCATCCCAGGCACTGGCCGGTTTTGGCGGACGGTCACTTTGACGCATATGGCGCCGATACATTTCCGCGAAATCTATATCTGTAATGATCATCACTCTTTCTTCCAACGTTTCTTTGGCGCCGGCCAGCAACGCGTCTTCCAATGCCTTCTAACACCGTCGGCTAACAACGCCACTTCGCGCCTTTATGTCGACGCCTTCTTCCAACGCCGTGGCGCACCGCGCCATCAATGCGATGAACCCAACAAGGGCAATACCGGCGGAATACTGGCTGCCACGACATCGCGGCCCAAATCATAGAGCCAGGCGAATTGGTCAATCACGTGATCCACCGACGTGCAGTCCAGCGGCTGTAATTGACCGTTTTTCAACAGCAGGATACGGTCGGCAACGCGCAAGGCGTGATCGGGCTGGTGCGTACACAAGAGAATGCCCAACCCCTTTTGGCGAAGGGTACGTATATATTCCAATACGCGCACCTGATTGCCAAAATCGAGCGCGGCGGTGGGCTCGTCCATCACCATGGCTTGCGGCTGTTGGGCCAAGGCACGGGCAATCAGCACCAGCTGGCGCTCTCCACCGCTGATCTCCGTATAGCGGCGCTGCGCCAGCTCGGCAATGCCCACATGCTGCAGGCACTGCATGGCCAATGCCTGGTCATTTTGCGATGGCCCGGCAAACTGGCTCAGGTGCGCCGTGCGCCCCATCAACACCATGTCGAGCACTCTAAAAGCAAAGGCGCCCTCTTGAGCCTGCGGCACATAAGCCACTTGCCGCGCCACGTCGCGGCGCAGCCACTCGGACACCGGCCGGCCATTTAGAGCAACCTGGCCGGAACGCACAGGCAGCAGACCCAGCAATGAACGGAACAATGTGGACTTGCCGCTGCCGTTAGGCCCAAGCAGGCATAGCACTTCACCGGGATACAGGGCCAGCGACAGCGCTTTGCCGACAACACGCCCGGGATAGCCGATATCCACGTCCACGGCCTGAATCACTGGAGCGCGCTGTTGCGTAGGTGTGATCATTCCTGCCGCCCGGACTTAATCAGCAGAAACAGGAAAAAAGGCGCACCAACAATGGCGGTGAGCACGCCCAGCGGTAATTCGATGGTACTAATACTACGAGCAAGCGTATCGACAAACAGCATGAATGCTCCCCCTAATAGCAATGACGCAGGAAGCAGCCGGGCAAACACTGGTCCAACCAGCAACCGGGCCATGTGCGGGATCACCAGGCCTACCCAGCCAATCACACCTGCGAACGACACCACACTGGCTGTCATCAGCGTAGCCGCCACAATAAGCCAGCGCCGGGTTTGACGGGTATCCATGCCTAGCGAACGCGCCTCTTCGTCGCTTAACGAAAGCACGTTGATACGCCATCGCCATAGCACCAGCCACAGGAGCCCCAATGTGCACAAGGGCACCGCGTACACCAGATCGTGATACGAGACGGCATTAAGCCCACCCAACAACCAAAACGTGATCGTGGGTAACTGTGCGTACGGATCGGCCAAAATTTTCAGCAACGATATGCACGCTCCCAGAAAGGCACTAAGCGCCACCCCGGCCAGGACCAGGACCAGCACCGGATCGTGGCGGCGCACCAGCCCGGCCGCCATGTACACCACGGCCACCGCCAGCAAGCCGCAAACAAAGGCGCTGGCCTGCACCGCCAGTGCCGGCAAGCCAACAAAAAAGGCCAGCACCGCACCCAATCCAGCGCCGGCTGATACCCCCAGAATATCGGGCGAAACCAGCGGATTGCGAAACATGGCCTGGTAAGCAGCGCCTGCCGACGCCAGTGCAGCCCCGGCCAGCAAGGCTGCAAGCATACGTGGCACGCGCAAGTTCCAGATAACCGTGTCGGTTGCCGCACCGAGGGTGTCCGCCGGCATCGCACCCGGCAGCATATGGGCCCGCAGCGATGCCACCACCTGGCTCAGTGCTACCGGGTACGGGCCAACCAGCAGGGCAAGCACGACAGCCATGGCAAGCAGCACCGCCAACACCGCCCATACCCCGTTCTTACGCCACATATGTTTTCCTGACTATTCGCATAAGCGCAATAATAAGCGGTATCACCGTGCAGGGTCTTTTCACCATTGGCCACAATTGACCATGATCGGCCCGCCGCGGTCGCGTAAAATCACCGGTGTCACAGGCTACTAATAAGATTACGTTCTCGCCGGGAGGAGCCATCATGTCTACACCGACACATACATACCCGTTTGGAATCCGGTTTCTGGCCGGTGTCGCCATTACCCTGTGTGCCTCAATGGCAGCAGCAAACCCGCCGCCTGTACACACCGAGCAGGTGCCCGGTTTTTTCAGGGTTGCCATTGGTGATGCCACCGTCACAGCCCTTTACGACGGCTATGTACACCTTGATCCCAATTTGCTGAAAGGACGTTCCCAGAAAGAAGTACAAACGCTGTTGGCCAACATGTTTCTTGAAAACGACCAAGGCATGCAGACGGCCGTGAACGGCTACCTCGTACATACTGGAGACAACCTTGTACTGATTGATGTAGGGGCGGGCAATTGCTTCGGGCCTACGGTGGGCAATATTCAGGACGCCCTTGGCGCAGCCGGTTACCAGCCGGCCGATGTGGACACCATTCTGATCACCCATATGCATGCAGACCATGTGTGTGGTCTGACCACCGAAGACGGCAAGGCCGTGTTTCCCAATGCCACGGTATGGGCGGCCAAGACTGAAGCGGATTACTGGCTTAACAAGCAAATCGCCCAGCAAGCCCCCGAACAGGCACGCTCGTTTTTTGAAAGAGCGCAACGTGCCGTGGCACCCTATCAGTCCGATGACCGGTTCATGACATTCAATACCGGCACCGCCATGGATCCGGACACCAGTGTGGTCCCGGGCCTGACGGTCGTACCCACACACGGACACACACCCGGACACGCCTCGTTTCTGCTGCAGTCGGGCAACGCCAAGCTGCTGATATGGGGCGACATCGTGCATGCCCATGCGGTGCAATTGCCCTACCCCGAGGTATCCATCGAATTTGATGTGGACTCCGCCCAGGCCATCAAGGCAAGAGCGGCCATATTGGAAGATGCCGTCGATAATCGCTGGATGGTTGCCGGCGCACACATGCCGTTCCCGGGTCTTGGCCATATCCGGCCCGAAGACCGCGGCTATTCTTGGGTGCCAGTAAGCTATGCACCGCTGGACGCCAACCCGTAAACCGACAAATAAATGCCCGCCATGCCGTCTAGGGCGGCCGGCGAGGCGCGCGCCCGCAAGCGCCTCGCGGCCTCACCATGATGGCGAGAACCGTCGCGTCAGCGCTCCTTGCCGGCACGCATTTTCTGATAAGAAATTGCCGACATCACGGCCAGCCGCCGCAAGGGTTCGGGTGGCAGCCATGATGGACGCTGAAAGCCCAGCACCTCGGCCAGCTCGGGCGATTCTTCACCACAGGCCATCTCACCCATCAGTTTGCCGAACACGCTGCCTTTCAACATGCCGGCACCGTTACAACCAATAGACAGATACAAGCCGTCTTCCACACGGCCGAAATAAACGGCACCGTTACGCGTCAAAGCAGTGACGCCGCCCCACACGTGCTCAAACTCGAACGAGCGCATTTGCGGGTAGCGCCGCTGGTAGCAGTCGGTCAACATGCTGCGCACCCGTGCAACGGGCTGCTCGGTTTCGTAGGAATACGAACTGCGAACCATGAAGCGGCCGTCGGCCGTTCGGCGCAAGGTGGTGCCTAGCCGGTTTGCCGGAATCAC
>JAJUIY010000128.1 GCA_029267415.1 Alcaligenaceae bacterium
GCGTGCATAACCGGCAAGCCGCAGTGAGCATGGCCCACCAGCTGAACTTGTTACCCGACATCAAGAAGCACCTTCCGGAGCTGCCGTAGGTATGAGTGGACGAAGATCCGGCGCCAGCTCCCGAAAAAACTCGTTAATTTCGTCTTGGGGCATCCCGTCGGCGGGGCCCACCACCAACCCCTCGATCAGCGCATCGCGGGTTATCCAAGCCATGCCTTCGATGCGAAGTGTACGCCCTTGCCCCTGGCCGCTAAGGCCAAACCGCTCTCCGGCCACCGGCAGCCTGGCCGGCGGGGCAACCCCCAAGTTTTGGTAAAGAGAGCGCTGGGTTTGCTGCAACAGTCGCAATCGTGCGGCATCATCGCCTTGCAGCGCCGACGGCATCGCCGCATACCCAACGGTAAACAAAACGCCATCCACACTGGCCGACGTCAACACAAACGTAACGGCGTGACCTTCAAAAGACAGCTCGCGCTCGTTAGTATGGGGCTTGGCCGGCAACATGGCGCGTACCTGGCCGTTGCCTACTACAACCTGACGCCAGTCGTACTGCGGGTAACAGCCGGCCAGCGCCACCACGGCAAGGCCAACCATCAGCAACGAAGCAAAGCGCCGTAAACCCCCAACCCCCTTCATTTTTCCTCCCACCATGCAACTTCCTTTGTATAGTGTTGTTATAGGCACTGACATCCCGACTGGCCCGTTGCGGCCAGCGCCTGCCGGCGTCGGCATAGGGAACGGCACCCGTAGTACTCGGTTAGAATTAACCGCATTCGTTTTTCCAGATCTGCGTAATGACATCTCTTTCAGAACGGCTTAGCCGGCTTGGCGACCACTTGCCCCTTCTTCACCATATCCGCCGGGGCATCGAAAAGGAAGGCCTGCGGGTTGACGCCCGCACCGGCTCGCTGGCGCTTACACCGCATCCGGAAGCCCTGGGCTCTACGCTTACCCATTCACAAATTACCACTGATTATTCCGAATCGCTGCTGGAACTGATTGCAGGCACCCATCATAGTGTCGAGGCGCTCCTTGCCGAACTGGACGACATCCACCGCTTCGTTACCCTGAATATCCCGGACGAGGTCATCTGGAATCAATCGATGCCAGCCGCCCTGCCCCCGCCTGAAGACATTCCGGTGGGCTGGTACGGGCATTCCAATATTGGCATGTTCAAGCATGTGTACCGACTGGGGCTGGCCGAACGCTACGGCAAACCCATGCAATGCATTGCCGGCATACACTACAACTTTTCAGTGCCCGACGAAACCTGGGACGTCCTGGGCATCCAGGGCCCATCACTGCAAGACAAACGCTCCAATGGGTACCTGGCCCTGATCCGCAATTTCATGCGCCACTCGTGGTTGCTGATGTACCTGTTTGGTGCTTCCCCTGCCGTGAGCCGTCAGTTTTTGGCAGGGGTTGATCACACCCTGGATACGCTCGATAACGACACGCTATACCTTCCTTGGGCCACCAGCTTGCGCATGAGCGACATCGGTTATCAAAACAAGGCCCAATCCGAGCTGCAGCTTTGCTATAACGATCTCGACACGTTTTTGGCGCGCATCTATAACGCTGTCACCACACCCTGGCCGGCGTATGAAGCCATTGGCACCCACCGCGACGGCAAGTGGATACAGCTCAACACTAATGTGCTGCAAATCGAAAACGAATACTATTCCAGCATCCGACCCAAGCGGGTGGCGCATCCGGGTGAGCGCGCGGCCACCGCACTGGCCCGGCGCGGTGTGGAATATGTGGAAGTACGCTGCATGGATGTCGATCCCTTCACGCCCGTTGGCATCAGCGCCGATACCGCTCGTTTCCTGGACACCTTCCTGCTGTTCTGCACTATTGAAGACAGCCCCTGCTTCCCCGACGGCGGGTTCTGCACCGAAAGCCGCGACAACTACAACACTGTCGTGCGCCAAGGCCGCCAACCCGGCCTGATGCTCAGCCGCGACGACACCCCGATCTCGCTGCACAGTTGGGCCACCGACGTGGTCGAGCGCATGGCACCCTACGCTGGTTTGCTTGACAAAGCCATGGGTGGCACCCACTACCAACAAGCATTACAGCGCCAGCAAGAAAAGATTGACGACAGCGATAAGACGCCGTCCGCGCGCATCCTTGGCGAGTTGCAGTCACAGTCCGTCAGCCTGCACGCGTATACCTTGCAGCAAAGCCTGGCGCACCGCGCTGATTTTCTGGCGCGGCCGCTAGACGCAAAAACGCTGCAAGCCTTTCAAGACGCGGCGCGCAACTCGATTGACCAGCAAAAGCAGCTTGAGGAAAATGATACGGAAAGCTTTGATAGCTACATGGCGCGGTTTCACGACTCGCTTAAAGCCACCGCCAGCGTCCGTACCTGAGCCAGGCCGTTATTGCGCCACCCGGGCAGGCTGCAACCGCAGCAGGGCTCCGGGGGCATCGTCAACCAAAACATAGACGAAACCGTCTGGCCCCTGCCGCACGTCGCGGATACGGTCGCGGCGCTCGTGTAGCAAGCGCTCTTCGGCCACCACACGGTTGCCGTCCAGCGACAACCTCAACAAAACCCGCTGTGCCAGCGCCCCTACAAACAATGACCCGTTCCATTCCGGAAACCGATCGTTGTTGTAGAAGGCCATGCCGCTTACGGCGGGCGATTTCCTCCACCACATCAAGGGCGGCTCGGTGCCGGGCACCGTATTGCCCTCGGCCTCGGGAATGGCAAACCCCGAATAATTGATCCCGTATGTGGCGCGAGGCCAACCGTAGTTCAGACCCGGGCGCACAATGTTGATTTCATCGCCGCCCCGCGGCCCGTGCTCGTGCTCCCACAGCTCGCCCGTCCACGGGTTAAAGGCCAAGCCTTGCGGGTTACGGTGGCCGTACGACCAAATCTCGGGCAATGCGCCTGTTTGCTCAATGAACGGGTTGTCGTGGGGCACCGTGCCGTCGGGGTGAATGCGGATGATGGTTCCTTGATGCTTATCGAGATCTTGCGCTGTGGGGCGCTGGTTATTTTCGCCCAGTGCCACGTACAGCATGCCATCCTCGTTAAACACCATACGCCCGCCAAAATGGTGCCCACTCGACAGCTTTGGGCTTTGGCGAAACAATACGGTGAACCCCTCCAGCCGGGTAAAGTCGTCGGACAAGCGCCCGCGCCCCACGGCGGTGCCGGCGTTGCGCCCGTCGCTCTCGGCATACGACAAGTACACGAAACGATCAGAATCGAAATCGGGCGAGGGCAACACCTCGAGCAATCCGCCCTGCCCGCGGGCCGCCACCTGAGGGACGCCGTCTATTGGTGCAGACAACTGACCATCCGGGCTTAAACGTCGCAATTGTCCCGGTTGTTCGGTAATCAGCAGCGATCCATCGGGCAAAAACGCCAGCGACCAGGGATGTTTCAGCCCGGAAACCACCTCGGTAACCTGCACCTGCCCAAGCGTGGGCTCCGGAGATTCGGACGCATAAGCAGTCGCCACCAAAAACCCGCAAGCCGCCAATAAAATGTGCATGAGCCGCGCCACAATACCGCGACACAGTGCCGCGCCGAAGACAGGCGCAACAGAAAGACGATACATATCCCTACCCCTTGAATACGGGCGGCTATGTCATGGGTTGGCGCTCGGCATTTGGGTCAACATACAGCCATTCACGCCATATCGCTACGAGCAAGGCCATCAATACCGGCCCGATAAACAAGCCCACCAGCCCCATGGTTTGCACGCCGCCAACAAGCCCGAAAAACGTCGGTAAAAAGGGGAGGCGCACCGGGCCACCGACCAGCTTGGGCCGTATTGTCTTATCAACGATAAACAGTTCGATAGCCCCCCAGGCGAACAGCCCCACCCCGGCAAGGGGTGCGCCAGACCCCACCAAGTACAGTGACACGATGGTTACGGACAAGGGCGCGCCGCCTGGGATCAGCGCCATCACCCCGGTGATGGAGCCCAGCAACGCCGGCGAGGGCACGCCGGCAATCCAGTAAGCAACGCCAAGCACAATGCCCTCGCCAATGGCAATCAGCGTCATGCCGGTAACAGTGGAGTTGACGGTGGCCGGCACCACACGCGAAAAACGCTGCCACCTCTCGGGAAGCACGCGCTCGCCCACCACATCAAGTTGATTGACCAGATGATGGCCATCTTTATAGATGAAAAACAGCGTGATCAACATGAAGACCACGTTGAGCACCAGCTGAAACACGTTGCCCGTGGCCGACAGCACCATGCGATAGATATTGCCCAGATGCTCGCCACTGACCATTTGCACCATCATGCCCAAAGCCTGCGGTTCGCCCAGATACTCTTCCCACAGCTCGGTCAGGCGTTCGCCCACAAAGGGCATTTCACTGATCCACAGCGGCACCTCTACCCCATATCGGTTGGCCGTAAGCGCCCAGCCAATAAAGGAACTGGCTTCTTGAATAACAAAATTGAGCGCAATGGCCAGCGGGACAATAAGGACCAACAGGACGATGATGAGCGCCAAGGATGCCGCCACCGTGCGGTTGCCCCGACAGCGATCGACCAACTGCTTATAAAGCGGCCAGCTTGCCAGGCCAATAATCAGGGCCGCCAGTACGGGGACCAGGAAGCCGCGCAGAAAATACAAGCCCGCCAGCGCAATAAAAAAAATCAGCCATCGGGCGATGGTGTACGCAGGCAGCAGTGGAGGTGGTGGCGTCATAAATTTCGTTTCATGTAGCTTACATCTTGCAAGTACTGTGCATTCTAACAACGACGCGACGCACATCCCACCGTTAATTTGCGCATGTGCTTTGCCCGGCAACGGGAAAGTGCCACAAATAAAAGAACGTGAACAGCCGCTAAGCGTTTGCGACAGCATGAGCTTCGCGCGCCAACAGCGCACGTTTGTGGTGTACACCCCAGCGGTAGCCGGACAAACCGCCGTCGCGACGCACCACACGATGGCAGGGAATGGCCACCGCAATCAGATTGGCCGCGCAGGCACCCGCCACCGCGCGTACAGCCAATGGCGCCCCGATTTGCCGGGCAACCTGTGTATAGCTGGCCGTACTGCCCGCCGGTATGCGGCATAACTCAGACCAGACACGACGCTGAAAATCAGTACCACGTAAATCTAGCGGCACATCCAGCGGTGTCGACGGCCGCTCAATATATTGCACGATCCGATCGGCGTAACGGCTGCCTTCGCTGAGCGTCATTGACCCGGTGCTGTCCCCACTCGCCGTACTGCGGGTTGTAGCGTCGTCCATGACCCCGGCAGTTACACTACCGGCAGCGACCTTGTCATGCCACGCGCGGGCCTGCGGAAAATGCCTACGCAACGTTGCTATCAGTTCCGTTTCGTTATCGCCCAAAAAAACCGCGCACACACCGCGGGGGCTCCAGGCCACCAGCACCTGGCCCAACGTGCATGATCGAACAACAAAACAAACCGGCTGGGTCGATATCGCCTCGACCGCAGCACCATGACTGCCGGCTTTTATTGAAGGCGACGGGTCTATATACCCGCGATCCAGCCCGTCGCGCATCGCCATATCCATACCCATGACCTGCCCCCATAAAAGTAGAACGCCGCACACAGGATGCGCTCGGGTTTCCGCAACCTAAAGATGGTCGCTGCGATGGGTAAAGGCGAGCACCGCAGCCGCCGCCATGAACAACCCGCCAAATGTCCGGTTTAGCACTGTCTGCTGACGAGCTGAACGCAAGGCACTAAGCACGCGTGCTGCCAGCCCGGTATAGCCCATCATTACGACCATATCCACGGACACCATCGTTATCGTCATCCAGGCATACTGGATTGCCACCGGCCGGGATAAATCAAGAAACTGTGGCAACACCGCAAGTAAGAACACGATCGCCTTGGGGTTGCTCATGTTGACCAAAAAACCCCGTAACACCAGGCGCGCCGGCTTCACTTCAGTGCGCGCAGCATCGGCCACCAGGGCCGCACTGCCCCCGGCGGACCATTGTTTCCAACCCAAATACAGCAGGTAGGCCACGCCAAACCATTTAATGGCCTGGAAGGCGAAGTCGGACGCCACCAGCACGGCACCCAAACCCGCCGCGACAATCAGCATTTGCAAGACAAGGGCAAGCTGCAAGCCCACGATATTCCAGTACCCGCGCCGAAACCCCACACGCTGGCCCGTTGCCATGGAGGCCACCGCACCAGCGCCCGGTGACAAACTAATGATCCATGCAGCCACGAAAAAACCCAGCCATTGCTCCCACGACATCCCTGTTCCTTGCTGACTTCCTTCAAGAGGTTCAGTGTACAATCGCGGCTGCTGCGCTCGCAATGAGCGCTTTGTGACCGCACATTGCGGTTTCGCGGACCCGGCTTGCCGGGTGGCTCGGCCGGGCGCCTACCCCTCGGATAACCGCAAGCTGCGCACGCATTCCTTACCCCCAACCCATCTGTCTATTGCGCTGCAATTCGCTTGCTGGCTACAGGTTAGCTATTCATGTCATTGATTTCCAAGTTTCAACGCGAGTGGCTTTACAGCCCCCGTGCCGATATTTTGGCCGGTATTCTTGTTGCCCTTGCTCTGATACCCGAAGCTATTGGCTTTGCAATTATCGCGGGGGTTGACCCTAGCGTTGCCTTGTATGCATCGTTTTCCATTGCTGTCATCATCGCGTTTGCGGGTGGCCGGCCCGCCATGATCTCCGCCTCCACGGCGGCAGTAGCGGTACTGGTGACACCGCTGGTGCGCGATTACGGAGTGGAATACTTGTTTGCGGCCACCGTGCTGATGGGCGTCATTCAAATTATTGCGGGCTACCTGCGGGTGGACTTGCTGATGCAGTACGTGTCGCGATCCGTCATCACGGGTTTCGTCAATTCGCTGGCGCTGCTGATATTTATTGCCCA
>JAJUIY010000081.1 GCA_029267415.1 Alcaligenaceae bacterium
GAACGCTGTTGTCCCACGGCACCAATATCACGCTTCCGCGACGAGGCGCGCCCATTATCCGGCGCAAAATGGGCTGACCCGTGAGATGCCGCGGGCCCTTCGTCGTAATACGGCGGTGGCCCGTCAATGTCGTGCATGCCCGAGGAAATAGCACCCGCATCGTCTGGCCACGGCATTGCGGATTGATCGGCAGGTATCCCTTGGCGGACGCGTGCCGATGCATCTGCGGCCCCTTGCCCCATTCCAGCCCCGCCGTGTTCAACCAGCATCGCCGTCAGTTCTTCGGGTGTAAGCAGCACATGTCGCGCGAACTCGCGCTGTATCTGCACCCGAATGGCGGACTCTGGCATCAGTGCCAGCAAGGGACGGGCCTCGTGAATGCAGGCAGCGCGCCCCTCGGGTTCATCCAGGGAGTGGCGCTGGGCCAGCTCAGTTAACATGAATGTCGACAATGCCTGTGCTTGGTCAACGGCCTGCCGAAACGCGTCGACCCCGTGAGCGTGAATATACGAATCCGGATCGTGCTGATCCGGCAGGAACATGAAACGGATAGAGACGTCGTCGCGCAATAGCGGCAAACATGTATTAAGCGCACGCCAGGCGGCTTGCCGGCCAGCCCGATCGCCATCGAAACTGAACACAATACGACTGCTATTGCGCATCAGTTTCTGGATATGGAATTCGGTCGTGGCGGTGCCAAGCGTTGCCACGGCATTGTTCAGACCGTGTTGTGCCAGGCCCACCACATCCATGTACCCTTCAACGACCAGCACAAACCCTTCGTGGCGGATGCCGGTTCGCGCTTCCCAAAGGCCGTAAAGTTCGTGCCCTTTCGAAAACAGCGTCGTTTCCGGAGAGTTCAGATACTTGGGTTCGCCCTCCTTGATCAGACGACCGCCAAACCCGATCAGCTGACCACGCTGATTCCGGATGGGAAACATAATACGGTCGCGGAACCGGTCGTATCGACGTCCATCGTCGGCTTCAATCACCAAACCCGATTCGACCAGAACCGGGCTTTCGTAATCGGGCATGACGGTGGCCAGCGCACGACGCCCTCCGCCCGCCCACCCAATGCCAAAGCGAGCCGCTGTTTCACCTGACAAACCACGTCGCTTCAGGTAGTCGATAGCCACCGGCGACGCTTTCAACTGTGCAAGATAATGCTTATACGCGATGTCGAGCACTTGTTGGTGCTGCGAAACTTCAAGCTTGCGCCGACGCGCCGCTTCGCGCTGACGCGGACTGCGTTGCTGTTCGGGCACAGTCATGCCGACTTCGGCTGCCAAGGACCGCACGGCCTCGGGAAACGTGGCCCCGGTGTGCTCCATCAGAAACGTGATGGCACTGCCGTGTGCTCCACAGCCAAAGCAATGGTAGAACTGTTTGGTCGGGCTGACCGTAAAGGAAGGGGTTTTCTCGTTATGGAAGGGGCAAAGGCCAAGCAGGTTGGCCCCGCCTTTGCGCAACTGGACGTAGCGCCCGACAACATCCTCAATGGATACTCGTGTAAGGAGATCCTGAATAAATGTGTCGGGTATCAATCAATACAGGCGCGGAGGCAGTTGTTGGCTGCGAATGCGCTTATAGTGGCGCTTGACGGCAGCGGCACGCTTGCGCTTGCGCTCGGCCGTGGGTTTTTCGTAGTATTCGCGTGAGCGCAGCTCGGTCAAGATACCGGTTTTTTCAACAGTGCGTTTAAAGCGGCGAAGCGCGGCTTCAAACGGCTCGTTTTCTTTCAGACGAACAATAGGCATGTAATTTTTCGGCCCTGATGAAGTTAAAACTGGGTTGATAATAAGTTCAAGCCCTACAGTCTAGCATGTAAAGGCATGTTAGCACAAGAAAGTTGGCGTGCGTTTAATTTTCATCGCTGCGCACGCCCTTGCGTATCCAGGCCTCAAGCTGGTGTGGACGGAGACTGTCGTAATCTTCAAACGGCTGATGGATCCACGGGTTAGTGGGGAGCTTTTCGACATAGTAATCGGGCACCGCCTGCGAGTGGCCCTTCCACCATAAAACAGCGGAACGCAATTCAGTAATGGCGGGAAACTCGCGCAGCAAGTGCTCGAACACCCGATTAAACGTAAGACCGGTATCGACCATATCGTCGATCAGCAGCACGGCGCCATCCAGGGAACCCCGCGTGATGGTGATGTACTGGGCGATATCAAGTTGCCCCTGTAAAGTGCCGGCCGCCTCGCGGTAGCTGCTGGTGGCCAAAATACCAAGGGGGACATCAAAAATACGCGATATGACATCACCCACACGCATACCACCACGGGCCAGACAAAGAATTTTGTCGAACTTCCAGCCCGACTCGTGGATCTGCAGCGCCAGTTGCTCGATCAGACGGTGATAGTCGTCCCAGCTGATCCAGAGGTCGCGGTCGGTGGAGGAAGGCACGTTTCTCATGATCCGGCTACCTTGTAAATGATCGGGCTATTTCAACGGGAGGCGTCGCCACGCCGACGAAATTTGCCCGACAGCGTTAAAACTTGAACGGGTGTTGCAATACGATGGTTTCCATACGGTCGGGACCGGTGGAAACCATATCAATGGGCACTTCACAAATTTCAGAAATACGCTCCAGGTACCGACGTGCATTGACCGGCAGTTTGTCGTATTCGGTGACACCCACGGTGGACTCGGTCCAGCCCGGCATTTCTTCGAGCACCGGCTCGGCTTCGGCTGCCGCATGGGCACCGTAGGGCAGGACGTCCAGAAATTCGCCACGATAGCGATAGCCCACGCCAAGTTTAATGCTTTCAAGGCCGTCGAGGACGTCGAGCTTGGTGACACACAAGCCGGAGATGCCATTGATAGCAACCGAACGCTTAAGTGCTGCACCATCAAACCACCCACAACGACGCGGGCGCCCCGTGACCGAACCGAATTCTTTGCCGACCGACGCCAGGCGCTCACCGATTTCGTCGTTGAGTTCGGTCGGGAACGGACCCGAGCCTACCCGCGTGGTATAGGCCTTGGCGATACCCAATACGTAATCGAGTGCCTGGGGGCCTACGCCAGCACCGGCCGAGGCCGCACCCGCCACGCAATTGCTGCTGGTTACGTAGGGATAGGTGCCGTGATCAATATCCAGCATGGCGCCCTGCGCACCTTCGAACAGCAGACGCTGACCGTCTTTTTGGGCCCGATGCAGGTTGTTGGAGACGTCAGTCACCATACCTTCGAGCGCTTCAGCCCACTGTGCCGCCTGATCCTGGATGGGCGCGGCATCGACAGCCTTAGCGTCGAGATAACGCGTCAGCATGAAGTTGTGGTAGTCGAGCGCCACATTCAGCTTCTCGGCGAAAACCGCGGGATCGAAGAGATCTTGGACACGCAGTGCCCGACGTCCGACCTTGTCTTCGTAGGCCGGGCCGATACCACGGCCCGTAGTACCGATTTTGCCCTGCCCCATTCGCGCCTCGCGCGCCTGGTCAAGTGCGATGTGGTACGGAAGAATGAGCGGGCAGGCAGCAGAAATTTGCAGACGTGAACGCACGTCGATGCCGATGGTTTCCAGTTCGCCGATTTCTTTCATCAGTGCATCGGGTGACAACACCACGCCGTTGCCGATGTAGCAGGTAACGTGGCTATGCATAATGCCGGACGGAATTAAGCGCAGTATCGTTTTTTGCCCGTTGATCCAGAGCGTATGGCCCGCGTTGTGGCCACCTTGAAAGCGCACGACGCCCTGGGCGGACTCGGCCAGCCAGTCAACAATTTTGCCCTTGCCTTCGTCACCCCACTGGGTGCCAATTACGACAATATTCTTGCTCATGTTTTACATCAAAAGTGTTTCAGCCCAGTGATGCACTGTGATAGCCGAAATTAGTTAATCCAATACGATATAACAGCCGCATACCACTTGGCTACTGTACCGTCCGTACTGTCCACTCGCCTTCCTGAAGCACCAGCTCGCGATCGACAATGAATTCGTCGAGCGCGTGGGTTTGCCCGGGAAGCATTTGAATAACGACTTCGCCCGCATCACGTAGCTTGCGCAAGCATGCCACCAGGTCGGGATCGGTGCCCCAGGGAGCCCGAATTGCGCGCGTAAGGCTAGCCGGCGGCAGGCCAGAAGACAACTTGCGCAAGTCGAGGCTGAAGCCCGTGGCGGGCCGGGCGCGACCAAACGCCTTGCCCATGCCATCGTAGCGCCCGCCCTTAACGAGCGCATCGTGCCAGTTGTCGGCGTAAATCGAAAAAACGACTCCGGAATGATAGCCGTACCCGCTGCCCATATCGGCGAGGTCGACAGTGAATTCGTGCCCCGGAAGCGCACGTATCAAAAGTTCGAGATCGCTGATGGCATCCGAAAGACCGGGCACATCGGGAAGAATCTCACGTGCACGTTCCAAAACCGAGCAATCGCCGTAAAGATCGGCCAGGTCAAGCAGCGCACGGATGGTTTCTTTGCGCACACCGGGAAGTGCGCCGCCAAGGGCAGTCAGCCCGGGGATGTCTTTGGCAGCGAGCAGATCAGACACTTCATCAGCATGGCCGGCAATGGCCTCGTCCGAGGCAATAACAGAGCGCAAAACACCGGGATGATTGAGGTCGACCCGTGCGTGCTGGACACCCGCCCGACGCACGCTTTCCAAGGCCAGTTCGATGACTTCGATATCGGCTTCGACACCGGCATGGCCAAAGACTTCGGCCCCGATTTGCATGAGTTCGCGATCGGACAAAAGCCCCGACGGACGTGCATGCAATACCGGGCCGCAATAGCAAAGGCGAGTAACCGCGTCGCGATTAAGCAGGTGTGCATCGATGCGACAGACTTGCGACGTCATGTCGGCGCGCACGCCCAGTGTGCGCCCGGACAGTTGATCGACAAGCTTGAACGTGCGCAGGTTGAGCGCACGTCCGTTACCCGCCAGGAGCGAATCAATATATTCGACCAGCGGGGGCGCCACGAGCTCGAACCCGTAGGCCCGATACAGATCCAGCAAATTGCGTCGCAATTCTTCAATGCGCCGCGCTTCCGCCGGCAGAATATCTGCCAAGTTTTCTGGCAATAGCCAATTCGACATTGTTACGCCTTGAGCAGGCACCGCCCATGCGGTGCCACCAAACAAAAAGCGACCTGAAAGCGTAAGCCCTTCAAGTCGCTTGTGGCAAAAA
This sequence comes from Alcaligenaceae bacterium, assembly GCA_029267415.1. Classification (GTDB taxonomy): domain Bacteria; phylum Pseudomonadota; class Gammaproteobacteria; order Burkholderiales; family Burkholderiaceae_B; genus JAJYRX01. The sequence continues at coordinate 5,134 of JAJUIY010000081.1, forward strand.
AGCATGTAGGTAAAGAAAACTTACACGCCATTATAAGCGAACCGGGCCAGGAAAGGAAACCCGCCCCGCCTTTATCTGCCCGCCTTACGCGGGTTTGGGGCCAGGCCGATGACAAATCCCTGCCCCGCCCCTTTTCGAGTACCCGCGGGTTTTAACGCAGTATTAATTAACGGCGGGATTCAACACCGGTGATGGTGCGTCAACCGACGGGGTCTCGCCCAGCTGCGACGACCAGTAGCGGAAAAAATCCGACTTGGGGCTAAGCACGATGGTGTCGTTGCTGCCACCAAAGGCCCCACGGTACCCTTCGAGACTGCGATAAAACGCGTAGAACTCGGGGTTGGTACTGTAGGCTTCAGCATACAGGGCGGCGGCTTGCGCATCGCCCTCACCTCGTATTTGCTCGGCTTCCGCATAGGCACGGGCAAGAATTTCTTCACGCTCGCGATCGGCCTGGGCACGAATACGCTCGCTTTCTGCAAAACCCGATGCGCGTAGACGGTTGGCCTCTTGCTTGCGCTCGGCTTCCATACGACGGTAGACCGATTCGGAAATCTCAGGCGCGAAGTCGATGCGGCGCAAACGCACATCAACAACTTCTACCCCCAGGGGACGGGCACGTGCGGCAACCGTTTCCTGGATTTCACGCATGATGGTGTCGCGCTCGTTGGAGACCACCCCTTTAACCGTGCGTACGTTAACCGATGCGTTCAACGCGTCGCGAATTTGCGCCTGCAGGCGCTCGACAGCGGCGCGCTCGTTGGCACCGAAGGTCACGTAAAACACACGCGGATCAGAAATGCGCCATTTGACGAACGAATCAATCAGCAGGTTCTTCTTTTCCGCAGTCTGGATGCGCTCTTGGTTTTGCGTCTCGATGGTTTGCAGACGCTTGTCAAGGCGAACGACGGTTTCGAACGGGGGTGGGAATTTAAAGTAAAGCCCGGGCTCGTTAATGGTACGACGAACCTCCCCCAGGGTGAACACAAGCGCCGCGTCGCGTTCGCGAACGATAAACACACACGAGGACGCGATGGCCAGAAGAATGATCAGGCCGACGAGAGCAGGAAAAAAACGTTGCATCGTGGCCTCCTAGCGTGAATACGGGCTAACGGACAGGGAATCGCGTGGCGTGCGGGCGGGTGGCGGCGTTGACGCCGGTCGGGTTGCCGACCCGCTGCCGGCAATTTCCGCCGCCGACTGCGCCGCGGCGGCGCCGGCTGCGGCGGCGGCCTCGCGGGCCGCACTACCACGCTGCCTGCTGCCTGTGGCCGCGTCCTGCATGATTTTGTCTAGCGGTAAATACAACATGTTGTTGCTGGACTCCGAATCAATCATTACTTTGCTGGTTGATGCCAGAATCTCTTGCATAGTGGTCAGATACATACGCTCGCGCGTGACCTCGGGCGCCTTGCTGTACTCGGTCTCGATGCTGACAAAGCGGGCGGTATCACCCTGGGCATCACCGATGACACGGGCACGGTAACCTTCGGCCTGCTGAACCATACGGGCCGCCTGGCCTTCGGCTTCAGGCAAGACTTTATTCGCGTACGCGGTACCTTCGTTGATTTGGCGTTCGCGGTCTTGGCCGGCCTTGACAGCGTCGTCAAAAGCAGCAAGCACTTGCTCGGGGGGCTGAACGTTCTGGATCGCAACCGTACTGATCTGAATACCGGTGTTGTAACGATCAAGAATCTTCTGCGCCAGGTTCTGCACCTCGACCGCCACTTCAGTTCGGCCAGAATACAGGACGAAATCCATGGGCTTTTTACCGACCACCTCGCGCATTGCTGTTTCGGCAGCCTGCCGCACGGATTCGTCAGGCTGTGTGGTTTTGAACAGGTAGTCAGGCGCGCCATCGGGCATCAGGCGGTACTGCACCACGAACTGCAAATCCACAATGTTCTCGTCGGTGGTCAGCATAAGTGATTCGGGCAGCACCTTGTTGGCGGCCGAACCGCGATAGCCCACTTCGAACGTGCGAAGTTGAGCAATATTGACGACTTCGTGATCTTGGATGGGCGCAGGAATACGCCATTGCAAACCCGGCGGCAGTGTTTTTGTGTACTTACCAAAATGCGTAACTACCGCCACCTGCCCTTCCGGGACGATCATGAAGCCACTGGCCAGCCACAGCACAACCGCCACTGCAACACCCAGGCCAACCAACTTTGGTGAACCTTTAGGCAGCTGGACGCCCGGGCCACCAGACCCGCCGCCACCGCCACCCCCAAAGGGGTTGTTGCCGCCACGACGGGGCTTGCGCCCAAACATGGAGCCCAAGCGATTATTGAAATCGCGCCACACTTCATCGAGGTCGGGTGGACCATCGCCGCGTTCAGGGCGTTTGGGCGGCTCGGAGCCCCCCTGGTTCTGGTTCCCGCGTCCCCAGCCGGGATCATTCAAATTAAATATCTTAGACATTAAACGTACTATTTCCCGCGTTTTGACCAGACTCGACAATTGCCTGCCGAAGATCATCCAGGCCTATACGATTTTCAGCGCTCACATAGGCTCGGGCAATCGTACCATGTTCGTCACGTTCCAGACGCGATTCATGGCCGGTCAGGTCGATTTTGTTGTAGACCAGAATAAGTGGAATATCTTGTGCACCGATGTCGGCCAGAACTTTGTTAACTTCATCGATGTGCTCGTCGCGCTGTGGACTGGACGCATCCACAACGTGCAGCAGCAAGTCGGCGCGTATGGTTTCTTCAAGTGTCGCACGAAATGCCGCAATCAGCGTAGGGGGAAGGTCGCGAATGAAGCCGACGGTATCGGACATCACCACCTGCCCCGCGCCCTCAATCCAAACCCGTCGGGTAGTGGTATCAAGGGTGGCAAACAGCTTGTCGGCTGTGTAGGCTTGGGCACGTGTCAGGGCATTGAACAAGGTGGATTTGCCCGCGTTGGTATACCCCACCAATGACACTGACAAAATGCCACTGCGTACGCGTGCCCGGCGTTGCGTGGTGCGCTGGCGCTTCACTTTGGCCAGCCGCTGACGCAACAACTTGACCCGGGCGCCGATAAGACGCCGGTCGAGCTCAAGCTGCGCTTCGCCAGGGCCCCGTACACCGATACCACCCTGCTGACGCTCCAAGTGCGTCCACATCCCCGTGAGCCGGGTAGCCAGATGTTGCAGTTGAGCAAGTTCGACCTGCAGCTTGCCTTCGTGGCTTTGCGCGCGCAAAGCGAAAATATCCAGGATCAGCGCAACCCGGTCGACGACGCGTCTGCCCAGCGCTCTTTCGATATTACGCTGCTGGGCGGGTGCCAGTGGCTGATCAAACAAGACGATGTCGGGGTTGGTTTGCTCGACGACCAACGTGGCTTCGTGCAGCTTGCCAGACCCGATGAAGTGTGCAGGGTCGGGGCGCGAACGACGCGCCACGATATGCTCAAGAATCTTGGCCCCGGCGCTTTCAGCCAGCATGACGAACTCGTCGGCATGGGCCTGGTAGTCGGGCTCGCCCATATCCACACTGATGATCACGGCTTTCATCATGGCATCAGGCGAAACTGCAATGAAATACCCGCCGGCGCAGTGCACACGGCGGGTACAGGCACACGTGCCCCGATTTGGGTACCCGGATTAGTCAGAGGAGACATCCACCTGGAAGTTGACGGGGCGCGCCGGCACGACCGTGGAAATGGCGTGCTTGTAAACCATCTGCGTAACAGTGTTCCTAAGCAAAACAACGTACTGGTCGAAGGATTCGATCTGACCTTGCAGCTTGATGCCATTAACCAGATAAATCGAAACAGGTACGTGATCTTTGCGCAGGGCGTTCAGAAAGGGGTCTTGTAATATTTGCCCTTTATTGCTCATCAGCTCGGCTCCAAATGTTGTTTTTAAACAAAAAGTTATCGTTGCAGGAAGAATTGATCCAATTCTTACTTTACAGGGTTTTCCCTGATCGCACCCCGGGATTATAAAGCGCGGGGCGCTAAAGCGATCAATTCATTACAGGAAGGTCATCGAAAATTTCGGCCAGGGTACTACATAGACGCCGACACTGATCAAGAGTTCCCACGGTTATGCGCAAATATTGTTCGATACGGGGCTGATTGAAGTGTCGCACCAGTATGCCACGCTCGCGCAAGGCCTGGCTAATGGCGCGTGCGTCGTACGCCGGATGGCGGACGAACACAAAATTGGTTTGGGACGGCAATACGTCGAAGCCCAGCTCCTGCAAGCCAGACGCCAGCGTTGCTCGCGCCTGTATGAC
>JAJUIY010000009.1 GCA_029267415.1 Alcaligenaceae bacterium
AGGCCAGTTTACGCGGGCGTCGCACCGGCGCCAAACAATAAGCCTTAATCAGGAGACAACGTGTCCAGACTAAACTACTTCGTGCATGGCGCAGAAATTGCCAACCAAGCGATCGAACAATCTGTGGCACAACGTCGAAAGGCGTTTCGGGCGCTACACAACCAAGGATGCTTCGTTGTTCCGAACCCCTGGGACATTGGAAGCGCGAAGCTGCTGGCCGGCATGGGTTTCAAAGCATTGGCATCGTCCAGCGCGGGCTATGCATGGTCGCAAGGCCAAGCTGACGGCACCCTGTCCCGCGATGATGTCCTTGAGCATTTGCGCCACTTGGTTATGTGCGTGGACGTTCCGATCAATGCTGATTTCGAACGGGGGTTTGCGTCCAGCACGGCGCAGTTGGAAGAAAGCGTCCGCCTTGTCATCGAAACGGGCGTGGCCGGATTTTCACTGGAGGATGCCACTGGCGACCCCGCTACCCCACTGATGCCAATCGAAGAAGCCGCGGATCGCATCCGCGTCGCCCGAGCGGCGATCGAAGAAACCGGCCAAGATGTTGTGCTGGTGGGCCGTGCCGAGAATTTTTTTGTTGGCGTCCCGGACTTCGATGACGTCATCGCCCGGCTTACCGCCTATGCCGAGGCCGGCGCTGACTGCCTGTACGCACCCGGGCTCCGGTCTGCTGAACAAATACAGGCGGTAGTGTCTGCCGTGGCACCCAAACCGGTCAATGTCTTGATTGGCTGGAACAGCCCTTTAACGGTACGTAACCTGGCCGCGCTGGGTGTGCGTCGCATCAGCGTTGGTGGCGCACTGGCGCGCACAGCATGGAATGGCTTTCTAAACGCCGCCCGGCAAATTGCCGAGCATGGTCGCTTTGACGGTCTGACAGACGACCCCTCGGGCACCGAAATGAACCGTCTGCTCGGTTAAACCCACCCGAACGCCGCGGCAACACTCAGACGCGACGCATGCGCGCGGCGAATCCGAACCGCATCCTCGGAATAGCGCTAGCCCGGCACACGACCTGCTTCCCGTACGGGTTCTATTAGCCTGTTGCAGGAGTACTTCGTGGATCAAGTGGGTGATTCGTTCAAAACCCGTCTAAAAATTCTGCTGGCCAGCGATGAGCACCGGGTATCGGTGCAAACGACGGCAGCCGTCTTGTTGGCCTTTGTTGCCACCCTGTTTATGGGACGCGAGAACATGAGCTGGGGCGTGTTCTCTGCGTTGTTTGTGGTGCAGGCCAGCGTGGGCGGCACAGTGAGCAGCGGCCTTGAGCGCGTGGCCGGAGCCATACTTGGGGCAGCGGTTGGTGTGTTGGCTGTTTTACTGCCTATTGACGGCCTGATGGGCACGCTTGTTAGCCTGTTGATAGGCGTCAGTGTAATGAGCCTGGTGTCGGCGCGCTGGCCCAAGTTGGCGTACGGCTTGGTCACCGTTACCATCATTATTGTGGCGCCCGACTTCTATGTGGTAGAAGGCGCCATGGAAAAAATAGCGGCTATTGGCATAGGTTCTGCATGTGGGGTTGCTGCCGCATTGGCCGTGTTTCCGGTGTCGGCACGCCGCCGCGCTGACCGGCACCTGGCCGAGGCGCTGCGCGGCTGCGGCCGCTTGCTGGATGAGTACTTCCGGTGCATGCAGAACAACGACAATAAAGACGATGTCGCCAAAGCCGATGCCGATGTATCGTATGCGCTGAGGCGCGCGCGCGATATGTCCCGCCAGGCGCGTGCCGAGCGTGCGCCCATGACCCCCGCCGACTTGTCCAGCGGGCATTTGCTATACGAGGTTGAGCGCTTTCGCTATACGCTAACCCTAATCGACCGGTTTAGCGACGGGCCGCTGCCCGAGTCGTTGCCGGGCGATCGAGACGGTTTTGATGCACTTTGCGACGCGGTGAATCAGCAACTGGAGCGGCTTGCCGACGCGATTGTGTCGCATGCGGCGTGCGAACCCGTACCCGAAGTGAAGGAGCGCTTTGATGACTGGTGCCGCAGCATCAGTGACACGTTGAACGATGAAAGCATGACGCAACCTGACCGTGAGCGCCTGATTGCCATCAAAGAGGCCTACGCCGCCATGCTGGACAACCTGATTCGGCTGTGCCAGCAAGTGAGCGAGCGCTATGCTAGTTAATTAGCGTTGCACAGAGCGCGTCGTGCCCCAACACCGTGCCCTGCGCGTTCATAACCCGCATGGCATCCGCAGAGACTTCGTCGATCACCACGACTTTACCCCCAACCAGGCCAAGTTCGATCTTCATGTCGATCAGGGTAAGGCCCTGGTCACGCAAGTCAACGTCGACAATGCGGCATACTTGGCGGGTAAGCGCTTTGGCTTCTTCCAGATGGCCGCGCGTAAGCAGTCCCAGGGCGATAATGCTGTCGTCGTTAATAAGCGGATCGCCGCGCTCGTCGTCTTTCACGGTAATCTCAACCAGGTAATCAAGCGTGGCTTCCTGATCGACAATGTAGTTTTGGTAACGACGTAAAAAGCTGCCCCACGGTCTGGTTCGGCAAACAAATTCGAAACCACCTTTACCGTGGATGTCCTTGCCCAAAGGCTCGGCACGATGCACTTCCATGGTGCCGTTTTCGACATCAGCACGCACGAGATGGGTCGGGATATTGTCGGCGTGAAGGCGCTTGAAAAAGTATTCGGTCATTGCCAGCGACTTACGGCCCTTGCCTTCCACCGTGCCAATTACCGTGTTGGCACCCGGGTCGATTACGTCACCCTCGCCGGTCACATCATCTTTAAAGACGAGAAGGATGTTGCCGTTTTCCAGGGCGTACACGTCCTTGGTTTTGCCTGAATAAATTTTCTCGTGCGTGGTCATCAAAGTGCTCGCTGGTGGTTGCAATGTCTCGGGAATTTTACTTCACATCGGGATGTGAAATGGCCACGCCTTGTTCGGCAAATACCTCTTGCGCCACCTTCAAGGCGTTGAGCGCCCGTGGAAAGCCGACATAAGGGATCAGATGCATGATGCAACCGATAATTTCATCCGGCGTCAAACCCACGTTAAGCCCGGTAACCACGTGCATGCCAATTTGCGGGGTGCCTTGGGCCACCAGCGCCGAGATCGTCGTCAGCACTTTCTGCTTGTTGTCCAGCCCAGGGCGTGCGTAGATGTCCCCGAAAGCAAACTCCACCACGATCCGGCTTAGATCAGGGGCGACATCCTTGAAACTTTCGCCAATTTCCATGTGCCCTGTCGGACTGTTTTCGTTAGGCACGGTCAATTCTTTCAGCTTATCCATCCCTTTCTGATAGCGGTCAACAGACATATACTTCTCCTGAATATCTAGCGTTAAGTTAAGTTGGTTTTGCCGTCACGAATGGAAGGTGACGCTTTCTGTTACGGGAACGCGGTCCATCTTGATGCGATTGGCCGAAGCGTTGGGGTCGGGGAAGCCAAACGAAATGCCGAACAGCATCTTATATTCGTCCGGGATGTCCAGAAATTCACGGATTGTGCCGGCAAACAGACCCAGCAAGGTTTGCGGCACACCGCCCAACCCGCGCGCGGCACACGACAGCAGAAAGGTTTGGCCATACATGCCGATGTCGCCCGCCACACGTACGTTGTCGCCAAAGGCGGGCATAAACAACAGGGCAACGTGAGGCGCGCCGAAGAACGTATGGTTGTAATTTACTACCCGGCGTCGCCCTTCGGCATCGTCGCGCTCAATGCCCAGCCCTTGATAATACGCTTTTCCCTGGGCTTTTTGCCGCGCTAGATAATCGCCATAGTAATCATCGAAAGAAAATGTGAAATCCGGCGTGTATTCGCCCGCTTCTTCCTTTTCCAACAGAAACAGCCTTGTCGGGCGCGTGTGTGTCGTGCAAACCTGCACGATTACTGCTTTACTCTTGATTTTTCCAAGGATTGATGACTTTCACGCCGGCAGCGAGGAAGGGGCTTACATCTCTGGTCGCCACGCTGAAACCGCTATCCAGGGCAATCGCCGCGATGACAGCATCAGCTGCCTCGATGCCGCTGCCGGACTTGCGGGCGGCTGCCAGCACATCGGCATAGGCGCGTGTACAAGCCATGTCAAACGACAACACCCGACCGACGAACACCGGCAATACCCGGTGTTCGATGCTGTCACTGAGTACTGTCCGGCGTTTACCTGAGGGCATCAGGGCAACACCGGCTCGAAGTTCAGCCACAGTCATAGATGTCAGATAAAGCGTTTCCAGCGGCTGGCGATTCAACCAATCAATCACCGTTTTATTGGGTACCGCTCGAAACTGCTCCGATATAACGTTTGTGTCCAGCAGAATCATTCGAAACTCGCTGCGCGGGCGGGTGACTGGTCACGCTCAAAAACAGCCATTTCTTCCTCGGTCAAGTTCACCTTGCGCCCGATGTCTGCCAGCAGGTCGCCCAACTTTACACGACCTTCCGGTGCCACAGCGGTAGTCAAAATCTCGCGCATCTCAGCTTGCAACGTACGGCCATTCTGCGCTGCCCTAACCCGGATGGCACGATGCACCTCTTCCGGAACATTCCTGATCGTTACTGCTCTCATGTCTGGAACCCTCTATTGATTTCACTGCAATCAATTATAGAAAATGCATTCAATTGATTCAAGGACTACTTACCCTGCCCGTTAAGCTTGGCCCATCCTTCTGTTGCCAGACCCCGCCAGACACACATACGAAAAAGCCCGCAATTATGCGGGCTTCAGGACATTTAATGCCGTCAGGTGCCTGGCGATGCCAGACGCGGGATCATTCCCACTCGATCGTAGCAGGCGGTTTGCTGGATACGTCGTACACGACACGGTTGATGCCACGTACCTCGTTGATGATGCGCGTTGACACCTTGGCCAGCAGCGAATGCGGCAGTTCGGCCCACCCTGCTGTCATGAAGTCCGATGTTTCTACGGCGCGAAGGGCGACCACGTATTCGTAGGTTCGGCCGTCGCCCATGACCCCCACAGACTTGACGGGCAGGAAAACGGCAAAGGCTTGCGAGGTCAGGTCGTACCACGACTTTCCGCTGACCGGGTCGATGGTGGTTTTGAGCTCTTCAAGGAAGATGGCGTCGGCCTGACGCAGCAGGTCGGCATACTCGCGCTTGACTTCACCCAAGATGCGTACGCCCAGGCCGGGCCCCGGGAAGGGGTGCCGATACACCATGGCAGGCGGCAGGCCCAGGCTGATGCCCAGCTCGCGCACTTCGTCTTTGAACAGTTCGCGCAGCGGCTCTAGCAGTTTCAGGTTAAGGCTTTCGGGCAAGCCGCCCACGTTGTGGTGCGACTTGATGGCAACGCCTTTGCCGGATTTTGATGACTCGATCACGTCCGGGTAAATGGTGCCTTGGGCCAACCATTTGGCGTTGCTTAATTTGCGCGCCTCGCTTTGGAATACTTCTACAAACTCGCGTCCGATAATTTTGCGCTTTTGCTCGGGGTCGCTGACACCTTTAAGATGGCCCAAAAACTGTTCTGACGCATCCACGTGGATTACGTTGATACCGAAGTGGCCCACCATGGTGTCCATAACCTGCTTGGCTTCGTTCAGACGCAGCAAGCCGTGGTCTACAAACACACACACCAGCTGATCGCCAATGGCCTTGTGCAGCAGTGCCGCCGCCACGGACGAATCTACCCCGCCCGACAAGCCCAAAATGACGTGATCGTTACCCACTTGCGCACGGATTTGCTCGCAGGCTTCCGATACGTAGTCGGGCATGTTCCAGTCGCCCTCGCAGCCGCAGATATCGCGCACGAAACGATGCAAAATGGCGGTGCCCTGTACGGTATGGGTAACCTCGGGATGGAACTGCAGCCCGTAAAAGTGACGTGATTCATCGGCCATGCCGGCAATTTCGCAGGCAGCGCTGGATGCCATCAGGACGAAACCGGGCGGCAGCCGGGTAACCTGGTCGCCGTGGCTCATCCATACCTTAAGCATGCCGTGGCCTTCCGGCGTACTGTAGTCTTCAATGCCTTCCAGCAAGCGGGTATGGCCACGTGCGCGTACTTCGGCCGAGCCGAATTCGCGATTTGACGATTGCGTTACCTGCCCGCCCAACTGCGCGGCCATGGCTTGCATGCCGTAGCAAATCCCCAGTACGGGCACGCCGATTTCAAAAACACGATGCGGTACCTGGGGCGAACCATCGGTGCCAGCCGAGGCATGGCTGCCCGATAAAATAATGCCCTTCAGGCCCTGTACGTGATAAGCGTCAATACGCGCCGCATCGACGTCGCCGGGCAAGATTTCGCAGTACACGCCGGCCTCGCGAACGCGGCGTGCAATCAGCTGCGTGAGTTGGGACCCGTAGTCCAGAACAAGAATACGTTGGTGCATGGTGGTCGGAACGATGTATGAAAACAAAAGCCCCCCGGACGAACCGGGGGGCTTACGTAAGTAATCAGTCAGCGCGGTAATTTGGCGCTTCTTTGGTTATCTGGACGTCGTGCACGTGCGATTCACGCACACCGGCAGCGGTAATTTCCACGAACTGGGCTTTTTTGTGCATTTCGGGAATAGTGGCGCAGCCGCAATACCCCATCGACGCCCGGATACCCCCGGACAGCTGATACAAAATGGCGATGACGCTGCCTTTGTACGGGACGCGGCCTTCAATGCCTTCGGGTACCAGCTTTTCGATATTGTTGGAGGGATCTTGGAAGTAGCGGTCGGCCGAACCTTCGGCCATGGCGCCCACACTGCCCATACCCCGATACGCCTTGTACGAACGGCCTTGGTAAAGAACGACTTCACCAGGAGCCTCTTCAGTACCGGCGAACATGCCGCCCATCATGCACACTGACGCTCCGGCTGCCAGGGCTTTGGCGATGTCACCCGAATACCGGATACCGCCGTCAGCAATCAGAGGAATGTTGGTGCCCTTCAGGGCCTCGGCCACGTTGGCAATGGCGGTAATTTGCGGAACCCCCACACCGGCCACAACACGGGTCGTGCAGATAGAGCCCGGGCCAATGCCCACTTTGACGGCGTCAGCACCGGCATCGGCCAGCGCACGCGCGGCATCAGCCGTGGCAATGTTGCCACCAATAACTTGCACGTTGGGATAGGTTTGCTTGATGCTGCGAATGCGTTCGATGACACCACGCGAATGCCCATGGGCGGTATCCACCACCAGTACGTCGACACCGGCCTTGACCAACGCGTCGATGCGTTCGTCCATGCCCTCGCCCGTACCAACCGCAGCGCCCACACGCAGCTGACCGTGCTGATCTTTGTTGGCATTGGGGTGTGCAGTATTTTTGACGATGTCTTTCACCGTAGCCAGACCGCGCAGCTCGAAGTTGTCGTTCACAATAAGCACGCGCTCCAGGCGGTGCTTGTGCATCAGCGCTTGTGCTTGTTCAAGTGTGGCACCTTCGGGCATGGTAACCAGGCGCTCTTGCGGCGTCATGATGTCGCGCAGGGGAAGGTCGAAGCGGTCTTCAAAGCGCAGGTCGCGGTTGGTGACAATACCCACCAACTTGCCGTTTTCAATGACCGGCAAGCCCGAAAAACCATGCTGGCGCTGCAAGGCGATGGCATCGCGCACTTTCATATCGGGCGTGACGGTGATGGGGTCGAGCACAATACCGAATTCGTGCCGCTTTACACGCGCCACTTCGCGCGCCTGGGCACTGACTGACAGGTTTTTGTGGATGATCCCGATGCCGCCTTCCTGGGCCATGGCGATAGCCATGTTGGCTTCGGTGACCGTGTCCATCGCGGCCGATGCCAGAGGAATATTAAGCGTGATTTCGCGGGTGAGTTTGGTGACTAGCGATGTGTCGCGCGGCAGTATTTCGGAATACGCCGGTACTAACAACACATCGTCGAAAGTGAGGCCTTTCGTGATGAGACGCATAAACTAGCTCCGTGCAAAGCATGATTATACGCCGATATCGGGATGATTTCACCCCTGATTTTCCGAACCCCGGCACTCGGCACGACGCGCCTTCACCACCGGAGACGACGATCCGCTACCGCCAGGGACGACGACCCGCCACGACGAGGCACAATCGTCTCCCGCCATGAGGCACAACGAATTGCCGCCACAAGGCGCAACGGGCGGTCGCCCCAATCGAACAATTAAAAGTAAACACCCCGCCAAGGCGGGGTGTGCTCTGATCAGCCTACCCAGACACGGGCATTCTGGAACATGCGCATCCAGGGGGTGTAACCGCCTTTGTTGGCCTGGTCCTTGCCGGTATCCGCGGCTGACCAGCGCTGCGGCGTCCACGACATGGCCACGTTGCGCACCACGCGTTCGGGGTGTGGCATCAAAATCGTGAAGCGTCCGTCGGCGGTGGTGACACCGGCGATGCCGTCCGGGCTGCCGTTGGGGTTGGCCGGGTACGCGGTGGTAACCTGCCCCCGGTTGTCGGTGTAGCGCAAGGCCACCTCCACTTGGTCGGCATCGCCCTGACGGTCAAAGTTGGCATAGCCTTCGCCATGAGCAACGGCCACCGGCAATACGGCGCCCTGCATGTCTTTCATGAAGACGGACGGCGAATCCTCAATGCTTACCATCAGCAAACGGGCTTCATATTTTTCGGACAGGTTGCGGGTGAACCGCGGCCAGTGTTCGGCACCGGGGATCATGTCGCCCAGTGCCGCCATCATTTGGCAACCATTACACACGCCCAGCGCAAAGGTGTCGGGGCGGCCAAAATAAGCGGAGAACTGGTCGGCCAGCTGGCTGTTGTAGCGGATGGTGCGGGCCCACCCCTCGCCAGCGCCCAGCACGTCGCCGTAACTGAAGCCCCCTACCGCCACTAATCCTTTCAGCTCGTCCAGTTGGTAGCGACCGGCCAGCAAGTCAGACATGTGGATGTCAATGGCCTCGAAGCCGGCTTGATGAAAGGCCCAGGCCATTTCCACGTGGCTGTTGCAACCTTGTTCGCGAAGGATACCCACACGCGGGCGTGCGCCGCTGTTAATGAAGGGAGCCGCAATGTTTTCTTGCGGGTTGAACGATAGTTGCGCATTAAGGCCCGGGTTTTCGCGGTCAAGCCAGAGGTCAAATTCGGCCTGTGCGCACTCGGGGTTGTCACGCAGCGTCATGATGCGATGGTTTACCTGGCTCCAGGCACGGGCCAGTTCCACCCGATCTTGGCGGTAAATGCATTTGCCGTCGCGGTAAATCTGCAATTCGTCTTGGTTGTTCAGCGTGCCCAGCACGTGGGTGTGTTCTGACAAGCCGGCATCACGCAGGCGCTGCAGCACGGCGTCGCGTCGATCACGCGGCACCTGAATCACCGCGCCCGCCTCTTCATTAAACAACGCCTTCAGCGTGATTTCGTCACGCTGCACAGCCACTTGCTCGGGGTAGATCTTGTAGTCGCCCCAGTCGGCAGCGTGGGGATCTATGGTGAGCATGTCAAGGTTAAGCGACACGCCGGTGCGGCCGGCAAACGCCATTTCTGCCACCGTGGCCAGCAGACCGCCGTCAGAACGGTCGTGGTAGGCCAGAATATCGCCGTCGGCCGCCAGGCTACGCACGGCGCTGAAAAAGGCCTTCAACGCCGCGGCATCCGTCATATCGGGGGCGGCATCGCCCACTTGACTGAAGCTGTGAGCCAACACGGACCCACCCATGCGTTGCTGCCCCATGCCAAGGTCAATCAGCAGCAGTACCGTATCGCCCACGTCGGTACGCAGCTGCGGCGTCAGGGTAGCGCGCACATCACCCACCGGAGCGAAGGCCGTTACCACCAGGGATACGGGGGCAATCACTTCGCGCGATTCGTCGTTCTCGGTCCACGCGGTGCGCATGGACAGCGAGTCTTTACCCACCGGAATGGCCAAGTCAAGCTGCTGGCACCACTGACTGACGGCTTCGACGGTGTCGTACAGGGCGGCGTCTTGCCCCTCTACCCCGCAGGCAGCCATCCAGTTGGCCGACAGCTTGATGTTTTTAAGCGACTGGACATCGGAGGCCACCAAGTTGGTTAGGGCTTCCACCACCGCCATCCGGCCAGAGGCCGGGGCGTCAAGCACGGCCAGCGGGCTTTTTTCGCCCATGGCCATGGCTTCACCACGCACGGACTCAAAGTCGGACAGTGTGACGGCACAGTCGGCCACGGGCACTTGCCAGGGCCCCACCATTTGGTCGCGTGCCACCACGCCGCCAACGGCGCGGTCGCCAATGGTGATCAAGAAACTTTTATTGGCCACCGTGGGATGCCGCAGTACACGAGCAACGGCTTCGTCCAGCTTGATGACGGTAAGGTCCATGCTGCCGGCGACCGGCGCGGTACGCGTGACATCGCGCAACATTTTGGGCGGTTTACCCAAAATGACATCGATGGGCAGATCAACCGGGCGGATTTCGGCGTCGTCTTTCGCACGCGTTTCAGCCGTGACACCGGGCAGACCCTCGCCAATGGTCACACGCAACTGGCGATCCTCGGTTGCCACACCCACCACAGCATAAGGACAGCGCTCGCGGTTGGCGATTTCGGCAAAGCGCGGCAAATCGTCGGGAGCAATGGCAAGCACGTAACGCTCTTGCGACTCGTTGCTCCAGATTTCGGCGGCCGACATGCCGGATTCTTCAACATGAACCTGAGTAAGGTCGAACAGGCCGCCTCGGCCGGCGTCGTGCACCAGTTCAGGGAAGGCATTGGACAAGCCGCCTGCACCCACGTCGTGAATGGCGATAACGGGATTGTTGTGCCCTTGCAGCCAGCACTGATTAATAACTTCTTGCGCACGACGCTGCAACTCGGGGTTGTCGCGTTGAACGGAATCAAAGTCCAGTTCGCTGCTGTTGGTGCCGGCGCTCATGCTGGACGCGGCGCCGCCGCCCATGCCGATACGCATGCCCGGACCACCAATTTGTACCAGCAATGACCCGGGAGGTATGGGGTCTTTATGGGTTTGGCGTGAATCGATGGAGCCAAGGCCCCCGGCAATCATGATGGGTTTGTGGTAACCCCAACGGGTATCGCCAATGGTTTGTTCGAAGGTGCGAAAGTAGCCCAGCAAGTTGGGACGGCCAAATTCGTTGTTGAACGCGGCGCCGCCCAACGGCCCTTGCAACATGATGTCCAGCGCACTGGCAATGCGGTCGGGCTTGCCGTGGCTGTCGGCTTCCCAGGGCTCGGCATGGCCGGGAATACGCAAATTGGATACGGTAAAGCCGGTAAGACCCGCTTTGGGGCTAGAACCACGCCCGGTAGCGCCCTCGTCGCGGATTTCGCCCCCGGCACCCGTTGAGGCCCCGGGGTAAGGCGCTATCGCCGTGGGGTGGTTGTGGGTTTCAACCTTCATCAGGGTGTGTAGCGTAACGGCGCTGTTCTGATACGCCCCGGGCTTGCCAATGCCGGATGAATGGAACAAAGTGGCCGGGCCGCCTTCCATAATGGCCGCGTTGTCAGAGTACGCCACCACGGTGCCTTCGGGTTGCGCCTTATGCGTGGCGCGAATCATGCCAAACAAGGTTTGATCGCTGGGTGTGCCGTCAATCACCCATTGTGCATTGAAAATTTTGTGGCGACAGTGCTCGCTGTTTGCCTGCGCAAACATCATAAGCTCTACGTCGGTGGGATTACGGCCCAGCTTCTGGAACGCTTCCAGCAAGTAATCGATTTCGTCGTCGGCCAAGGCTAAACCCAGTTCCGTATTGGCCTGTTCGAGCGCGGCACGGCCTTTCCCCAGCACGTCCATGGTTTGAACGGGTTTTCCGGTGCGTTCTTCGAACAGGGCCTGCCCGTCGAAACTGGCATCCACCACGGTTTCAGTCATGCGGTCGTGCAGCATGGCCGACAGCTGCTGCAGCTGCGCTGTGGTGGGTGTTTTGCTGCCCAGCAGACCCCGCTCGGGGACAAGGGTATAGCGAACTCCACGCTCAATACGCTGGACGGCGTCCAAGCCGCAGTTTCGGGCAATATCCGTGGCTTTGCTGGCCCATGGGGACACGGTACCCAAGCGCGGAAACACCCGCAGCACCAGAGCGGGGTCTTTTGCCTCGGGGGCTGTATCGGCAGTGTCGCCGTACGTTAGCAAGCGCTCAAGAAGTTCGCTTTCGACGGCATCTAGTGGTCGCTCAACACGCACGTAATGCTCGAAATGTGCGGTGATGTCAGCAATGGGCAGTTGCAGACGGGCAAACTCGGCAAGCAGACGCTCGCGACGAAACGCAGACAGGACAGTAGTGCCGGGAAAATGCAGAAGGGAATTCACAGTACGACGCAATCAGATGGAAGGAAGGCGTCATTTTAACCGCAAGCCGGCACACGACGAAAACAGGACAAATCAGGCGTCCGGATAAATGATTTCCAGCACCTCCAGTTTCTCGATACCGGCAGGCGTACGAAGCGACACGGTATCGCCCTCTTCGGCTTTCAGCAGCGCCCGGGCCACGGGTGAAATCCAGCTGATCTTGCCGTTTAGCGGGTCGGCCTCGTCCACCCCGACAATGGTTACACGGAACTCTTCCTCGTCTTTGTTCATGTAGACGACAGTGGCGCCAAAAAATACCCGGTCTTTATTGGGCTGTTGGGCCGGGTCGACCACTTCAGCCATTTCCAGGCGTTTGGTCAGAAAGCGGATACGGCGGTCAATCTCGCGCAGACGACGCTTGCCGTAGATATAGTCCCCGTTTTCGGAGCGGTCGCCGTTGGACGCCGCCCACGATACCACGCTAACCACCGACGGGCGCTCTTCTTTTACCAGGTGCGTAAGCTCATCTCGCAGAACTTGGTAGCCCTGCTTGGTCAAATAGTTGGGTGCGCCCTTGGGAAGTTGTACCGCCTCGGGTTCCAGATCGTCATCCAGATCGTCGTCAGTTTCTTTAACAAAGGCTTTACTCATTGCACTGCTCCTGCTTAAAACCAGTCGTGCCACACCGGCGTCAGGTCTGACGGCAAGGGTGGCAAATCGCCCAGCTCCATGCGGCCATCGTTAGGGCCGTGGAAGTCGGACCCGGTAGAGGCCAGGAAGCCATAACGCTGGGCAACCCGCGCATAGGTAGCGTATTCGCTGGGGTGGTGGCTGCCCGTAACGACTTCTATCGCCTGGCCACCCAGATCGCGGAACTCAGAAAAAAGTTGATCAAATTGCTGCGGCGTATAGTTGTAGCGGCCGGGGTGAGCAATGACGGCAATGCCGTTGGCACCGCGTATCCAGTCTACCGCTTGCTTCAGCGTTGCCCAGCGCACCGGCACGTTGGCCGGTTTGTCGTCGCCCAGGTAGCGATCGAACACCTCCTGCATGTTGCGGCAATAACCTTCTTGTACCAGATAACGGGCGAAATGCGTGCGGCTGATCAGCTCAGGGTTGGACACAAAGGCCATCGCACCGTCGAAAACGCCGGTAAACCCCAATTTTTCGAGCCGATTGGCCATTTCGTAGGCCCGGTCAAGTCGGCCGGCACGTACGGTATCCAGCCCGCTATTAAGGGTTTCGTTATCCGGCGCAATGTGCAAACCCACAATATGCACGGTACGCCCCGCCCACGTGACGGAAATTTCCACGCCGGGTACAAACGTTAGCCCGGCCTGTCGGGCGCATTGACCGGCCTCGTCCAGGCCGCCGGTTTCGTCATGATCCGTCAAGGCCAGCACCTGCACGCCGTGCTCCTGGGCACGCGTCACCAGCTGCGCGGGACTAAGTACCCCGTCAGAAATCGTTGAATGGCTGTGCAGGTCAATTTTCAGTGTCATACCGCCTCAAGAAGAAACTGTTCGATGGGCGAGATTTGGTCGTCGCTGCGCAAGGTAGGGGCGTGCCCTACCCCGGGGATGGTAAGCAGCCGAGCCTGCGGGTTGCGTTCGAGCATTTGCTTGACGGTGGCGTCGGTGAGCAAGTCGGAAAGCGCCCCACGTACGATCAGCACGGGTTCGGGGAAGGCCTGAAACGCGGGCCACAAGATCGCTTCAGAGGCCTTGATGGTTTCGGGGGATTCGTTCGCCATGGGTTGCGCAATGCGCAAGTCGTAATGCTTGCCCCATTTGCCGTCTTGTTCAGTAAAGACGTTACGCGTAAGTTCTTGCCAGGCGGGTTCGTCGTGAGGGCCGAAATCGGCCGACACCATCTTGACATAGTTTACTGCGTCGTCGAACGACTCAAAAGACTGCGGCACGCCGACATAGTCGGCAATACGGCTGAGACCGTCGATGGCCAGTACAGGGCCGATGTCATTTAGCACCACACGGCCCAGGGGCAAGGTTTGGTTTGCCGGCAGACCGTGACGCCCGCGGTCGGGACGCATGGCCGCCGACATGGACAAGGCCGCCATCAGCCCCATGGCAATCAGGCCGCCCATGGACGTGCCCACCCAGTCGAGGCGCTTGGGCTGCAGGCGCGCAATCAGCGTAAGCATGTCGGCCACATACTGTGGCACCCCGTAATGCGCAGGGTCGACCAACCAGTCAGATTTACCCCGCCCAACCACATCCGGGCACACCACCCGGAAGCGACGTGACAGCCGACGGGCCAGCGGGTCGAAATCGCGCCCGCTGCGCGTAAGCCCATGCACGCATAGCACCACGTGCTCGTTGTTGGGGTTGCCCCACTCCCAATAGGCCATGCGATGCACGCCAGCGGGGCTGGCGCACATCACATAGTTTAGGCGAGGTTCTGAATTACCGGGCGTACTGACGTGTTCGGACATGGGAACTCCTATGGAGGATCATGTCCAAATTGTATCTTAGCGCCCGGGCCGCAACGCACCACGCCGCGTCTTGTCCGAAGGTGTGGGCCGCGCCCGAACGCAGCGCGACGCCCCAGCAACGTTAAGGCGTCAGCGGGCCGGCACGCCTTAGCCCCAACGTGCTGACAGCAATAGCGCAGGTGCCTCAAGGTAGCGACGCACCTCTTGAACGAACTGTGCGGCATCCATGCCATCGATGACACGGTGGTCGAAGGACGACGACAAGTTCATTATTTTGCGGGCGACCCACTGGCCGTTTTGCAGTACCGGCCGTTCAACCATGCGGTTTACCCCCACAATGGCTACCTCGGGGTGGTTGATGATGGGGGTGGCCGCTATGCCGCCCAGAGGGCCCAGACTGCTTAGCGTGATGGTGGAGCCCGTCAGCTCGGCACGCTGCGCCTTGCCACGGCGCGTGCGAGACGTCAGCTGCACGATTTCAGCCGCACAATCAAACACATCCAGTGTGTGCGCGTTGTGTAATACCGGTACTACCAGGCCATTATCCGTTTGCGTGGCAATGCCCATATGCACGGCGCCGTACTGAATCAGTTCGCCGTCCGCACTGTTGAAATGTGCATTGACGTTGGGGTAGCGCTGCATCGCCAGCACCATGGCGCGGACAATAAAGGGCAGCAATGTCAGTCGTGTGTCGCCATCGGCCAGGTTTTCGTTCAGCGTCTGGCGCATACGTTCCAGATCAGTGACATCCACTTCTTCGACATAACTGAAATGCGGAATCTCGCGTTTGGATTCCTGCATCTTCTGCGCAATTTGCCGCCGCAGGCCCACCACTTTGATGCGCTGATCGGCGCGCTGGTGATCGGTCTCTTCCAGAGCTCGGCTGTGCGCAGCACCCCGCGTGAGCCCGGTATCGTCCGATGCGCCAGATACCGATGGCGCCGGCTGTGACGGCGCGTTCCGCAACCTTGATGCGGGCGACACGCGGTGCGCCATCGAGGGGGGCTGTGTGCCCTCGCCCACGCGATCGCCGGCGCCAAGCGTTGCCAGTAAGTAGCGATCCAGGTCGCCGTGCGAGATGGGGGCGCCACCGGCGATATCGGCCAACGCGTGCAAATCGATATCCAGCTGTCGGGCACGATGCCGCACCGAGGGCGACGCCAACACCTTGACCGTCGAACGGGTGTTGTCGGCGTCTGCAGACTGCGTCGCTGCGCTGACCCCCGTTGTGCGGCGGTCAATGCCCGTGCCTGCGGTATCTGTGACGTCTGTGGCCACTGTTTCGCCCGGCGCGGCCGACGCTGTGGCATCGGAAGCAACACTGCTTTCGGCTGTGCCTGCACCTTCGGTATTGATCACGATCAGTTCGGAGCCCACGGCTTTGATGTCGCCCACATTACCCCCGAGTGACACGACGGTACCGGCCACCGGCGAAGGAATCTCTACGCTGGCTTTATCGGTCATGACGTCGGCCAACACCTGGTCTTCAACGACGGCATCGCCCACATTGACGTGCCATTCCACAATTTCAACTTCGGCGATGCCTTCGCCAATATCCGGCATTTTGATGATATGTTGTCCCATTACTGCTCCTCCATGGCGCGCTGCAGCGCGTGCCCGACCCGGCTCGGCCCGGGGAAATACGACCATTCATGTGCGTGCGGATACGGCGTATCCCAGCCGGTCACGCGCTGAATGGGAACTTCAAGGTGATAAAAACAATGTTCCTGAACCAGCGTGGTCAGTTCGGAAGCGAACCCACCCGTTTGCGTGGCCTCGTGCACAATCACGCAACGCCCGGTTTTTTTAACCGACTGCACAATGGCGTCAATATCGACTGGCCAAAGGGTGCGCAAGTCGATAATTTCCGCATCGACCCCGGTTTCGGCCGCCGCTGCTTCGCACACAAACACCATCGTTCCATAGGTCAGTACGGTCACATCATTGCCGGGGCGAAACACGGACGCCACGCCCAGGTCGACACGGTAATACCCTTCTGGCACCTGCCCTAGCGGATGATCCGTCCACGGCACAATGGGCCGGTCGTGATGGCCATCAAAGGGGCCGTTATACAAGCGCTTGGGCTCCAGGAAAATGACAGGGTCATTGCTTTCGATGGAGGCAATCAACAACCCTTTTGCATCGTAAGGGTTAGACGGCATTACCGTACGCAGCCCCGCCACATGCACAAACAGGGCTTCCGGGCTTTGGCTATGGGTTTGGCCGCCATAAATGCCGCCGCCACTGGGCATGCGTATGGTGAGCGGTGCAATGAAGTCACCCGCCGACCGGTAGCGCAAGCGCGCGGCTTCGGAAATGATTTGATCGGTGGCCGGATAAAAATAATCGGCAAACTGGATTTCAACGACCGGGCGCAAACCGTAAGCCCCCATCCCCACGGCCGCACCCACGATACCGCCCTCAGAAATAGGTGCGTCGAATACCCGGGTTTTTCCGTATTTGGCCTGCAGGCCCTCGGTACAGCGAAACACCCCGCCAAAATAGCCCACGTCTTGCCCAAAAATGACAACGTTGTCATCGCGCTCGAGCATGACATCCATGGCCGAGCGAATCGCCTGAATCATCGTCATTGACGCCGTACGATTACTCATTGCGATTCCTCCAGCCGTTTCAATTGCGCCTTCAAGTGCCAGGGCATCTCTTCATAGACGTCTTCAAACATCGTTGCCACGCTGGACGTTTGACCGGTTGCCAGCGTGCCATAGCTTTCGGCCTTGCGCTGGGCGGCCACCACGCGCTCTTGAATTTCAGCCTTGGCCTGTTCGTGGTGTTCGTCCGTCCAAATGCCACGACGCACCATGTATTGCTTCAGACGTTCAACGGGGTCCCCAAGGGGGAAACGCTCCCAGTCGTCGGCGGGTCGGTATTTTGAAGGGTCGTCGGAGGTCGAATGCGCCCCTGCCCGGTAGCTGACCCATTCGATCAGTGTGGGGCCAAGGTTGTTGCGGGCACGTTCGGCCGCCCATTGCGACACGGCGTAGACAGTAAGAAAGCAGTTGCCATCGGCCCGCACGGACACAATGCCCGAGCCGATGCCCCGCGCGGCAAAGGTGGTTTTTTCGCCACCCGCCAACGCCTGGAAGGTGGAAATGGCCCACTGGTTGTTGATCACGTTGAGAATGACCGGGGCCTGGTAAACGTGCGCGAAGGTAAGTGCTGTCTGGAAATCGGCCGCGGCGGTGGCGCCATCCCCGATCCAGGCCGAGGCGATGCGGCTGTCGCCCTTAATGGCCGACGCCATGGCCCAGCCCACGGCCTGCACGTACTGGGTCGCCAGGTTGCCGGAAATGGAGAAAAAGCCAAAGTCACGGCTGGAATACATAACCGGCAACTGGCGCCCCATCAGCCGGTCACACCCGTTGGAAAACAGCTGGCACATCATGTCTTCCAAGGGGTAGTCTTGCGCAATCAGCAGACTTTGCTGCCGATACGAGGGAAAGTGCATATCGCCCTTGCGCAGCACCATGGCCTGCGCGGTACCAATGGCCTCTTCCCCCAGGCTTTGCATGTAAAACGACATCTTGCGCTGGCGCTGCGCCATCAGCATGCGTGTGTCGTAAATACGCGTGGTCAGCATGGCGCGCATCGCCCGGACCAGGGTGTCGTCATCAATATCAGGTGCCCAAGGGCCTTGCGCATTACCGTCGTCATCCAACACGCGCACCAGACCCAGGGCCAGGTCGACCGTGTCGCGCACCGAGACGTCAAGAGGAGGTTTGAGCGCTTCGCCCGCGGGTTGCAGCCGAAGGTAAGAAAAGTCGGTGTGTTCGCCGGGACGGCCATAGGGTTCAGGCACGTGCAGGCGTAAGGGAGTGGTTTGTCTCATGGCAATATTCGAAAAAGTCTTGTGGATTTTTCTGTTCTGCTTTTTTGCGTGCCGTCTTGTGAACGGCACACCCATCATCGCCCAAATTACTGGCGATGGCAATAAGGCAAACGCCAGGCTACCAAGCTTGCCAGTAGCGCTGTTTCCGATCGCGTTCGGCCACCATTTTCAGGTTGCCCTGCGCAGACGTCACGGTGACGCTGCCATCCAGATCGGTTCGCCAAACGGGCACCCCGGCATACCGCCACCGTCGCACTACCATCGGGTGCGGGTGGCCGTAGCGACTCCATGCCCCGGCCTGCATAATCACGTGTTGCGCGTTCACCGCCGCAATAAAGGCATCAGTGGACGAGCTGTTTGAGCCGTGATGCGCGGCGACGACGATGTCATGCGCTCGCAAGCCGCGTGCCACCAACTGTTGTTCGGGCGACGCGCTGATGTCGCCCGTTAAAAGCAGCGAATGTTTACGTCCCCGTATGCTGAGCACACAGCTGCGGTCGTTGCGCTCGCGGCTGGCGGCTTGCAAGGACGACAACGCCTTGTCCACGGGCCATAAAAACGCCATGTGCACCCCATCCACTTCCCAAGCATGCCCAGCCCGACACGGAGACGTGGCCAAGGGCCGCTGTACGACGTCCTCTGTATCAAGCATGGCCGCTTCGCGTCGCAGCCATTGGTTTAGATCGAATGACGCAAAACTTTGCTGCACCGGTATTGTCGCCAGCAGGCTGCGCACGCCGCCCACATGATCGATATCGGCATGGGACACCACCAGCGCATCCAGACCGCCCACCCCTTGGCTGCGTAAAAACGGGGCAATAATGCGATCACCGGCGTCGGCCGTGGCGTTGTAGCGCACCCCGGTATCGAACAGGAGCGTGTAGTGCGCTGTACGAACCACCACGGCCGCGGCCTGCCCCACATCCAGCACAGTGGCCTCCCAATCACCATGTGAAGGGCGGCCCGGCAGCCAGGCCAGCGCGGGCAGCAACCACAGCCAGGCACGCCAGGTCCCGGGCACCCCGCGGGGCAACATTGCCAGCACCAGACCCGCCAGCGCCAGCAATGTGAGCCACCCCGGTGCGGCGGCCACGCGGATGCTGGCGATGGGCAGCTCGGCCAACTCGCGTGTGGGCCACATCACCGCTTCCAATGCAATATGAGCGCCCTGTGCCGCCCAACCCGCCAACCACTGCGCATGCGGCACAGCGCTGGCCAATGCAGCAAGCAGCGCCAGCGGTGTCACAACCAAACTGACGGCGGGAATGGCATAGGCGTTGGCCAGGGGAGACACGATGGAAATTTCATGGAAAAGCACGGCCAGAGCCGGCAACAAGGCGGCACTTATGACGAGCTGCACCCGGACGGCCGCCATGCCACGACGGCGCATGCTGTACCACAAGCCGGCATTCGATACGCGTGCCGCGTGTCCCATGGCACCCGCCATTGCGGTTAACACGCCAACAGCACCAAAAGACAACCAGAAACCGCTGGCCAGGATCGCCCACGGATCCAGCAGCACCACAACAAAGGCCGCCGCCGCAAGCAATTGCGACGGCGCCAGCGCGATACGAAACAAGTAAGTGGCGGCCACCACGGCCAACATCAAAAAGGTACGTTGGGCCGGCACTCCCCACCCGGCCAACAAGCAGTACAGCCACGCCACCAGCAATGCCGCCAGCCCTCCCGCCAGCTGCGCGGGCATGCGTTCGGCTAAAAACCGCCCGCGTATGCGCACCCGGCGCCACAAAAAACTGATTAGCAGCCCCGCCATGCCGGCGACCATGGTGACGTGGGTGCCACTGATGGACACCAAGTGGGTGATGCCCGTGCGGTTAAACACTTTCCAATCCGCTGCCGGCACCCCGGCTTGATCGCCAATGGCCAGCGCCAACAACACGGGGCCGTAGCGCTTATCCTGCAGATAAGGCTGCATGTATTGGCGCACCCGATAGCGTGCCCGCTCGGCAATAATTCCCAGGCTATTCCGAGGCTGGTCGCGCAAGAAAACCGGCGTACCCCGGACCGTCGCCGTGGCGCGCACGCCCTGTGAAAACAAGAAACCTTCGTAATCAAAGCCATGGGGGTTGCGCGCGCCATGCGGTGTGCGCAGAACCAGGGCCATGCGCCATACTTCACCCGGAACCACGCGCGGCTCGTCAGGCATCAGACCCTGCGGATCGGTGTACGGACCCGTCCACGCCGTTGTGCGCCACGACACTCGAATACGTGACGGAACACCCGCCGGCACCGAATTGATTACTTCGGCATCAAAGGTTTGCGCTCCGCCCCCGTAGCGGGGCAAACTGGCTACCCGCAACTCGACGCGCGACACCCGATTGACGTCGCTCTCGTTAAGTACGTCGCTCAGGCGCACATCGGCCCGATGTACGGTAAGCAGAAAGCCCGCTAGTGCGGCGCATAGTGGCGGAATACACCGCGTGAGAAGGCCGCGCCCTGAAGGCAGCAAGTGACGCCGTTGGTGCCGGTGTCGGCGACCATGTGCCCTAACCGGGTGCCGGGCCCGCCGATACCTTAGACGTCGTATACACCCATGGGTACTGCGCAGTGTCCGCACGACGGCAAGGACAACCAGCAGCGCAAGCAGGGCCGCACGCGACGCCACCCCCGGCAGCACCGCCAAGGTGTGCACCGCAGCCGTCGCCGCCACAAAGGCGAACACACAGATTCGGCCGCCCACGCTCCGCTCCTCCCGCCAGTTGAACATAACGGAAAATG
The DNA here is from genome assembly GCA_029267415.1 of Alcaligenaceae bacterium. Classification (GTDB taxonomy): domain Bacteria; phylum Pseudomonadota; class Gammaproteobacteria; order Burkholderiales; family Burkholderiaceae_B; genus JAJYRX01. Next base: position 21,198 of record JAJUIY010000009.1, read on the forward strand.
GTAGACGCGTTCGGCCCGGAAACGCGGGCTATCGCCGCATTAACCTCCATGCGTAAAGCTACGAATGCGGTGAGTATTGGGAGCTGAAACTACGGAAGGGACCGATGCCCGCCGCCAAACGGGCGGCTTACTGAAACAGACGTGGTAATACCCGCTGCACCGTCTGCGCGGTGGTTGTCTGAAGGTGTTCCACACTGACGTCTCGCAGTTGCGCCAGGGTTTGCGCGATGCGGGCAACTTCGGCCGGTTCGTTGCGTGGCGGGGTGTCAGGGGTACCGCTAAGCCACGCAGGCGGGATGTCGGGCGCATCGGTTTCCAACACCCAGTGCTCCAGCGGAAGTTCGGTAACCAGTCGCCGGATTTGCCGGGCGCGGGTATAGGTAAGCGCCCCACCCGCGCCCAACGCAAATCCCAGATCAATAAAGACCTGCGCCTGATCAAAACTGCCGTTGAAGGCGTGGGCAATGCCCTGCACTGACGTGCGCCGTCGCAAGTATTTCAGAATACGGTCTTGCGACCGCCGCACGTGCAGGATGACCGGCAAGTTGTAGATTTCGGCCAACTTAAGCTGCGCATCGTAAAACGCTTCTTGCTTTTCTTGCATGGCCGGCGTTTTCAGTTCGGGGATGAAAAAGTCCAGTCCAATTTCGCCCACGGCGACGAAACGCGGGTCGTCCAACGCGGCCTGTATGGCAGTTTCCAGCGCGTCCAGATCAGCCGGCTGGGCATGGGGAACAGCGATGGGGTGGATACCCAAGGCATAGGCGCCGCCATCGAAAGCATGGGCCACGTCGCGCACTGCACAAAAGTTATTGACATCAACAGCCGGCACCACAATACGCTGCACGCCGGCCTTCCGGGCACGTGCAACTACAGCGTCACGGTCGGCGTCCAGGCGCCGGTCGTCCAAGTGGCAATGGGTGTCAATAAGCATTAGCTTTGTTGCTCCTGCAGATGCCCGGCGTCCATGGCAAATTGGCGGTCTGCCAGCGCGGCCAGTGCCGGGTCATGTGTCACAATCACAAAGGCCGTGCCGGATTCCTGATTTACCCGCACCAATAGCTCAAACATACTGCTTGCGGTGTGGCGGTCAAGGTTGCCAGTGGGTTCGTCGGCCAACACACACGCCGGCCGGGTTACCAACGCCCGCGCCAACGCCACCCGCTGGCGCTCACCCCCCGAAAGTTGACCCGGAAAATGGTGCATGCGCTGGGCAAGGCCCACCCGCTCCAGCATGATACGGGCCTGCTCGCGCGCGATGGCCCTTTTTTCACGGCGCACAATTAATGGCATGGCCACGTTGTCCAACGCCGAAAACTCGGGCAGCAAATGGTGAAACTGGTACACAAACCCAAGCGAGGTATTGCGAATTTTGCTGCGCTGTGCCTCCGACAAGCCCGCGGTGGGCGCGCCGTCAACAAAAATGGTTCCGGAATCCGGTTGGTCTAACAGGCCCAGGGCGTGCAGCAAGGTACTTTTACCCGACCCGGAGGCGCCCACAATGGCCACCATTTCGCCTTCATGTACCTCAAGATTGACGTCGCGCAACACCGATATGGTTTGCTCACCTTCCTGGTAAGCCTTGTTCAGCCCAGTCGCTTGCAGCACCATGCGCCGCTGGGGGGTTGGGGTTTCAATCATGACGCAGTACCTGTGCGGGTTGCAGGCTGGACGCACGCCAGCTGGGGTAAAGGGTGGCCACCAGGGAAAGGATTAGCGATGTCAGGCCAATGGCGGTGATGTCCGAAAAACGCGGATCCGATGGCAAATTGCTGATGAAGTAAATTTGCTGCGGCAAAAATTCAATGCCAAACAGGCGCTCGATAAACGGCACGATGACGTCCACGTTATAGGCCACCAACATGCCCAGTCCCACCCCGGCCAGGGTTCCTACCACACCGATCAACGCGCCTTGCACCAGAAAAATGCGCGCCACTTCACGTGGTGTGGCGCCCAAGGTACGCAAGATGGCGATGTCAGCGCGCTTGTCTTTGACCGCCATCACCAAGGACGACAACAGGTTGAACGCGGCGACCGCCACAATCAACGCCAAAATCAGAAACATCATTCTTTTTTCGGTCTGCACCGCAGCAAACCAGGTGCGGTTGTTTTGTGTCCAGTCCTGTGCGTAGATCTGGCTGGGCAACAAGTTGCGCAGTTGTTGGGTCACCTGCGGCGCTTGATGCATATCGTCAATACGCAGGCGCACACCGCTGGAGCCATTGCTGCGGAACATGACGGCAGCGTCATCCACTTGCATGAACGCCAGTGTGGCGTCGTATTCGTAGTGCCCGGAAGAAAACACCCCGCTAACGGTGAACTGGCGCATACGGGGGGTAAAACCCGCCGGCGTGATGCTGCCCTGCGGGGCCAATAACATCAGGGTATCGCCGGGCCCTACCCCCAGGCTGGCAGCCAGGTCGCTACCCAGCACAATATTGAATTTGCCCTGCTGCAGGGATTCCAGATTGCCCAATACCATTTGCCCGTCCACGTCCGATACCTGGGGCTCAAGTTGCGGATCAATACCGCGTACCTGTACGCCTTGCAAGGCACGGCCCCGGGCCAGCATGGCCTGCGATGCCACAAAGGGTGCGGCACCCTGAACGGCAGAATGCTGGCGGGCGGCGTTGGCAATGCTTTCCCAGTCGCGTACCACTTGTTCGGGCGCTGCCCCGGGCACGTAAAGCTCGATATGAGGCAATACCGACAGCATGCGGTCGCGCACGTCGCGCTGGAAGCCGTTCATGACCGACAGCACAATGATAAGGGCCGCCACACCCAGCGCAATGCCCGCCATGGACGTGGCCGCGATAAAAGACACAAACCGGTCAGCGCGACCACCGCGGCGCCGGGCCCGGGCCAGCCCCGCATATCGCGCCCCTATCCAGAGTTCATATGGCATTGTTGCAACCACCGTTTCGAATAACATTACAATTCAGGAATGCGAATCGTACTAGCCGGCGCCCTTCCTGACCCACGCACAACGCGTGAATTATTACCCCATTTGGCCCAAGCCGCACCCAATTTGGTGGCGTGGCTTGCGTCCAGCCGTACAACTCGCATCGTAGCCGATCCGGCCGTTACATACTGTACGGCGTGGGAATATTGGCTGTTGCACGAACAGGGTTTTGTACCTGGCAACAACCAAACCCACAGCGCCGGTTTGGGCCCGTTATTGGCCAATACACCAAACACCCCACCGTCCGAAGCCATCTGGCTGGCCGAACTGGCCCATATTTCGCCGGCACGTGACGGGGCGGTACTTCTCCCCGCCCGGGCCCTGGGCATCACCGCCGAGCACAGCGCTGCCCTGTTGCGCGCAGCCCAGCCCTACTTTGACGGCACAGGTTTTGACGTACAGCCACACACGGCCACCCATTGGCGCATACATGTGCCCGACGGGTTTTCGTCGCAGTTTCCAAGCCCCGAACTTGTCAGCACCACCACGGTGCACGAATGGTGGCGGCAAGATATTGCCGACCGGCCATGGCGGCGCCTGGCCAACGAGCTGCAAATGCTGTGGTTTGACCACCCCGTTAACCAGCAACGCGAAGAACAAGGCCTGATGCCCATTAATAGCCTGTGGCTATTCGGCGGGGGCCAGGCCGACCAGTTTAAAAAAGTACCGGTAGCACCGGTAGCACCAGCAGCACCGCCTCCGGCGGTAGCCGCCACTACGCCGGGTTCGGTTCAGCCCTCATCCGCCTTTCCCGCAGGCCAGTCGGCGGCCACAGCCACACCCACCTTCAGCAATGAAACCCGCGGCGGAAACACTGACGACGTGCTCGTCGACAGGGGTCTTAACCTAAGCTTGCTTGAACCTGCACTGGCACAAGACTGGGGGCGGTGGCTCGACATTATCGGCACGCTGGACGGCACGCTGTTCAATACGCTGAACAAGCACAGCCGCCTCACATTCACCGGTCACGACCGAATTATTCATCACACGGCCAAACAACGGCTCTGGAAGCGTTGGCTTCCCGGCAACCAAGAAGCATGGAAAAAATGGTGGTCATCCCAAGACTGACAACACGTACCCACAATCCTGATATTGCACAGAAACTGGAACAGGCCGGCATCCACCCTCTGCTGGCACGCCTATGGGCGGCACGGGGGGTTAACGAGCCCGCCGAGGCCCAAACCACCTGGTCACGGTTAATTCCACCGATGCAGCTGACGCAGGTTGAACAGGCGGCCCGGGTATTGGCCGATGCCATTCAACAGGGCCGCCGCCTATTGATTGTGGCCGATTACGACTGCGATGGCGCCACGGCCTGTGCGGTCGGGTTGCGCGCCTTGCGCAGCATGGGCGCCACAGTAGACTTTTTGGTGCCCAACCGCTTTGAAACCGGCTATGGCCTGTCGCCCGCTGTGGTCAATTTGGCCGTCCAGCACCCGGCGGGCCGCCCCGACCTGATCATTACGGTCGACAACGGCATTGCCAGCATCGACGGCGTGGATGCCGCGCGCGCGGCCGGCATCGATGTGGTCATTACCGACCACCACCTGCCCGGCGACCGGCTTCCCGACGCCCTGGCGATTGTGAACCCCAATCAGCCCGGGTGTGGCTTCCCATCCAAGAACCTGGCCGGCGTGGGGGTGATTTTCTATGTCATGATGGCTTTGCGGGCCGAGCTACGCGCGCGCGGAGTGTTCCCCGCCGACGGCGGCCCTCGCCTGGATCTGCTGGCCGACCTGGTGGCTTTGGGCACCGTTGCCGACGTGGTGAAGCTGGATGCCAATAACCGGCTACTGGTTACCCAGGGGCTGCACCGCATTCGTAGCGGCGTCATGCAGCCCGGCGTGCGTGCCCTGTTTGCCGTGGCCGGACGCGACCCCCGTCGCGCCTGTGCCTTTGACATGGGCTTTGCCGTGGGCCCTCGCATCAATGCGGCAGGACGTCTGGCCGACATGAGCGTCGGCATACAATGCCTGACGACGGACAACGACGCGGAGGCCCTGCAACTGGCACGTGAACTGGACCGCATGAACCAGGAACGCCGGTCTATCGAAACCGGCATGCACGAAGAAGCGCTCAACTCGCTGCAAGCCACGCCACAGGACACCGGTGCCAGCGTTTGTGTTTACCACCCCGACTGGCATCAGGGGGTCGTGGGTTTGGTCGCCTCGCGCCTGAAAGAAAAGTACTGGCGTCCCGTACTGGCCTTTGCTCGCGATGATGAGGGCCATTTACGGGGCTCGGGACGCTCAATTCCCGATGTACACCTGCGCGATGCCCTGGATCTGGTGTCCAAGCGCCATCCGGACATGATTCTGAAGTTTGGCGGACACGCGATGGCGGCGGGCCTAACACTACGCGAATCGGCGTACGATGCGTTCGTGGCGGCCTTCGACGACGCCGTGCAGGCGCTGACCGGCCGCACCACGTTTGAGCCTGTTATTGAAACCGATGGCTCGCTGGAGACGGGCTATGCCAACGTCGATGTTGCCGGCTTGCTGCAACAGCATATTTGGGGTGCGGGCTTTCCGCCACCGGTTTTCCGTGACGTCTTCTATGTGCAGCAGCAACGGTTGTTGAAGCAAAAGCACCTGAAATTAACGCTGGAGCGCGGCCACCAACGCTTTGACGCCATTTGGTTTAACCGTAACAGCTTGCTGCCAGAAACGATCGAAGCCGCCTACCGCCTGGATCTGAATGTCTGGAATGGGGTGACGTCGGCGCAACTGATTATCGAACACGCCGCGGCGCCGGAAAATTAAGTGCTGCGCCGCGACGACAAAACAATGCCGCCCACAATCAACACGAATGCGGCAGCATGGAAAAGCTGTGGCTTTTCGCCCAGCAACACCAGCGACAGTACGGCCGCGAACAAGGGAGTCAGGTTGTAAAAGATGCCGGCCGCCGCGGGGCCAACCCGCTGAACGCCCGCGCTCCAGCAACGCAACGCCAGCAACGACGGGCCAATAGCTACATACACCAAGGCCACAAGCAAGGTGATGCTCCACACGATTTGCCCGCTTCCGGCGCCAAGCTCAATACCCGACAACACCCCGGACCACACCGTGCCGTACACCAGCTGCGCCATCAAAAAAGGCGCCCAGCCGGCCGAACGCGACAAATGGCTCCACTTCACCAGCAACCAGCTATATACCGTCCAGATCAGCGTGGCGATCAGCATGTAGAGATCACCAATAACGAATTGGAAACCCAGCAGCTGGCGCACATCGCCGTGCGACAACACCAGCAATACGCCGCCAATCGACAGTAACGCGCCGGCCAACTGCCGGCGGCTGATGGGCGTACGGAAAAACAGCGCACCCATAATTAACGCGCAAATAGGCATGCGGCACGCCACCAGCGTCACGTTAACCGGCGTGGAGGTGTGCAAGGCCAGGTATTGGATGCCGTTATAGACACCAATGCCCAAAAAACCCAATACGGCGTACTGACGCCAATGCCGCTGCAGGTCACCGCCACGGACGAAAATAGCACGACCCAGCGGGATCAAAATAATACTGGCCAGCACCCAGCGCAGGAAGTTAAGCGTAAAAGGCGGGATTTGCTCACTGACGATGCGCCCCACCACGGCGTTGCCGGCCCACATCAGGGGGGGAATAATCAGAAAAACCAGTGTTGAGGGCGTCAGCCTGTTATCCATAGTGCCACATTGAACCGGACGTGCGCGCCCGCAAACAACCTATTCATCTAAAAAACCCCGGATCAATTGCCGGGCGAAGTCGGCCTGGTCTTCGCGTACCCATAAGCGCTGATCGTTCAGGCTATTGGCGATCGGGCCGGGGTACATTGTACTGAATGCGGCACCTTGCATCAGATACTCAACCCCGTAGGCATCCAGCAGCGCGCCGATCACCGACGCTTCCGAGGTTGATTTAGGTGTGTAGATGGGGATCACGACCGTCTCCTCGTGCGATGGGAGGCTTCATGATAGCGCAGGCGAAATAAGGGTTACGCCGTGTGTTGTGCCGGCAACGACAACATCAATGCAATCAGGTCGGCCTGGCGGTTGGTCCCTGTTTTATCGAACAGGTTGCGCTTGTGGAAATTAACGGTGGTGGCCGAGATATTGAACTCGCGTGCAATTTCTTCGGTACGCTTGCCCTCCGCAAAAGCATTCGCAATTTGCGCCTCGGTGGGGGTCAGTTCAAATAACGACTCCAGCGCCTGGCTTGCCACAGCGGGGCGATGCGACGGATCGGCCATAATCACCATCACCACGGG
>JAJUIY010000099.1 GCA_029267415.1 Alcaligenaceae bacterium
ACGGATAGCCTGCGCCTGGTCGGGTGTTTCTTCAAAACCGAAGCCCTCGGCAAAGGCCTCGTAATCTTTAGGTGATAGTTTGAAAGTATGGCCTTTGCGAGCGGCGCGCATGGCATACAGGGCCAGCAGCTCGGCCGCGGCATCGCGTACCTGCTTGGCGGCTTTGCGCCGGGCACGTTCCCATTGTTGCGAACCCAGTTGATGCAGCGGCGCACTTTCGGGGTCAGCGCCACTGTAGCGGGCAATCATGTGCAACTGGGAAACCGGCACGTACAGGGTGGCGCCCTGGGCGTATTCCAGATGCAGAAACTCCATCACCCCGTCACCCAGATCCATGCCGATCAGGCCATGATAACGGCCAATGCCGTGCTGCACGTGTACCACCGGGTCGCCTTCGCGAAGCTCGGACAGGTCGCGCACCATGGCTTCGACATCGCTGCCCTGGTCGTGGCCCCGGCGCCGGCGTGTGCCGGCACGCACCTGGGTGGGGTAGAGGTCGTTTTCGGTGATGAGCGCCAGGTGTTGGCTGGGTACCTGAAAACCCGTGGCCAGCGGCGCTACAACCACGGTGAACGGCTCCTCGCCGTGCAAGGCGTCTTGCAGTGTTGTGGTCGGGCCGTCGGGCCGCAGATCAAATTCGGCCAGCATCTCAAGCAGGGTTTCACGCCGGCCGGCCGAGTCGGTGCACAATATGGTGCGGCCGCCGTGGGTGGCCAGCCAGTGGCGCAGCTTCTGGATGGGGTCGTCGGCCCGCCGGTTGACGGCAACATCCGGGGCGGCGCTGAAATCCGCGTGCGTGCTTGTGTTGTCGAGCGTCAGGCGCGGGAATGCCTTCAGCTGCAGGAACAGGTCGTCCTGGTTTAAAAATAACTGCTCCGGGGGCAACACCGGGCGTTCGCGATCACTTTTAAGAAACTGATAGCGGCCGTAGGTGTCTTGGGCAAAGCCCTCCACCGCCTGCACGATGTCGCCGATGCTGACCGTGATGGCTGACTCGGGCAGGTAGTCAAACAGTGTGGCGGTCTGGTCAAAAAATAGCGGCAGGTAGTATTCGACGCCGGCAAACGCAATGCCGTTGCCAATGTCGCGATAGGGCAGCGCACGGCTGGGGTCCCCCTCGAATACCTCGCGGAAGCGCGCACGAAACTGGTTGCGCGCGGCCTCATCCATGGGGAACTCGCGCCCCGGCAGCAGCTGGATATTGTTGACGGGGTACAGGCTGCGTTGTGTGTCCACATCAAACGCGCGGATGGATTCGATTTCGTCGTCGAACAGATCCAGCCGGTAGGGCAAGGCCGAGCCCATGGGAAACAGGTCGATCAGCCCGCCCCGGATTGAGAACTCGCCCGGCGCCGTCACCTGGGTGACGTGGCTATAGTTGGCTAGCGTCAGCTGGCTGCGCAGGGCCTCTTCGTCCAGGGTTTCGCCCTGGCGAAACGAAAACGTGTAGGCAGCCATGAAGGCCGGTGGGGCCAGGCGGTACAGGGCCGTGGTAACCGGCACGGTCAGGATGTCGACGTCGTCGTGCATCAAGGCATGCAGGGTGCGCAGGCGCTCGGATACCAAGTCTTCATGCGGGGAAAAGCCGTCGTAGGGCAGCGTTTCCCAGTCGGGCAAGCGGCGCACGCGTAGCTTGGGCGCCAGCAGGCCGATTTCGTCCGTCAGGCGCTGGGCAGTAAGCGGGTCGGCGCACAGCACCACCAAGGTGCGGCCCGAGGCGTGCGCCAGTTCGGCCAGCATCCATGAATCACCTGAACCCGGCGGCAGCGGTTGGGTATACCGTTGGCCAGGCCTTAGTGCAGAGAGGATGGATTCAGTCGATGACAGCGCGGGTGGGGGGTGGAGTTCTATTGCCATGAGGCGTTCATTATAAAATGACTCGCCATGAACAGGAAATTAGTGGCCATTGTGCCGGCAGCGGGTGTAGGGGCCCGGGCGGGTACCGCCATTCCCAAACAATATCAGCCTATCCACGGCCTCCCCATGTTGCGTCTCGCCGTGGTGGCCTTGCTGGCCGATCCTCGCATTGATGAAGTGCGCGTGGCCGTGGCCGCGGGCGATACACGTGCCCCCGAGGCCTTGCGGGGCTTGCCGCGTACGCAGTGGCGCGAATGCGGTGGCCCGACGCGTGCCGAAACCGTAACCAACGCCGTGGCAGATGCCGCGCTGGCCGACGACGACTGGGTATTGGTACATGATGCGGCTCGCCCGGGGCTGCCTGCCGAGGCGCTGGATCGCCTTGTCACCACATGTCTTGAGGCGGGACGGGGCGGGTTACTGGCGCTGCCTGTGGCCGATACGGTCAAGCGCGCCATTCCGTCCGATGGTGTGGCCACGCCGGGGCCCGGCGAGGCCGACGCGGCCGTGCTGGATGTGCCCGCGGTGTTAACCTCGGTATCGCGCGACGGGTTGTGGCTGGCGCAAACCCCGCAGCTGTTTCCGGCCGGTCTACTGGCCCGGGCACTACAGCAAGCGTTACGCGAAGGGCATGCCATTACGGACGAGGCCTCGGCGGTCGAGCTGGCGGGCTATGCGCCCTTGCTGATCAATGGCTCGATGCGCAACCTTAAAGTCACATGGCCGGATGATTTCCAGCTAATGGAAAAGTGGCTGTAAGCGCCGGCACGCCGGTTTTTGCAATTGTTTTTGGAGTGTGGAATGCCGTTTCCTTTTCGTGTCGGGCAAGGTTTTGATGTGCACGCCCTGGTCGAGGGCCGGCCACTAATTATTGGCGGGGTCACGATTCCGCACACGCACGGCCTGCAAGGGCATTCCGATGCCGACGTGTTGCTGCACGCCGTTACCGACGCAGTCTTGGGCGCGGCGGGGCTGGGTGACATCGGCCGGCATTTTCCGGATACCGACCCCACGTATAAGGGGGCGGACAGCCGTGTCTTGTTGCGCGACGCCATGCAACTGGTGACGGACGCAGGCTGGCAGGTGGTGAATGTGGATGCCACGGTGCATGCCCAAGCCCCTAAAATGGCGCCGCATGCGGCGGGCATGGTGGCCAATATTGCCGACGACCTGCGCGTGTCGCGTGATCGCGTCAACGTCAAAGCCAAAACAAATGAAGGGCTGGGCTATTTAGGCCGCAAAGAAGGCATTGCCGCCAGCGTGGTGGTGTTGCTGGCCAAACCTTAAGGCAACTTGCGTATCGTCGCGCCGCCTTTGGGCCATACGGTATAACAGGGGCGCTGTTTAACCGACCACACAGTTTCGTGTTGTTTGCTTGGCGTGGTACAGGCGTTCGTCGGCACGGCGGGCCGCGGTGTCTAGCGTGTCGTCCGCCCGAAACGTCGTAACGCCAATGCTTACCGTCAGCTGCACCGGCTGGTTGTCGTGGTTTTCTATCACTATGTTCTGCGCCAGGTTGCGAATATGCTCGGCCCGCTGCATGGCCGATGCCTTGTCGGTATCTTGAAGCAGCACCACAAATTCTTCACCCCCGTAGCGCGCAACAAAATCTTGCGCACGCACGCTTTGGCGCAATACGCGGCCAAACTGGTTTAGCACCACATCGCCAATCGAGTGCCCGTGGCGGTCGTTGATGCGTTTGAAGTGGTCGATGTCAATCATCAGCAGCGACAGAACGGGGCGGGGGCGCGTGTGTAACAGCTGGTCAATGGCCCGTGTCAGCGCCCCACGGTTAAGCAGGCCGGTAAGCGGGTCGTGGGTGGCCTCGCGGTACAAGCGCTGCAGCAGCCCCAGGTGAAAGTAATTGGCTGTCAGGGCCAGTACCAGCAACGCCGCCAGTAACCACGATTCTTGCAGGCCTTCGGCGGTCCACCATGTACCGGTTACCGGCTGCGAAAGCAGTTGTAGCACCAGCAACACCAGCCCGGCAATGGCGGATTCAATAATCGTGAACGGAAAAATGCTGAGCATGGCCGTCAGCATGTAGGGAATAAAGCTGTAGCCGATCAAGTTGTGCTGATTGCCGTCGGGAATGACGAACAGCACCAGCGCATAAAACGCAGCGGGCAGACCAATCAGCGTTCCGGCGGCGATGCGGGCGAAAAACACGTTGGTGCTGTGACGTCGTGTCAGCACCAGAAGGGCTACTAACCCCGCCGCCATTACGACGCGTCCCGGCAGTGTGTACTGGCGTACTTCAGGCGGAAACTGAAACACGTCAATGGCCACCCAGAACGGCATTAGCAACAAGAAAATCAGACCAATAATCCAGACACGGCCGCGCAGATATTCGGCACGTGCGTAGGTAAAGTCGCGGGAGTGGTTACGGCTGGTAAGGGTGTCGCGCAGGCTGCTGACACCAACAACGGTGAGTTCGCTCAAGATGGAGGGTGACAGTTTGCGGGCCGACGGAAAGGCCTTGTGGGTAGAGTGGGGCACAGTGCGCTGCTTCAAGTGCGTGTCGCCGGGCGGCGGGCACGGAGTGTTGCATAAAGTAACCGTCTGGTGGACGATCACATTATCGTATACGATCGAAACTGTTAATGGAACCAGTGAGCAGGTCATGAATATGGATGCCGTTTACGATTTTATTGTCATCGGCGCAGGCATGGCGGGGGCATCTGTGGCGTACCGCTTGTCGCTTCAAGGGGCGTCTGTACTGGTGCTTGAGCGCGAATCCCAACCCGGTTACCACGCCACCGGTCGGTCGGCAGCCATGTTTATGGAAACCTATGGCACCCGCCATACGCGTGCCCTTACGGTGGCCAGCCGCCCGTTTTTTCTTAACCCGCCCGCCGGCTTTGCCGACAGTCCCATCCTTACCCCACGGGGCGTGCTCTACGTGGGCAAGCCGGGTCAAGAGCAACTTCTTGATGATACCGAGCGTGCCTTTCGTGACCAGCAACTGGATGTGCAGCGCGTTACGGCCGAACAGGCAGTTGAAATGGTTCCCTGCCTGCGCGCCGACACTTTAGTTGGCGCCATTTACGACCATATCGCCAGTGACATGGACGTGGATGTGCTGCATCAGGGATTCTTGCGTGGCATGGTGCGGCACGGTGCCGTCTTACGCAACAATGCCGATGTGGTGCAGGCGCACCGCCAGGACGATACCTGGCAGGTGCAGTTGGCTAACGGCGACACGGTGGCGGGGCATACCGTGGTAAACGCCGCAGGCGCCTGGGCTGACCCCATCGCTACCGCGTGCGGGGTGGCACCCTTGGGTATCCAACCCATGCGGCGGTCGGCATTTTTGTTTCCCGTTCCCGAAGGCGTGGACGCGTCGGGTTGGCCCACCGTTATTGGGGTGGATGAAGGTTTTTATTTCAAGCCGGATGCGGGGGCATTGCTGGGTTCACCCGCCAACGCCGACCCCGTAGAGCCGCATGACGTGGTGGCCGAAGAGCTGGACGTGGCCACGGGCATTTATCGAATTGAAGAAATCTCCACCTTGCGCATCCGGCGGCCCAGCCATGTGTGGGCGGGCTTGCGCACGTTTGCACCGGATCACGAATTTGTGATTGGCCACGACGGCGCTGTACCGGGGTTTTTCTGGCTGGCCGGGCAAGGGGGCTATGGTATCCAGACAGCGGCAGCAGCCTCTGAACTGGCCGCGGCCCTGCTGTTGGGGCAACCGGTGCCTGACGAGCTGGTGCGCCACGGCGTTAACGCGCATACGGTGGACCCACAGCGTTTTAGGTAGGTTCCGCGTACACACATCCAAGCAATACCGCTTACGCCACCGTTAAGTACGGTTTACGCCTCCGACAAATACCTTTTACGCATCCATTACATCCACTCATCAACTATCCGTTAAATACCAGCCACCACGCAGGGGGAACCATGGCTGACAGACAAAACCTAAAAGAAATCTTCAGACTTGCCAGTGCATTTGTGGGCGTAATTGTGGGCGCGGGGTTTGCATCCGGGCAGGAAATCCTGCAGTTTTTTACCAGCTTTGGTGCCGTGGGGCTGCTGGGTGGCATCATCAGTAGTGCCGTGTTCATGTTTCTGGCCATGGCGTTGGCCGCGTTGGGCCAGCACGTTGGGGCCGAATCGCACAAGCCCGTGGTTACGCTGATTTGCGGCAAGTACGTTGGCGCGTTTGTGGACGCCTTTATCACCTTTTTTATGTTCGGGGTTGCGGTGGTGATGCTGGCCGGGGCGGGATCTCTGCTTCAGCAGTTTACGGGTGTACCCAGTGTATGGGGCAGTGTGGCGGCAACGGTTCTGGTGGTGCTGATCGTGTGTCTTAATCTACGCAGCGTTGTTACCGTCATTGGTTTGATCACCCCGTTTCTGGTGCTGATGGCGTTTATTGTTTGCATCTGGGCCTTGGTGGCCCGCGAATCCAGTTTTACCGACCTGAACGCCGTGGCGCAAACCATGCCGCAAGGGGCAGGCAACTGGCTGGTGGCGGCGTTATTGTACGTGTCGTACAACATTGTGGCCGGCACCCCCATGTTGGCCATTATGGGTGGCGATGCCCCCAACCGTCGGGTTGCAGTCTGGGGTGGCGTGCTGGGGGGCTTGGTGCTGGGTGTGCTGATTCTTATTATCGCGGCCGGTATGTTGGCGCGCGTGGACGACATTGCCAACGTGCCCATGCCGACGCTGATGCTGGCCATGGAGCTCTCGCCGTTGCTGGGCGTGATCATGGCCGTTGTGATTTTCGGCATGATCCTCAACACTGCCGTGGGTGTGCTGTATTCATTCGTCGCCCGGTTTTTCGAGCCCGAAACCACTGGTTTTCGGTGGGGTGCCATCGGTTCCGGTGCGTTGGCCCTGGTGGGCAGCTTCTTTGGTTTTATTGCCTTGGTGGGTACGGTGTACCCCTTCTTCGGCTACTTGGGTTTTGTGCTGATGGTGTGCGCGGTCATTGGTTGGTGGCGGCTCCGTCAGGGTACGTTGCCGGGCTAGGGGCCGGCCAGCCAGGGGCTAGCCTTTGACGAAGCTCAACCGTTTCGGCTAAGCTTCGTGCAGGCGGCAGGGCGGTGTCCCTGCGCCTGAATCCTGTTCTTGTATCCCGTTGGGGTCAGCTTGGGCAGGTTCTATTGTTGAAATCGTATCCAGGGTGGATCGAGGTGAAAACACTTTCCTATTCACGCGTCTTCGGGCGTGCTCCGTCTTTTCACACCGACTCCTTTTCTATGTTGACCGCGCGGCGCTTGGCCGGCGGGCGATGTGGCGCGTCGTTGTCCGCCCCGGACCACTGCCGTGCAAGCGGGTAGCGTGCAATTACGCCGCCGCCTTGCCATATCGGAATAACAAAATCAGGAGAAACGGTATGAACCGACGTCATTTTTTGCTTGCCGCACCCGCGTTGACGGTGAGTGCAGCGGGCCTGGCGGGCCAAAGCGTGGCCGGAACGCCGGCCATCCATGTTGCCAATAACTTGCTTCCGCGACGGGGCAAGGGGCCGCGTGTGGTTGTTTGCGGCGGGGGATGGGGCGGTTTGACGGCCGCGCGTTTCTTGCGCGAATGGGTCCCTGACGCCGACGTGGTGGTGCTGGAACGCAACCCCACATTCTGGTCGGGCCCTATGAGCAACAAATGGCTGATTGATATCGTGGATACCGATTTCATCAACCGCGACATGTTGCACCCGGCTCAAAAGTACGGCTACACGCTGATCAACACAACGGTAAACGGGTTTGATCGTGACAAGAAAACGGTGTTTACGGCGCATGGTTCGGTGGATTACGACTACTTGATCTTGTCGGGCGGCATTCGCAACGCGTACGACGCCTGGTTTGGTGATGACGTCCATGCCATCAACACCACCCGCACGCTGTTTCCCAACGCATACGAACCCAATGCCGAGATGCTGCAGGTTAAAAACAAGGTGCGCAACTTCAAGGGCGGCACCATGGTGATGACGCTGCCGCCCCCGCCGCACCGGTGCCCGCCATCCCCGTACGAGCGTGCCTGTTTGATGGCGTGGTACTACAAAACCAATAACATACCGGCCAAGATTATTATTTTGGATCCCAAGCCCATGGTGGCACCCATTGGCGAGGGGTATCGCGCTGCGTTTCGTGAGCTCTATCCCGACATCATTACCCATGTGCCCAATGCCGCCGTAAAAGAGGTAGACCCCTGGAATAAGCGCATCAAGACAGCCGCCGGCGATTTCGATTTTGATGACGCCATCTTGATGCCGCCGCATCAGGCTTCGGACATGGTGCGCTACGCCGGGCTGCTGGGCACCGACGAAAACGGCAAGTCCACCGGCTGGGCCGACATCCACCCGCGCTACTTTACGGCCAATGCCGACCCCGACGTCTACGTGGTGGGTGATGCCATGGGCGCCGTGTCCACCCAGTTTGGGCATTATCCCAAGAGCGCGCACGTGGCACACGCCATTGGTAAAATCGTAGCCCGCAACATTGCCGAGCGCGTC
>JAJUIY010000198.1 GCA_029267415.1 Alcaligenaceae bacterium
ACCTGAAGGCCGGTGGCAACACGGCGTGGGTACCGTCACCCACCGCCGCCACCCTGCACGCCCTGCACTACCACCAAATCGACGTGCAAGAACTGCAGCGCAGCATGGAAGGCCAGGTTGAAGACCTGCAAGACAAGCTGCTGACCATCCCCGTCGCCACCGAGACCAACTGGAGCGACCAGGAAAAGCAAGAAGAGCTGGACAACAACGCTCAAGGAATTCTGGGCTACGTGGTCCGCTGGATCGACCAAGGTATTGGGTGCTCCAAAGTGCCTGACATCCACGATGTCGGCCTGATGGAAGACCGCGCCACGCTGCGTATTTCGAGCCAGCACATGGCCAACTGGCTGCACCACGGCATCGTGACAAAGGAACAAGTCATTGAAACCATGCAGCGCATGGCCGCCGTGGTCGACAAGCAAAACGAAGGCGATCCGCTGTACCGTCCGATGGCCGGCAACTTCGAGACATCCGCCGCGTACAAAGCCGCGTGCGATCTGGTGTTCAAAGGCTTGGAGCAACCGAACGGTTACACCGAACCCTTGCTGCACCACTGGCGTCAGGTGGTGAAAGCCGGCGCCTGATTATTGCACCCGTTGCGGGGCGTCGCCGTACCGGGCCCCGCACGGTCAAAAATATAGCGCCCACGCATAAACGTGGGCGCCATCAAGGACAACTGCTGTTATTCACCCTGAAGCTTGGGCAACCGTATTTGCGGTTGCCTTTTTTTGCCTCAGGAACGTACCGTCTGGATAGCCGTATCCAGCAGCAGCAACATGTGGTCAACCTCGGCTGCGGTGACGTTCAGGGCTGGCATGAAGCGCAGCAGGTCGGGGCGTGGCGAATTCAGCAACAAGCCTTCGGGTTGCAATGCCATGGCGGCCTGAACAATGGCGGCGCCATCGGTCTGATCCAGCTTCAGGGCACGCAGCAAGCCAACGCCACGCTCACCATTCATACCCCATTTTTCGGACAGTCGATTCAGGCCATCAGCCAATTGCCGGCCGCGACTGTTGACGGCATCCAGAAAACCGGGAGCGGTCAGGGCATCAAACACCGCCACGCCAACAGCAGAAATAACCGGGTTGCCGTTATAGGTGCCGCCCTGGTCTCCGTGCGCAAAGCACGACACTTCTTCGCGTGCGCACAAGGCCGCCAGCGGCACACCGCCCCCTATCCCCTTACCCAGCGTCATGATGTCGGGGGTGATGCCACTGTGCTGATATCCAAACAAAGTGCCCGTACGGCCCATACCGGTCTGAACCTCGTCCACAATGAGCAACAGGCCATGCTTGTCGGTCAGCTCGCGCAGGCCCTGCATAAACTCGGTACTGGCCGGAATAACACCGGCTTCGCCCTGTACCGGCTCAAGCATGATGGCCACGGTCTGATCGTCGATCAACGCCGCGACGGCGTCCAGGTCATTAAGCGGTGCTTTGGGAAAGCCGTCAACTTGAGGGGCAAAAATTGTGTCCCAGCCCGCTTTGCCCGAGGCAGACATCGTGGCCAGCGTGCGACCGTGGAAGCTGTGCTGAAACGTGATGATTTTGTAGGCACCGTTGCGATGCAACTGGCCCCACTTGCGCGCCAGCTTGATGGCGCCTTCGTTGGCTTCGGCACCACTGTTTGCGAAAAAGACGCGATCGAAGCACGACGCCCCCGTCAGGCGACGTGCCAAATCCATGGCCGGCTGGTTGTAAAACGCCGGAGACGGGTTAATGAGCCGCTGCGCCTGATCGGTTAAGGCACGCACCACTTCCGGAGGGCAATGCCCCAGGCTGTTCACGGCCCAGCCCTGAACAAAGTCCAGATACCGTTTGCCGTTGTGATCTTCGAGCCACGACCCTTCGCCGCGCATGAAGACCAGGTCCGGTCTGCTTGTAATTTCCATTAGCGCCTTCGCGCCCGCCTCATCAAATCCCATGTCTTTTCCTATGCACACTCTGTTGTTTCGTGATCGCCGACGTGTTCAAAAATACTGAAACTGCAGCTGCTCGCCTTGCGATGCGCCCGCGGCGTCGGGGGCCTTCACAAATTTGCTGACCTTGACCCCCAGCAGGCGGATGCGCCGGTCAAACGTGACACGCTTCAAACATTGCCCCGCCGCCCAACGGATTTCCGCTGCCGTGGTAACCGGGTCTGCAACCGTAAAATCGCGCGTGACAGTGCGGAAATCGTCGAATCTAAGCTTGATGCCGACGGTCCGGCCCGCATAACCCCGCCGCGCAAGATCTGCTTCCAGCTGCTGACATAAACGTACAAATATAGCCGACAATTCTGCCTTGTCGTGCACAACATGCAGATCCCGTTCAAATGTTGTTTCGCGGCTCATCGATTTGGGTTCGGACGATGTCACGACCGGCCGGTCGTCCTTGCCCTGCGCCACCCGCTTCAGCCAACGCGCGTAACGCAAACCGAAATGCTGTTGAAGCAGCTCGGGCGGCGCCCCCGCCAAGTCAGCAATCGTGTGTATCCCCAAGCCGGCCAACCGCTCTGTCGCCTTGGGACCGATACCATTTATCTTGGAGGCCGGCATGGGCCAGATCCGGGTCTGAATCTCATCGTCGCGCAAGATCGTGATGCCATCCGGCTTGTCCAGCTCGGACGCGATTTTGGCCAGCAGTTTGTTGGACGCGATGCCGATCGAACACGTCAAGCCGGTGGCCTCGTACACCGCCTGTTTGATTTGCCGTGCCAGCATGTCCGACGGCGCCGTGTGCTCACTCAGATCAATATAGATTTCGTCCACGCCCCGGTCTTCAATGTTGACTGCAATTTGCGCCACTGCACGCTTGAAGCGGCGTGAAAAGTCGCGATATCGCGCGAAATCCACCGGCAGCAGCACGGCGTCTGGCGCCAAGGCAGCGGCCTTCATCATGGGCATGGCCGAAAACACCCCGAACGCACGTGCTTCATAGGTGGACGTTGTCACCACCCCTCGGCCGGCATAGTCACGCATACGTGCGAATACGCGCTGGCCGTCAGCGCCGGTACGCGGCTGTCCGCGACGCCCGCCAATCACGACTGGCAGGCCACGTAGCTCCGGGTAGCGCAGCAACTCGACCGATGCGAAGAAGGCGTCCATATCCAGATGTGCAATCCGCCTGGAAGACCGAACCTCAGCGCTTTCCATTTTTGTAAATCCGCCCGCTTGACAAACCTTTATTTCCTTGAAACATACCCCAAACACGCACCCCAAGGCGTGCTATCATTAGTGCCCCGAAAGGTCAATAAAATATAAATGACATAAAAGGAGGCTCCTCATGTCAGCCAGCATTGTGCAACCGCGCCAGATGATCATCGGCGGGGGCGCCATTGGGGAAGTGGTCCCCACGCTTACCAAAATGGGCCTGAAGCGGCCCTTTATTGTTACCGACAAATTCATGGTTGAATGCGGCAACGTTGCCCGCCTCACCGAACCGCTTGATGCGGCAGGTATGGCGTATTCCGTGTTTGCTGATACCGTGCCCGATCCAACCTCGAGCTCGATCGACCACGGCGTCGACGCCCTGAAGCAGCACAGCCCCGATTGCGTCATTGCTTTAGGGGGCGGCAGCCCCATCGACAGCGCCAAAGCCATCGCCTTCTTGGCACAGTATGGTGGCCAGATGCGCGACTACAAGGTCCCTGTCATTAACGATGTGCCCGGGCTGCCGTTGGTTGCCATCCCCACCACGGCCGGCACCGGCTCGGAAGCAACACGCTTCACCATTATCACCGACGAAAACACAGACGAGAAAATGCTGTGCACCGGTGTGGCCTTCTGCCCCACCGTGGCCATTGTGGATTACGAGCTCACGCTTACCAAGCCCCGTCGCCTGACGGCAGATACCGGCCTCGATACACTGACCCACGCCATCGAAGCTTACGTTAGCGCCCGCCACAACCCGTACTCGGACGGCCTGGCACAACTTGCCATGTCGGCCCTGGGCAAACACCTGCGTACCGTGTGCAACGAGCCTGACAATCGCCCGGCACGCGAAGCCGTGATGCTGGCCGCCACCCAAGCGGGATTGGCGTTTTCGAACTCATCGGTGTGCCTGGTTCACGGCATGAGCCGCCCCATTGGCGCTTTCTTCCACGTGCCGCACGGCCTGTCCAA
>JAJUIY010000069.1 GCA_029267415.1 Alcaligenaceae bacterium
GCGTTCGTCGACCACCTTATCAACAACAGCAACGGGGAATTCAGCCAGAACACTAACGGGGGGCACCACAACCTCAAGGCCCATATCCTTGTATTCGTCGCTATTGGCAATGTTGACCACTTCAGATTCGAAGGTCAGCAGCGCGTCACCCTGGCCGTTTTGTGCAAAGGCCACCGTTGCACCGCGTCCACCTGTGGGGAATGTATCTACACTGTGTAGAAGTTTTGCTACAAAGTCACGAATTTGCGCTTCGTCGCCGTCAAACTTCTGATGGGCATACAACCAGGCCGCCAAGTACGAATAGCGTGCGTTACCCGAGGTTTTGGGATTGGGGAAGACGACGCGCACGTCATCGCGAACCAGGTCATCCCAGGTCCGGATGTTTTTGGGGTTACCTTTGCGCACCAGGAACGCGGTGGTGCTGTAATAGGGCGAGCTGTTGTTGGGGAATGCGCTCTTCCAATTTTCTGACACCATGCCGCGGTTGGCCAGGGCGTCGATGTCGGTTACCTGGTTAAAGGTGACGGTGTCGGCTTTCAGGCCCTGGATAATGGCCTGGGCTTGTCGCGAGGTGCCCGCGTGCGATTGTTCGATGACGACCTTACCACCCGTTTTTTCTTTCCAGTACTCTTGAAATTTAGGGTTGATGGTAGCGAAGAGCTCGCGCGCAATGTCATACGACGCATTCAAGATCTCGTATTTTTGCGGCGCATCTTGGGCGGTGGCGACACCGCTTCCCAGCAAGGTGGCGGCGCTGAGGCCGGCAATGAATAAACGTTTCAACATAAGTGCAACTTCCTGAGCAGACAAAAAACGCGGAGAGGCTCCGCTTGCATAGGCATATTGTCGGCAAAGGGCCTTTATATTCAAACGAAATATTCTTAATGTTCTTATGCCTCCCGGTCTAATTTTCATATTCCTATACGATATAAGACGGCTCTTGTTTATTCTATAAAATAATTAAAATTTTGGAATTGCAGGAATACAGTTATGTCGATACAGGTACAACAGCTGTCGCGTCGCTTCGGTGATTTTGTCGCATTGGATGAAGTCTCGCTGTCGGTGTCCCGCGGCGAGCTGGTGGCCTTGCTGGGTCCATCTGGATGTGGAAAAACCACGTTGCTGCGCATTATCGCCGGGCTCGAGTCCGCCGATAGCGGCAGCGTGTGGCTGCAGGGTGAAAACGCCACCCACACAGATGTGCGCGAGCGGCAAATCGGCTTTGTATTTCAAAACTATGCGCTGTTCGAAACCATGACGGTGGCCGACAACATCTCATTTGGGCTGCGCATGCGGCCCCGCCGACAGCGCCCCGATGCGGCAGCCATCAAGAACAAAACACAAGACTTGCTGGATCTGGTGCAATTGTCCGAGTTTGGTGGCCGTTACCCCACGCAACTGTCGGGCGGGCAACGGCAGCGGGTGGCCTTGGCGCGCGCCCTGGCCATCGAGCCGCGCGTACTGCTGTTGGATGAGCCTTTCGGCGCGCTCGATGCCAAAGTGCGTCAAGACTTGCGCCGGTGGCTTCGCGATTTGCATCGCGAGCTGGACGTGGCGACGATTTTTGTGACGCATGACCAAGAAGAAGCCTTGGATGTGGCCGATCGCATTGTGGTCATGAATCGTGGCCGGATCGAGCAAGTGGCGACGCCCCAACAGCTGCTTGAAACCCCTGCCACCCCATTTGTGGCCAACTTTCTGGACCGCGCCGTCGCATAATCAGTGTTGCACCGACGTGCTCGCGCCGGTGCCATGGATGTTCTTACGGGCGTTTGGCATCGTGCCCGCTGTTCATGCGGGCCATCAGTTCTTCCCGGTGGATATCGTGGGTAACGAACCCGCTTAAGTTGTCGGGCATGTCCAGATAATGCGGCTGCTGCAAGGTGCGCCGCATATCCCGCAAGCCCGCGTCCCATCGGTCGCGCATGGTGGGCAAATCAAACTGGAAATCCTTGAAGTATTGCTCGTATGGCTTGTTGCGGTATATCAGGTGAATAATGTTGTAGCGCTTGTCATCGCCCAAGGCTTCAATAGCGCTCAGGTATTCCTGTTTTGCGGGTGAGCCGTCGGGCAAATCGTTGGCCATGCGCTGAATTAGCCGTCGTAAATACTTTTCCTGATGCAGGCGGTCCGTCACCTGGCGTGTGCGGCTTGAAAAGCGGATGTCTTTGATGCGGTCGTTTACTTCACTGAGCGTGGTGGGCACCTTGCCACGGGCACTCCACACATCCACCTGAAACACCAGCGTGTCACGCATCGGGCGTGAATCCAGAATGCGTATCAGGGGGGTATTCGACACCAGCCCGCCATCCCAGTAGTATTCGCCATCAATTTCTACTGCGGCAAATGCCGGGGGCAGGGCGCCGGACGCCATGAAATGGTCGGCGCGCAGCACACAGCGCCGGTTATCGAAATACGTGAAGTTGGCGGTGCGTACATTGACGGCCGCTACCGATACGTAGTGCTCGCCCGAGTTGATTCGATCGAAGTCGCACAGGCGCTCCAGTGTCTGCTTCAGGGGCGCCGTGTCGTAATAGCTGACTGTTTTGGGTGAGCTGTGCGCCACCAAGGCGGGCGGCGGAATGCGTGGCTCAAAGAAGCCGCGCTGGCCGATCAATACCGTATTCAGGGCGTGCCAGCCATGAAACGCTTGGCGCATGGCGTCACTGAACGCGCTAAGCGAGTGCTCCACGTAGGGGTTGGGAGGCAGTCCAAAATTGGGGTGGCAAATCGTTTCCCAGAACTCCATCAGGCGTTCGATGCGCTTGTTGGGCGGGTTACCGGCAATAATCGCCACATTCAGCGCCCCGATTGAAATGCCTGACAGCTCATTGATGGGGATGCCGGCCTCGTGCAGCCCCTGGTAAACACCGGCGTGGTAGGCACCCAGGGCGCCGCCGCCTTGCAGCAGCAGGCAAATGCGCTCGTAAGCCGGAAGCACCACCGGGTTGTCGCGTGAATATGGCAAGGAAGGCGACAGGCGCGATGGGTTCGATGTGCTAGATTGGCTAGATGGGCCAGATGGGTTCGATGTGCTGGATGGGCTAGGTCGGTTTGAATCGGTCGATCGGCTCATGGCAGCCTCGGCGGTTGTGATCCCTCGTGTTGTGTCATCTTGTTTGCGCTGATTTCAGAAGAAAGCTCAAGACTGTCCATGAATGCCCTCAGGATGGCACTTGGGTAGCGTGACTGATGCAAAATCAATGAGAACCGCCGTGTCAGTTCCAGGAAAGGGGCATTCAACCGAACCAGGCGTCCGGCGGCTACCGCGTCCACCGTGGCTACATCGGGCAACCAAGAGATCCCCAGCCCCGCCATTACCGCTTGTTTAATGGATTCTACTTGCCCCAGCTCCAAAAATATCTGCCCGGGTGGCAGGTCCGACAAGGCCCGTTCGGCCATAATACGCATGGCCGATCCCGGTTCGCGCAATATCCATTTGGCATGCCGGAAATCGTCGACGGTCAGGGTGGCCTGCCGGGCAAGCGGATGGTCTGGCGCGGCGCACACCGCCAGGGTGTCTTCCCGCCATGGCAGCTGCTGAAGCTGAGGGTGGCTGACCGGGCCTTCTACACAAGCCACATCCAGCTCGTAGTCTAGTAAACGTTGGATGATGTCGCGCGTGTTCTCAACGCTGAGGTGCAGCGATACCTGGGGATGGGTGGTAATAAACGGGCTAAGAAGATCGCCGACCAGGTAGTTGCCAATGGTATTGCTGGTGCCAAGCCGAAGCTCGCCGCGCAGTATCCCGGTACGACCGGCGGCGTAATGTTCGAGATCGTAGACGCGTTCCAGAATTTCCTGCGCCTGGGGCAGCAGCTCTTTGCCTTGGAGGCTCAAATACAGACGCCCGCGCTCGCGATTGAACAATGTGGTGGCGAGCTGGCGTTCCAGTTCGGCCAGCGCCATGCTGATTGCCGGCTGCGTTACGTGCAAGCGCTCGGCCGCCGCACGCACGGTACCGGTGGCGGCGATGCTGACAAAGACTTCAAGCTGGCGCAGGCTAATTCCTATCATCAGTTTATTTTATACCCTGCATAACGATAAATGAATTTTTTTATAGCTGACCGACGCCTACACTGATCTCAAAATAAAAATCAACGATCAGGATTACGTATGTCACATTCGCAAGGCAGTACCGCTGCCGTTATGTCCGGTGCCTCGGTGGCACAGACCCGTTCCAAAAGCCAGAAGCGGCGCTTTGAGCTGCCCCGCACGCCGTCGATTATTCCCGGTTTGTTGCTGGCCATTTCGCTGGCCGTGTGTGCCACATTGATCGGCCGATGGCTGCCCGCGCTGGGCGGCGCAGTATCGGGCATCTTGCTGGGCATGGTAATACGTAATACCTGTGGCGTCAGCACCGTGTTTTATCCGGGCCTGCGCTTTGGTTCCAGCAAAATCCTGCAGTGGTCCATTATTTTGCTGGGCTTTGGTCTTAGCTTGCAGCAAATTGTGCATACCGGTGCCAGCTCGCTGCTGGGCATCGCCGTCACGTTGGCGGTAGCGTTTACAACGGCGCTATTACTTGGCAAGTGGCTTGGGGCGCCGGCGCGCCTTACCACCATGATCGGGGCCGGTACGGCCATTTGTGGTGGCACGGCTATTGCGGCTATTACGCCTATCATCAAGGCGGAAGAGCATGAAACCGCCTACGCGATTTCGACTATTTTCATTTTCAACGTGCTGGCGGTGCTGACGTTTCCGTGGCTGGGGCAGTGGCTTGGCATGTCGGACGCCGCGTTTGGCCAATGGGCCGGTACGGCCATCAACGACACCTCGTCCACGGTAGCGGCGGCCTATACGTATAGCAACGCGGCTGGCGACTATGCCACCATTGTGAAGCTGACGCGCGCGACGCTGATTATTCCGTTGTGCCTGGGCCTGATTGCGTTCCAAGTGTGGCGCAATAAGCAAAAGGGTGGCGCCAAACTGCACCTGGCACGCATCTTCCCGTGGTTCATCGTGTGGTTTTTGTTGGCCTCGGCCGCGCGCACAGCGGGCTTGGTTCCGGAAGTGATGGAAGCCCCACTGCGCATGGCAGCGCAATTCATGATTGTGGTGGCACTGACGTCTATTGGCTTGTCGTCGGATTTACGCCGGATGGCTGCCACCGGTATCAAGCCGGTACTGATGGGGATGGGGGCGTGGCTGTGTGTGGTGCTGGCCAGCCTGGTTGTTTTGTCGGTGCTGGGCTTCTGGTAATGGCACCCACCCTCTGACTGGGCACCACCACGCGTTGTTGCGATTGTTTCCTGGCTTAAGGCTGGCGCCATCACGCGGCCCAGCGATCGGGCAGCTCTGGGGGTGGGGCTTAATAGACGATCAGGCGATCCACGACAGGGGGTGGTGGTGTATGGCTACGCCCACAATATATAGAAAAATTGCCACTGAAATTACGGCGGCTATAGCCCGGCTTTTTGGTGTTTTGCCGCGCTTTATCGCAATGGTGCCCACGCCGATGTACAGAATAAGCGCTACAATTTTGGCGAGAATCCATGGTTGGTGTGCACCAATCATGGCGGCCAGTGTGACGCCGGCTACCAGCAAGATGGTGTCAATAATATGGGGAGCAATACGCACCACGCGTTTTTGCAACATTGCCGAGCCGGACACCGACCAATATGCACGCACCACAAAAAACACAATACTAAGTACGGCGGCGGTAACGTGGATATGTTTGATCGCAAAATAATTCATAACCGGCTCCTGGTGATGGCACGAAAGTGCCCGCATTTTAGCTTGATTTAATTCCCAGCCGTTTTGCCAGCTTGTGCAGGTTGCTGGCGTCGACTTGTAACTGGCGTGCTGCCCGCGCCCAGTTGTTGTTGGTGACGGCCAAGGCGGTCAAAATGGCGGTGCGCTGGGTGTCGTCCACAATCTCGCGCAGGGGGCGCGTAGGGGTGCCTGAGCCGCTGTGATTATTGGGGTTCGCGCTATCGTTCATGTTGGTGATGCCGGAAAAACTTTCTCCATTGCCCAGCGGTAAACCTGTGTTGCCATGGCCGGCGTCGCGCGGCACCCCCGCTTCGGTGTGGTTCGTCAGCGCATGAAATGGCGTGGCATGCGGTATGTCGAGGTCCAGGGCGTTCGGCTCGAGCGTCATGATCTGGTCGCGTTGCACACCCTGGCTTAAGCTTTTTATGGCGGCACGGCTAATCACGTGTTCCAGTTCGCGCACATTGCCCGGCCAGTGGTAGTGCAGTAGGGCCTGCTCGGCGGCGGGGGATAAACGGATGCCCCGCAGGCCAAGCCTTGCGCGGCTGAGCTCAAGGTAATGGCCGGCAATCAGCAAGATGTCGTGGCCACGTTCGCGCAGCGGCGGGATGGTAATCGGATACACCGACAGCCGGTGGTACAGGTCGGCCCGGAAGCTGCCTTCTTGCACGTGCTGTCGCAAGTTGCGGTTGGTGGCGGCCACGATGCGGACATCCGTCTTGATGACCTGGTCGGTACCCAAGCGCTGAATTTCCCCGTTTTGCAGTACGCGCAGCAGTTTGGCCTGGATGGACAGCGAGAGTTCACCGACTTCATCAAGAAACAGGGTGCCACCGCGTGCCGCTTCAAACCTGCCGGCGCGATCGGCGGTGGCGCCGGAAAACGCGCCCTTGACGTGGCCAAACAGCTCGCTTTCGGCCAGGGATTCGGGCAGGGCAGCGCAGTTTACATGCACCATGGGTTGGCCGTGGCGCCGTGACTGCCGGTGCAGGCGGCGGGCAAATAATTCCTTCCCCACGCCCGTTTCGCCCAGCAGCAAAATGGGCATGTCGGAGTCCGCCACGATGTCAATTTCGTGTAACAGCTGCTGAACGGGTTCGCTTTCCCCCAGGATGTCACTATGCGCGGTGGTGGCATCGGCTCCGGGGTCCGTGCTGCCTAGCATGCGTAAATTGCGATTTTCACGTTCCAGCATGGTGACGCGAATGGCCGCGCCCAGCAACAGGCTGCAATGCGCCAACTTGCGTTGCGCGTCGTCGTCAAACGCGCCCACGTTCAGGTCGTCCAGCGTTAGGGCGCCCCATAAGCGGCCGTCGGCATACAGGCTGGTGCCGAGGCAGTCGTGCACCGGCAAGGGACTGCCTTTGCGGTCATCAAGCAGGCCGTCGTAGGGGTCGGGCAACACGCTGTCAGGCGCAAAACGTGTCGGTTCGCGTCGCGACAAAATGGCAGCAAAACGTGGGTGACGCCCAATAACAAACCGACGGCCCAGCGCTTCGCGAGGCAAGCCGGCAGCGGCCACCAGGCGCAGGCTGTCATCATCCAATATTAATAACCCCACCCCGTCACATTTGAAGTGGGCCTGAATCGTGTCGACGGCCCGTTGCAAGCGCACCGTACCAGGCAGCTCGGTGCTTAAGTCGGCCAACAGCAGTTGTTCCATACGGCCTCACAGTTACGTTGCGGTTAATTATACCATTGACGGTTATTTTCACCCTATGGGTCATGGTTAATTTCACCATGCATGGCGTCGCAAACGCTGTGTCGTTCCGCAAGCCTTCGATATTACGAGAAATTAAAAGTTGGCATCGATTTTGCATTAAAGGTGAGTGCTTGCTCAAATCGAGAGGAGAACCGATATGGAAGCCACTTATCTAGACCGATCGCTGGGTGACATCGCCAGCGGCGTGCCGGGCGTGACACGCGTCTTTCACGACTTCGGTATCGACTATTGCTGCAGCGGGGCCATGACATTGGCCGAAGCCGCCCACGCCGGAATGCTTGACGTCACGGCAGTGGTTGCCCGCCTTCGGGCGCTTGAGGGCAATGTCGCGGATGCCCGGGACTGGCGCACGGTGCCCGCGGCCGAGCTCATTGACCATCTTGTCAATCGCTATCACGAGCGTCACCGCGAACAGTTGCCCGAACTGATTCGCCTTTCATTGCGCGTCGAGATGGTGCATGCCGGCAAACCCGGGTGCCCGACGGGCCTGGCCCACGCGCTGGAAAACCTGATGCACGAATTGGAAACGCACATGCTCAAAGAGGAGCGGGTGTTGTTTCCCATGTTGTCGCAGGGAATGCATGAACAGGCCGGCGCGCCAATCACTGTGATGCGCATGGAACATGACCATCATGGTGAGTCGCTGGACACCATCATGCAGATTACGGACGACCTCACCTTGCCGGACGGCGCGTGCAATACCTGGCGCGCCCTGTACACCGGCGTGCAAGAGTTCAAGGAAGATCTCATGGATCACATTCACCTTGAAAACAATGTTTTGTTTGTAAACCCATCTCAAGTAGCACAAGGAGCACTCCATGGGTAAATACGGCAGGTTGTGGTGGACGCTGTTTGGCGTCCTGTTCATCACGTTTGGCATTCTGGCCTGGAGCGGCGTTGAGGTTTATCGGCAGGTACCGCCCATCCCGGAAAAGGTGGTGGTGGACAACGACCGGGTCTTGATGACTAAAGAAGATATTCTGGACGGTCAGACGGCGTGGCAAAGCACCGGGGGCATGCAGATTGGCTCGATTTGGGGCCATGGGGCCTATCAGGCGCCCGACTGGAGCGCCGACTGGTTGCATCGCGAATTGCTCGCCTGGCTTGAGTTGGCTGCGCGCGAAACCTACGGTATGAGCTTTGACGCGCTGGAGGCGTCGCAGCAGGCCATGCTGGAAGCCCAGCTGAAAACCGAGTACCGCACCAATACGCTGGACCCGGAAAGTCATGTTCTGGCCATTACGGCGCGCCGTGCGGCGGCGATTGAACACACGGCGGATTACTACCATCGTTTGTATGGTGACGATCCGGCGTTGCAGCCGACGCGGTCAAACTTTGCGATGAAAGAAGGCACGCTGCCCGACCCTCGGCGTCGCGATGATCTGACCAATTTTTTCTTCTGGACCGCCTGGGCGGCTGCAACCGAGCGTCCGGGCACCGATGTTACCTACACCAATAACTGGCCGCACGAGCCGCTTATCGACAACCGTCCGTCGGGCGCCAACGTGTTGTGGTCCATCGGCAGTGTCATTTTGCTGCTGGCCGGCATCGCTTTTCTGGTGTGGGGGTGGGCCTTCATGCGCAAAGAAGAGCCCGATCCCGTTGCGCCGCCGACCGACCCGCTGACGCTGGGCAGCCTGACGCCGTCACAACGCGCCTTGGGCAAGTACTTGTTCCTGGTGATGGCGTTGTTTATTTTTCAGGTGCTGCT
This sequence comes from Alcaligenaceae bacterium, assembly GCA_029267415.1. GTDB lineage: Bacteria > Pseudomonadota > Gammaproteobacteria > Burkholderiales > Burkholderiaceae_B > JAJYRX01. The sequence goes on from JAJUIY010000069.1 coordinate 9,150, forward strand.
GGGCGGATTTACCGCGCATTACACCGTGGAAGGTCAAACCTTTTACGGCATCGACGTGTCGCAGTGGTTCCCGTACTCGCTGACGCGTACCTGGCATCTGCAGACCGCCGTGTTCTGGATTGCCACCGGATTCCTGGCGGCCGGGCTCTATCTGGCGCCCATCATCAACGGAGGCAAAGATCCCAAATACCAGAAGCTGGGGGTCGATATCTTGTTCTGGGCGCTGGTGGTGCTGGTGGTGGGCTCGTATCTGGGCAACTTTTTTGCCATCAAGCAAATCATTCCGGCACATCTGAACTTCTGGTTTGGACATCAGGGTTACGAGTACCTGGACCTGGGCCGCTTCTGGCAAATCATCAAGCTGGTGGGCCTCATGTTCTGGCTGCTCTTAATGCTGCGCGGCATGCTGCCGGCATTCAAGAAAGGCGGCGATAAAAACCTGCTGGCGTTACTGGTGGGCTCCACCATTGCCATCGGTATTTTCTACGGCGCCGGCCTGTTTTATGGCGAGCGTACGCACATCACCATCATGGAGTACTGGCGCTGGTGGGTGGTGCACCTGTGGGTAGAAGGTATCTTTGAAGTCTTTGCCACGGCGGCACTGGCGTTCATCTTTTCTTCCATGGGGCTGGTGTCGCAACGCGTGGCCACCACGGCCAGTTTGGTAGCCGCCTCGCTGTTCATGTTGGGCGGTGTCCCGGGTACCTTGCATCACCTGTATTTCTCGGGTACATCGACACCAGTCATGGCCATTGGAGCAAGCTTCAGCGCGCTGGAAGTGGTGCCCCTGATTCTGCTGGGATACGAGGCCTGGGATAACTGGCGCCTGAAAGCGTTGGCGCCGTGGATGGAAGACATCAAATGGCCGCTCATGTGCTTCGTAGCCGTGGCCTTCTGGAACATGCTGGGCGCGGGTGTCTTTGGTTTCATGGTGAACCCGCCGATCGCGCTTTATTACATCCAGGGGCTGAATACGACGCCGGTTCACGCCCATGCGGCCCTGTTTGGTGTGTATGGCTTCCTGGCGATAGGCTTTGTACTGTTTGTACTGCGTTACATCACACCGGGCTTCCAGTTTAATGAGAAGTTGATGCGTTATGGGTTCTGGGGTCTGAACGCCGGGCTGGTGTTGATGATCGCCACCAGTTTGCTGCCCATCGGCCTGATCCAGTTTTATGCCAGCGTTACCGAAGGCATGTGGTATGCGCGCAGCGAAGCATTTATGCAGCAAGGTATTTTGCATACGCTGCGCTGGGTGCGCACCTTTGGTGATGTGGTCTTTATTGTGGGGGCCTTTGCCATCGCCTGGCAGGTGGTGACAGGTTTGCTGCAAGGACGCGGCCGGCACGTGGCTGCCCCGGTTGTAGGCAGCGCATCCACGGGCATTGCTGAATAGCGGTTGTGCGTTGGGACGGCCCCGTTCCATGTGTGGGGCCGAGAGTTTTACCGCTGTACTTTGCCGGTCCCGGTTGTTCTACGGGGCCGGTTTTTTTGCTTGAATTGCAAAAACCGTGACTTTTCCGGGCGTTTCTCAGCCGCAAGGCACGCCCGCTTAGCGCTGGACTGTTCCGGCCAGTCTTTCAGCTTAAATGGGATCCTGGCACGTGTTCTTCGGGCTGCATGGCCGTCAGCCCGCGAATAATCCCGCAGTTGGGCACGTCTTGGGCGGCTTGGCAACGCTGGCGTAAATCTATTAACTGTTTGCGCAGGCGCGACAGTTCAGCCAGGCGAATA
>JAJUIY010000205.1 GCA_029267415.1 Alcaligenaceae bacterium
ACTGCCCTGTTCGGTGGGTCTGCCCGACCTGCGTTTGATTGTCAGCTGGCAGCCGGATCCATTGGCGGGTTTATCTGAGGCGGTCATTGCCGTTGCCATTGACGAAATGCACCGCTTTGCGGCGGTGAACGAATACGCCATCGCGCCGCCCCCCACCCCCATTAGCGATTTCTAATGCGTTGGCACGCATTTTTGGCGGCGACAGGCGATTCTCATAGCAACTCAAATACTAAGGTTTACCCTTGGTTACGGTCGGAATGTCGTTGCCTTCGATGGCGTCCATCCCTCTGAAAATCGCCGTTTTGGGCCACTGATAAGAATCCCCTATCACCGCTGACTGGTAAAAATCGTTTGAGTCGGACAACGGCCCGGACCAAAATATAAACACCAATAAAGACACGGATCACAGTAGTGAGGGAGATGAACAACGTGGTGTCTACTATCCGCCTTGATCGGGACGCGCCCGGCGAATTATTTATCTGGACAGACGTCGATGCGGCGTTTGAAGACGATTTCAACAGGTGGTATGAGCGCGAGCACATGGAAGAACGCGCGGAAATCCCCGGTTTTCGGTGGGCCAGGCGTTATCGCTCGTCTTCCGAAGGACGGCGCTATCTGGCGCTTTACCGCACACAAAGCTTGAATGTGTTTACCAGCGCCGCCTATAAGAAGGCCTTCGAGCAACAGACGGACTGGTCGCTAACCAACTTCAAGCGTATGACCAATACCAACCGGCGTGTCATGGCCGTGTCCGAGCTGGCAGGTGTGGGTACGGGGTCGGCCCTGGCTCTTGTTAGCCTGGGTTCTATGGAAAACGCACGTCGCGTTGCCGAAATGGCCGCGGGCGTGCAGGCAGAAATGGACGGTGTTCTGGCGTTGCGCGTGCTGACGCCCGACCCGGAATTGTCGACGCCGTTGCCGTCGGAAGACCCGGAAACGCGGGTTCTGGAGCCGGTGCTGGTGATTGACGCCACGCTCGAGCCGGCGGCGGCCGCCGCGGCACGGTTGGTGGCCGATGAGCTTGACCTGCCCGATGGCAATGCCACGACGTTTAGCCTGCTTTGGGAGCTGCGCTCTGAAGATTTGCAGCAACCATGATTTGTATAGCCCCAGCTGCGGGGTATTGCCCAGTAACCCTGGGCACCAACGTGTTAATAATAGGTAGCAACTAAGGAGAACATGGAAATGAAAAAGAAGCTGATTGCTTTGGCCGGCGCCCTGGCGCTAGCCGGGACGGCGCACGCGGCGTCATGGAACATGACCGCCGAACAACCCGACAATAACTACCTTACCCAAAACGCCCGCCAGTTTGCGGAAGAGGTTAAAGAAGCCACTAATGGCGAGCTCGAAATCAAGGTGCACTCGAACAGTGTGCTGCTGAAGCGGCCCGAAGTGAAGCGGGGCGTTCAGCAAGGCGTGGTGCCCATGGGCGAAATGCTGGTGGCCGCCATCGGTAACGAAGACCCGATGTTCGAAGTCGACAGCGTGCCCTTCCTGGCCTCGTCCTTCGATGATTCAGAAAAGCTGTGGAAAGCAACGCGCGACTTCCTGAAAGAGCGTCTGGACAAGCAAGGGATTGTGCTGATCTACGGCTCGCCCTGGCCTCCACAAGGCATCTACACCAAAAACCCCATCAACAGCCTGGAAGACCTGTCGGGTGTGCGCTTCCGTGCCTATAGTGCCGCCACCAGCCGTCTGGTTGAACTGATGGGTGCCATTCCCACCACGGTGAACACGCCCGAGGTGCCCCAGGCTTTTTCCACCGGTGTCATCGACGCCATGTTGACCTCGCCCGCAACCGGCGTTGACTCGCAGGCGTGGGACTACGTGAAGTATTACTACGACGCGCAAGTCTTCATCCCGCAAAGCTTCGTGATCGCCAACAAGCGCATGTTCGAGCGTTTGCCTGAAGAGGTGCAGCAGGCTGTCATGGAAGCCGGTGAGCGTGCCGAAGCGCGTGGCTGGCAGATGGCGCGCGACCAAACCGCCCAGCTGACGCAAACGCTGGCCGACAACGGCATGGAAGTTAATCAGCTGCCCGAAAAGCTGGTTGAAGAAATGCATGCCATTGGCGAGCAAATGACCAAGGAATGGCTGGAAAAGGCCGGCGCCGACGGTCAGAAAGTGCTTGATGAATATCGTAAGTAATTAGGTTGAAACTATGCGATGGCTAGATCGCCTGGCGGCTGTTTGTGGTGTGTTTGCCGCCTTCTTTCTGGGCATGATCGGCGTCATTATCGGCGCGCAGATTGTCATGCGCTTTATGGGTACGCAAATCCCCGCCGCCGATGATTTCGCGGCGTGGTCCATGGCGGCGTCCGTCTTTCTGGGTTTGCCATATGCCATGCTCCACGGGGATCACATCCGTGTTGTGCTGCTGCTGCAGGCCCTGCCCAAGCACTGGCACAAGCCGTATGAAATCGTGGCGACGGCCATCGCAGTCTTGTTGACCGCGTGGGGGACATGGCACGTTGCCGTGTTCGCCTACGAATCCTACATTTACAACGAAGTCGCACAGGGTATGGTGCGTATGCCTCTATGGATACCTCAAGTCACCATGCCTATTGGTATGGCCCTGTTTTGCCTGATGCTGGTTCGTCGTCTGGTACGTTGCATCCGTGGCGAAGAACTCGAGGAGACACAGCATGGGTGATTTGGCACAATCCGTCATTCTGATGGGCGGCCTGTTGCTGCTGCTCAGTATGGGCGTGTGGGTGGGGCTGGTGCTCATTGCCTGCGGCCTGGTGGCACTGGCTTTTTTTTCCGGCGCACCGGCCGGTATCTTGTTTGCCACCAAATCGTGGGATGCCTCCGCCAGCTGGGCGCTCACCGCGCTGCCGCTGTTTATCTGGATGGGTGAAATCCTCTATCGGACACGGCTTGCCGAGGACATGTTTCAAGGGCTGGGCCCATGGGTGCGCTGGTTGCCTGGCAGGCTAACCCACGTCAATGTGGTGGGGTGCGGCATCTTTGCAGCGGTAAGTGGCTCGTCGGCGGCGACAGCCGCCACCATCGGTCGGATTTCGCTGCCCGAACTGGAGTCGCGCGGCCACGACAAGCGCATCGCCATCGGTTCGCTGGCCGGTGCGGGTACGCTGGGCCTGCTTATCCCGCCGTCTATCGTCATGATCGTGTATGCGGTGGCGGCGCAAGTTTCTATTATCCGGATGTTTATTGCCGGGATCTTGCCCGGCGTTTTGTTGATGGCCTTGTTTTCGGGCTATATCGGCCTGTGGTCGTTGCGCTATCCTGATCGTATCCCCCAAGACAACGAAGACGTTTCGCTTAAAGAAAAGCTGTATCGGCTGCGCCTGCTCTTGCCGGTGGTGGCTCTGATTGCCGCGGTCATCGGCTCTATTTACGCCGGTATTGCCACAGCGACGGAAGCAGCGGCGGTGGGTGTGTTCGGTTCATTGGCAATTGCGGCGTTCGGACGTTCGCTGACGTGGTCGTCGTTTGTTGACAGCCTGCTGGGTGCCACACGCACATCGGCCATGATTTGCTTCATCCTGATGGGCGCGGCATACCTGACCAGCGCCATGAGCTTCACAGGTTTGCCGGCCAACCTGGCGCAATGGATATCGTCCATGAACCTCAGCACCTATGCACTGATTGCGGTGCTCACCGTGTTCTTTATTATGCTGGGTGCGTTCCTGGACGGCATTTCCATCGTTGTGCTGACCACCAGTATTTTGCTGCCCACCGTACTGGCCGCAGGTATTGACCCTATCTGGTTTGGTATCTACCTGATTCTTACCGTCGAAATGGCGCAAATTACGCCGCCTATCGGCTTCAACCTGTTTGTTATTCAGGGCATCACCGGCGAAAACATGTGGCGCCTTGCTGTAATGGCATTCCCATTCTTTATGTTGTTGGTGGCGGCTACGGCACTCAT
>JAJUIY010000275.1 GCA_029267415.1 Alcaligenaceae bacterium
AGGCCGTTGATACCAGCCCTTTGGCGATCAGCTCTTTGACTGTACGGCTGACCAGTGCCTTGTCGCTGGCGGAAACCTCGGCCAGTTGCTTCATGGGAATGGAGCGGTGATGAGCCACCGTGGAAACCAGCCGCCATTGCGGCAAGGTCAGACCGGCGCTGTTGGCGTAAGCACTGGGGAATCGTTTCAGATGCGCCGCAATTCGCACGATGGGTACGGAAAGAAAGTCTTCAACAGTCAGGTTGGAGCCATCTGGTTCGATGTGCTCCCAGGGGCATGATTCGGAGTTTCGTTTCGTCACGGCCAAAAATCGAAGTCAGGAACAACGACTGTTCCCTCAATTGAAAGAAGCGCTGCCGGTCGGGCCGCGTTGATGAAATTTTCCCACACTATTACACGCATCAAATTGATAAGTCAATAATCGGTGTCGCTAATTGATTAGTCAATTTGACAGGCGCAAAATACCTTGTGAAATCCGAAATTCCATCGTTGTGCGGGAGACATCATGAAGACTTCGACCGGGGAAACCGAGGCCCCAGTCCGCTCGCCGGGGCACTCCACCCTGGGTACGGAAATACCGCAGGTCAATCACCAGGCCAAGGTGATGGGCCGCGCCGTCTACGCTGGCGATATCAAGCTGCCCGGCATGCTGCATGGCGCGATCTTGCGCAGTCCGTATCCCCACGCTCGTATCGTAAGCATCGACACATCGGCAGCCCGCGCATTGCCCGGCGTCAAGGCGGTATTGACAGGTGCCGATGCGCCGAGCACGCCGTGGGGCGGTGGTCCCATCAAAGAGCGTTTCATTCTGGCCAAAGATGTGGTGCGCTTTGCCGGCGAAGAAGTAGCGGCGGTTGCCGCGATTTCAGAAGATATTGCGCGAGACGCCATCGACCTTATCCGGGTCGAATACGAAGAACTGCCGGCCCTTTTGACGCCCGACGAAGCGTTGGCACCCGGCGCGCCCACCGTGCATCCTGGGCGTGAAAACAACATTGGTCACGAGATCACCTTTCATCGGGGCGATGTTGACGCCGCGTTTGCCACGGCCGACCTGGTGCGTGAAGCCACATACAGCACCTCGCGGCAGTACCCTGGCTACCTCGAGCCCATGGTGTCGGTGGCGTCCCTTGAGTCTGACGGCCGTCTGCACGTCTGGACTTCCACGCAAACGGTATTTCTGGCCCGGGCGCGCATTGCCAAGGCGCTTGAAATGCCCATCTCGTCGGTACGCGTCATTCAGCAAACTACCGGCGGAGGCTTCGGCGGGAAAATCGTCGAAGACGACAACCAGCTTGTTGCCGGCTTGCTGGCCCTGCATACGCGCCGACCGGTGCGGTTGCTCAACAACCGCCTTGAAGACTTCCTGTCTTGTTGTACCAGCGTGCCCGAGCGCATCACCCTCAAATTGGGAATGACCCGGGACGGCACCATCGTCGCCAAAGACGTCCGGATCGTGGCCGATTGCGGCGCATACTCGGGTCTGGCGGGCGAGGTCATGCACGTATCGGCCATGCGTAGCGACAATATGTTTCGCAATACCAATGTCCGTTGCGATGCCTTGCTGGTGTATACCAACACACCGCCGCACGGGGCTTTTCGTGGCTTCGGTGGTTCCCAGATGTTGTTCGCGCTCAACAGCCACATCGACATGATGGCTCGCGAATTGGGGCTGGACCCCACTGAGGTTCACCGGCGCAACGCGGTAGAGCCGGGCGATGTCACGGTGCACGGATGGAAAATCCATAGTACCGGCTTCAGGCAATGTATCGATAACGTCACACAAGCTGTCGGCTGGAAAGAAAAGCGTGTGGCGCCGAAAGGAAATGGTACGCGAAAGAAAGGCATTGGCTTTGCCGCTGCCATGCACGTCTGTGGTAACCGCACCATGGGTAACTGGGACGGTTCCACGGTAGTGCTGCGTCTGAATGAAGACGGCGCCATCACCGCCTACAGCGGTGAATGCGATATGGGGCAGGGGGCAATGACCATGATCACCCAGATCATTGCCAACGAATTGAAGGTGCCGATGTCCCAGGTTCGGCTGCTTGGGCCAGATACCGACAGCGCACCCTATGCCTTGGGCTCGTTCGCATCCCGGGTCACCATGTCGGCTGGTAACGCCGCCATTTGTGCGGGCCGGGCGGCCCGCGAGAAGCTGCTTGCCCTGGCCGCCGAGCTGCTCGAGGTTTCCGCAGAAGACCTTGACTATGTGGATGGCGGTGCCGTGCAGCTCAAAGGCACCGATACCCGATTAAGCCTGGCCGATCTCGGTCGCGCCCATGTGTGGC
>JAJUIY010000052.1 GCA_029267415.1 Alcaligenaceae bacterium
ACTTGCGCAGCCACCGCAAGATTTTGGTGGTGGACGGCCACATCGGCTTTACCGGCGGCATGAATATCCGCGAAGGCTTCGTCACATCGGTGGCGGGTGACCGAACGGCCAAAGACACGCACTTCCGTATCGAAGGCCCGGCCGTTACACAGCTTATCTCGGTATTTTCACACGACTGGAAGTTTACGACCGGTGAAGTGCTGCCGTTTGACCCATGGTGCGACGAAACCTGGCAGGCGCCACAGCCCCATGTGCCCGCGCGCTGCATACGGTCAGGCCCCGACCGCTACATGGCATCAACGCACAGCATGTTGCTGGGCGCCTTTGCGGTGGCACAAAAGCACATCCGCATTCAGTCGCCCTACTTCTTGCCCGACCAGATCTTGCTGGGAGCCTTGAACACGGCCGCAAGGCGCGGAATCACGGTGGATATCGTTATACCGGGTCGCAACAACTTGCGGCTGGTGAACTACGCCATGACGTCACAACTGGACCAGGTGATTCGGGCCGGCTGCCGCGTCTGGCGCGCACGCGGCAATTTTGATCACTCGAAATTGCTGACCATTGATGGGGCGTGGTCGTTTATTGGCTCGTCCAACCTTGATCCACGCAGCCTTCGCCTCAACTTCGAGCTGGACATGGAAATTTATGACCGCGATATTGCACGGCAAATTGAAGGCCTGATCGACGATGAAATCGACCAGGCCGAGGCGGTGACCCTGGAATCGCTGGCCGCCCTCCCGTTTCGCAAACGCTTGCGCAACCGTATTATCTGGCTGGCCAGCCCATACTTGTAGTTGGCGGTAGCGCAAAATGCGCGTCTAACAGCCTGCCCACCCTATCTGTAACCGGCGGTGTGGGCATACCGCCGGTTACAACTGCAAACAGACCGCACTGCCGACCATAACAGCAGCAAACAGGCTAAACCGCCGGTCCCATCAGCAAATCGGGCAACGCGGTCACGATTTCCGGGAAAATGCACAACAAAATTATGCCCAGAATCATGACAAGCACATAGGGAAATGAGCCCATCAAGATGTCTCGCGTTGGCACCTGTGGGGTAATGGAGTTGATCACGAACAGGTTCAGGCCCACCGGGGGGGTAATTAAACCGATCTCCATATTGATGGTCAGTACTACCGCGAACCAATAGGGATCGAAACCCGCTTGGGTGACGATCGGGAACAGCAGGGGCGCTGCCATCACAATGACCGCCACCGGCGGCAAAAACATGCCAGCCACCAGCAAGAACACATTGATGATGAACATCAGCGCCCAGCGGTTAATTTCCAGCGCGGCAATAGCCGTAGCCAGCGATTGGGTGATGTAAAGCGAAGAGAGCGCAAAGGAAAACAGCTCGGCCGATGCCATGATCATCATGATCATGACACTTTCTCGCATGGCGGACCCGAAAATACCAATAAAGGGGCGCACATTGAAGAGGCGATACACCACAATGACAACCAGCAAGGTCAGCATCGCCCCCGCGCCTGCGGCTTCCGACGGCGTGGCAACGCCACCGTACAGCACGTAGAGCACCGCCACAATGATGATCAGCATGGGCAATACACGCGGTAACACCGCCAGTTTGTCTTTCAGGGTATAGACAATGCCGTGTGTACCGAAATCGAAGCCACGACGTTTGGCGTCAATGATTGCCCATGCCATGAACATGGCCGTCAGCATCAACCCCGGCAACACGCCCGACAGAAACAGACGGCCGATGGAGGTTTGTGTGGCAATGCCGTACACAATCATGGTGACCGAGGGTGGCAGCAAAATACCCAGCGTGCCACCCGCTGCGATAGAGCCGGTGGCGACCGTGTTGGGATAGCCCCGATTGAGCATCTCCGGGATACCCATTTTGCCAATGGCCGCACACGTGGCCGGACTGGACCCTGTCATGCCGGAAAAAATGGCACACGCCCCAATGTTGGACAGCACCAGCCCGCCCGGAACTTTATAAAGCCAGCGATCCAGCGCTTTGTACAAATCGCCGCCGGCCGGCGTTCCGGCCACAATGGCACCCATGAGCACAAACATCGGAATCGCCACATACGCCAAGTTCCCAATACCGGCAAACATGGTTTCGGCGACCACATAAATAATATCGGGCCCCATATCCAAAAATAGGCCCGCCAGCGCGGTAAGCCCCAGTGCAAATGCAATGGGCATCCCGGTCGCCAGCAACACGAACAGCCCTACTACCAAGGCCACGCCCGCAAGCATGGGTGTCATACCTGTACCCCCCAGAGTTTGATGAGCTCGGATGTGTATTGCAAACTCAGCAAGACAAACCCGGTAAACATGGGTGCCAGCGGTATCCACAGGGGAACAGCCGCGACGCTGGACGTGGTCCAGCCGCCCTCCAACGCTTCCTGCAGGTGTATGCCGGTAGCCACCATCATGATCAGACAAAAAGCCAGGCCCAACACGGAACCCACTTGTTCAAGCCGCCTGCGCGTGCCATTGGCGACAAGGGTTTGCACCACATCAACGCCCACATGCCCCTTCTTCAACAAAACATAGGGTGCGCCTAGAAAAATAGCGGCGGTGGCGCTGAACACGACTGCTTCGGTTTGCCACACGGTGGATGCCTTGAATAAGTAGCGCATGAAGATCATCTGACAGACGATCACCATGGCAAACGTGAGCAGCAATGCGGACACCAGCCCGCAAAAGCGCGACAAAGAATCAATAAAGACGACGAATCGCCGTGTCATAACACTTCCTTTGTAACCACTGGCCGACCCGCAACCGCCGGGCCGGCCTGTTCGATCAACGGTTCAAATCGGCAATCAGTCGACAGCGAGCGCTTTTTCCAGCAACTCGTCACCACCTTTGACTTTCTCGGCAAAGTTTTTATAGGACGATTCGCGCGCCACTTCCATCCAGGCGTCGAAGTCCTCTTTGCTCATGGAAACCACTTCCACACCGGCTTCGGTAAACGTATCGATCATGCGCTGCTCGCCCTTGCGGGACTCGGCCACGAAATACTCTTCCGCTTTTTTTGCCGCGGCCATAATTGCATCACGCTGTTCTTGGGTCAGCCCGTCGAAAACTTTCTTCGACATGATGACTGGCTCGTACATAAACCACAGTGCGTTCTCACCGGGCGCCGTCAGGCACTTCACTTGTTCGTAGATTCGGTAAGAAACGAAGCTGTCATTAGAGGTGTTGGTGGCATCCAGCACACCCGTTTGCATGGCCGTGTAGATTTCGGATGACGGCATGGACGAAATGGACGCGCCCGCAGCGGCCAGCATCTGCTCGAACGCCGGACCCGCCGCACGGATCACCTGCCCCTTGATGGTGTCGGGGCTGGTAATGCAGTGCTCTTTAGATGCAAAGCCGCCAGCCAGCCAGGCATCGGCAATTACGATGGCACCGCTCTTTTCCACCAGCGCCTTGATATCGTCCATAAACTCGGACTTGTTCAAGCGGTCGGCGTGGTCGTAGTTACGTACCAGGCCGGGCATGAGCGTGGCCGAGAATTGAGGGACCCGGCCGGACGCATAATCAAGCGGGAATGCCGTCATGTCCAGCTGGCCCCGTGTGACCGCACCCCATTGCTCGTTGGGTTTGTACAGCGACGCACCGGGAAACACTTGAATCTCCAGCCCCACGTCGGCGGCTTTCACCTCGCGGGCAATGATCTGGACCATTTCATCTCGCGGGTCGCCCTGGCCACCCGGAAATTGGTGCGACGCGCGCAATACGGTTTGCGCCGATACCGTGGCCGCTCCAAGCAGGCAAGCGGCCGCGACCGCAAATTGAAACTTCTTCTTCATGGTTTTGTCTCCTGAACACATAACAAATGGCGGTATGTTTTTGCTGCAGCCGCCGCTTCGCCGAGGCGGTGTTTTTGCTGCCCTCCCCCGCCGGTTTAGGTTGCTGACGAAACATCACTCCATGTTTCGCGCAACACATTCTTCTGCACCTTGCCCATGGTGTTACGGGGCAATTGCTCGATAACCCGGATTTCTTTTGGTACTTTGAAGTTGGCCAGTTGTGTTTTAAGGCTGTCACGCATGGCGTCCGGATCCACGTGTGCACCTTCGCGCGGCACCACCACGGCCACCACGGCCTCGCCAAAGTCAGGATGGGGCACGCCGATAACGGCCGACTCGAACACACCGGGTTGCTCGTCGATCAGCATTTCCACCTCTTTCGGATATACGTTGTATCCCCCCGAAATGATCAAGTCCTTATTGCGCCCAACAATGGATACGTAGTCATCCGGCACCCCTTCGCCCCCTTTGCAGCCCATATCACCCGTGCGGAACCAGCCATCGGCCGTGAACTCTTCGCGTGTTTTCTCGGGCATGCGCCAATACCCCGAAAACACATTGGGACCACGCACTTGCACATGGCCAATACTGCCTACGGGCACCTCGGTGTCGTTGTCGTCAACAATGCGCACCCGGACACCGGGCAAGGCTCGGCCAACCGTGCCGGCCAGCCGTGGACCTTCGGCTTCAATGTAGGGATTGGACGTCAACATGATGGTTTCGCTCATGCCATAACGCTCTAATATGGCATGGCCGGTCCGTTCGCGGAATTCGTTGAAGGTATCGGCCAGCAACGGGGCCGAACCGGAAATGAACAAACGCATATTGCGACACACGTCGCGCGTAAAACGCGGATCGGCCAGCAAGCGTACGTAATATGTGGGCACGCCCATCATCACCGTGCTTCCGGGCAAGGCCTGAAGAGCGGCATCAATATCGAGGCGGGGCAGCCAAATCATGCGCGCACCGGCATACAAGGCGGCGTGCGAAGCCACAAATAACCCATGCACATGAAAAATAGGCAACATATGAAGCAAGACGTCATCGGATGACCAGCCCCAGTATTCGTGCAGCACCTGGGCATTGGAGCTTAAGTTCTCATGACTTAGCATGGCGCCTTTACTACGGCCCGTGGTACCCGAGGTATATAAGATGGCAGCCAGGTCGTCGGGCTGGCTTGTTACTGTCATAAAGGCCGTGGCTTGCGATCGCGCATCATCGGTCAGGCTGCCTTCGCCCTGTGAATCCAGCGTGTAAACCGTGGCGTTTCCAGTACGTGCAGCCAGCGCCTGCATACCGTCAAGACGCGACGGGTCGCACACGATCACAGCTGGCTCGGCATCCGTCACAAAGTATTCAACCTCGGCATCGCGGTAGGCCGTGTTCAACGGCAGGTAAACCAGGCCGGCCCGCAATGCGGCCAAATACAACATCAGCGCTTCCGGCGATTTTTCAACCTGAACCGCAATACGCGAGCCATGCGGTACATCCAAGGCTTGCAGCACATGCGCGTACTGCGCACTTAGCCGATCAATATCGTCATAACTGTACTGACGCTCCGGCGTCTGGATCGCCACCTTGCTGCGATCCGCCGGAAAACCACTGGCGAGAAATTGATAAAGATTGGCGTTGGACTGCACACTATTCTCCTGTGAACTCGGGCGCCTGCCCGGCCAGAAACGCACGCACCCCTTCTTGGTGATCGCGCGATTCAGCATAACGAAAGCAATGGTCGATTTCGGCCGCGTCCAGCGGCGCGGATGACGCCATCAGGCGTCGCACGGTTTCTTTGTTGATGTGGGCTGCCAGCGGCGCACCGCGAGCCAGGCGCCGCGCCAATGCGCTGGCGTGCTCCTCCAGGGCATCGTCGTCAACCACACGCGTCAGCAAGCCTTTCTGGAATGCCTCGTCCGCATTGAACACACGGCCTTCAAGCAAAAGTTCAAGCGTGACAGCGGGACCAGCCAACGCTAGCAATCCGCGCATTTCGTCGGGCGCCATGGGAAAACCGAGGCGATTGATAGGCACACCAAACCGGGCGCTGCGGGCGGCAATGCGCAGATCGCATTGACTGGCAATTTCGAGACCGCCCCCCACACACACGCCTTGAATGACCGCGATGACGGGGTGCGGGCATTGGGCTACGGCTTGCAAGGCTGGCGCCAGAATTTCAGTGTGGTAGGCCACCACATTCGCTTTGTTATTTCGATAGTGCGGAAATTCGCGGATATCGGCGCCGGCCGCAAAATTGCCACCTTCACCGCGCACAACGACACAACGCACCTGAGGTTGGGCCGCCACCTGGCGGAAAACCGTGGCCAGCTGCCGCCACATATCCACGGTGATGGCATTTAACCGCCCGGGATGCGACAAGGTGACGCGAGCGATACGGTCGGCCACCTGTAGTGTAACGGCGCCCTCCGACTTGTTGATGGAGGCGGGAGCCTGCGTTACAGCCATCGCATATTCCTTCCCATTTTCACCTTGCCAGCGGCAAGCTGTGTGCGGTTGTCATCCAGTTGATCCAGATCGTACACATAGTTAGCCATGATTGAACACGACTGGCTCACCCCTTTGGCTGAGGTATCGGCCAGCCAGTTAAGCCGTTCGATGCGTGCGCCGTTACCCAAATGGAAACGCGCCACCGGGTCGATCGGTTGCCCGTTTTTCATGCTGGTCAGGTACTTGGCCACCAGGCGCAACGCTGTCTTGCGCAGTGACTCAGCGGCATCCGAATTTGCAACCGCGTCCTGAAACCGTTCGAGCCACTGCTGCCCGGAAAGCTGTTCGGCAGCAGTGAGCTGCTTGTGGGCTTTGTCGGCAATCAGCGACTGCATGGCCGCCGCGTCTTGGCGCGCCAGCCAGGCCGAAAAACCGGGAATGGGCGACAACGTGGCAAAGGACTTCAGGCGGGGGAATTCGCGCACCAGCTCTTCTACCACGCGCTTAAGCAGAAAGTTGCCAAAGCTGATGCCGCGCAACCCCGGCTGGGTGTTGGAGATGGAGTAAAAAATGGCCCAGCGTGCCTTGTGGGGATCGTCTGGCGGGCCAGCGGTATCCAACAACTCCTGAACGTTGTCGGCCATATCGGGTGCGAAGGCCACCTCGACAAAGATAAGGGGCTCGTCGGGCATGCGGGGGTGGAAAAACGCATAGCAGCGACGATGATTCGCGACACGATTGCGCAAATCTTCCCACGAACTGATTTCGTGGACCGCTTCATATTTAATGAGCTTTTCAAGCAGCGACGCCGGGCTGTCCCAACTTATCCGGCGCAGTTCAAGCATGCCCACGTCGAACCAGCTGGACAGCAAGGTTTCGAGCTCGCCTTCCATTACCCCCAGCCCGGCCACCTGATTACGCCAGCGCAACATATCGGCGCGCAAGGTAACGGTTAACGCCAGGCTTTCTGCCTGGGCATAAAGGCGGCGAAACAGCCGCAAGCCATAGTCGTTACGCGGTTCGAGCAAAGCGCTGGCCTGTGCCAGACCCGCCAGCAAGCGGCGGCGCTGGTCATCATCACCGGCCATATAGCGTTCGGCCCAAGCCTTGGCGACGCGGTTGGCAGCAACATCAGTAAGGGGGGCCGTGAACATCGCCGCGGTGTCAGGCGCCGATGGCCAGCGGTCGCGATCGAGCCAACGGTTTAAACGACTGATAATGCCCTCGGCCGCGGCAGATAGTTGACTGCCTTTGCTGGATTCGACGGCGTCTTGTACGGCGGAATTGATGGGTTGCGATTGGTCAACGCTCATTCTTGCAACTCCTGCGTAGCTTCAGAGATATCGGTTGGCGACCCTTGGCAGGCAAGCACGTGCAAGGCGTCGAGCTGGCGCAACAAATGTTTGCGCGTGATGGCTTCAGCGCCTTCCGGGTCACGCGCCTTCAGCGCAGCGAAAATGGCCATATGTTCGGCGCATGACTCGTGAATGCGGCCCGGCAATGCCAAGCTTTTGAGGCGCGAGAGGCTAAGCAGCTTACGCAAATTGCTGACCAGATCGGATAGCCAGCGGTTGTCAGCCATGGCTTGCACCGCCTCGTGGATACGGGCGTTGGTCTCGTAGTATTGATCGATATCTTCGTGCCGGGCGTGCTCTTGCAGTTGCGCATGCAAGGTTTCCAGCACTTTAAGGTCGGCGGAGGAGACTTTGCGCGCTGCCTCGTAGGCACAGCGCCCTTCCAGCATGGCCATCAGCGGGAAGATGTCGTCCAGGTCTTTCATGGAGAGTTCGTTGACGAAGCTGCCACGGCGGGGCTCAAGACGGACCAGTCCTTCAGTGGCAAGCACTTTTAGTGCCTCGCGCAGGGGCGTGCGCGAGATGCCCAGTTCTTGCGTCAGTTTGACTTCGTCAATCCAGGCGCCACTGGGCAGTTTGCCTGACTGAATCATGTCACGCAGGCGGTTGGCCACTTGCTGATACAGCACCGGCTGCACGATGGGACCGTCCATTGTTTCATCCGTTAGCCTTTCATAATTCATAATTATGGAGCAAATTAACGGCGGTGCAAGCCTCGGGGTCCCCGCGTTTTCCCCTAGCGATTCGTGACGGCATTGCCGCTAAAAAACGACAAATGCGTGGTAAGCAGGCATAATTGCTGCTCGTATCACGACGCGTTTTTGCTTTTTTCATGACTTGCAACGCCCAACATTCCTTGCAGACTTGGCCGCAGCGTTACATGGCCGATAACCCGCCCCGCAGCAAATCCGTCGTCATGACCCTCTTTGGAGACGTCATTCTTCCGCATGGCGGCGCGCTTTGGCTGGGTAGCCTTATTCGTCTCATGGCGCCGTTTGGCACCAACGACCGCCTGGTGCGCACCAGCGTTTACCGCTTGGCCGAAGAAGGTTGGCTAAGTGCGCAGCGCAAGGGACGCCGCAGTCAGTACACCTTGCAACCCAGTGCCGCGCGGCGCTTCGAGAATGCCTACAAGCGAGTCTACACCCCGACCTACTTGGCTTGGGACGGCCAATGGACGCTGATCATGACGCTCAACGCCATGCTGACGGCGCCGCGCCGTGCGCAACTGCGCAAAGAGCTGCTTTGGGAGGGCTTTGGCGCACTGTCGCCCACCACGTTTATTCACCCGAATCCGCACGCCGAAGCACTGACCGACCTGCTTATCCGCCTGAAGCTTGAAAAGCAGGTCTTTGTGTCCACGCTTACGCCTTCGGAAGTGGTGGCCGGACGGCCACTGTCCGACTTGGTGGAGCACTGCTGGAACCTGGCCGAAGTGACTGAGGCCTACCACCGCTTCATACGATGGTTTGCCCCGCTGCCCGACATGATCCGAGCGCAGAAAACGCTGGAACCGGAACTGGCGTTTGTATTGCGGACATTGCTGATTCATGAATTTCGGCGGGTGCTATTGCACGACCCCCAGTTACCCCTTGAACTGTTACCGGAAAACTGGGCCGGCAAGATCGCCTACGAGCTGTGCCGCGAGATTTACCGTTTACTGTATAAAAAGGCCAACGAATACGCTTTGGGCATCCTTCGGATTGAAGACGACGCGGCGCCCGACGCCGAGCCGTCGTTTTATGACCGTTTTGGCGGGCTCCGGTAAGACGCGAGGGCCGGCACACTGTTTTTCGGCGGCCTGCAGTCAAGTTAGAGTCGGCACACCGTTTGCTAAGCATGCGCAGCACTTATTACACATCATGAACATTCATGTGCTGCCATGGAAAAAACAACATTGCACACCGGATATGCGGTTCAGGAGGGGGACGGGCCCTTTGTTCAGGCACAGCGGGCAACAGGCGCCGATCAACCCCTGCGAGGCCCGGTCATTGCGATTTCACCCCATTACGATGATGCCGTTTTCAGTTGTGGGCAACTGCTTGCCGAATATCCCGGAAGCACTGTCGTTACCGTCTTTACCGATATTCCCGAGCACGACCTCGCCCTGACCAGCTGGGACGAACAATGCGGTTTTACGAGTGCACGGCAGGCCATGCACGCTCGCGCCATCGAGAACAAGGCCGCACTGGCCATGCTGAAGGCCCAAGATATTGATCTGCACTTTCTTGACGATCAGTACCCGGACGCCACACAAAATGGCGCGAATTTGCTGAGCGATACACTGGCCTCGACGATTTCGTCGGAGAAGGCCGCATCGGTCATTTTTCCCCTGGGCCTGTTCCACCGCGACCACATTCGGGTGTCCGACGCCATATTTGACCTGCTGCCCCAGTTTCCGTCGATTAGCTGGATAGCCTACGAGGACATCCCTTATCGCAGCCAGGTGCTGCGCTGCCGGGAGCGCCTGCGCGCCTTGTCGCGCACTTGCGTACTAACCCCATTCCGGCCGGCGCTACCGCGCTGGCGGACCGCAGAACACAAACAAAGGGCGGTAATCGCCTACGGCAGTCAGCTACAGGGCCTGGGATATGACGGTGCAGACCCCATCATGGCCCACACGGAAACCTATTGGCGTGTGCATTGTGAAATGGCGTTGATGTGAGCAGTTTTGCCCAGCTGGTAACGGTGGTGGTGCTGACGCATAACCGCCCCGTTGAGCTTACGCGTACGTTGTCGCATTTGTCGGCGTTGCCCGAGAAGCCCCGCGTGATAGTGGTAGACAATGGCAGCACCGGCGGCACGACGGCCGGTGTAGTGAGCCGTTTCCCCGGTGTCGCGCTGCGCTATGCCGGCGCCAACCTGGGGGCTGCCGGCCGTAATCTGGCGGTCAATCAGGTCGAGACCCCCTACGTGGCCTTTTGCGATGACGATACCTGGTGGGCGCCCCATTCGCTGGCCACTGCCGTCGCGCTGCTGGAGCAGCATCCATACATCGCCGTACTGAATGCCAACATCCTGGTGGGTGAGCGTGGCAAGCCAGACCCGACATGTCGGCGCATGGCCACCAGCCCGCTGGCGAGTGTGCCCGGCGTAGGCCCACGCTTGATTGGCTTCATGGCGGGTGCTTGCGTAATGCGCACACACTGCTTTTCAAAGGCCGGCGGATATTGCCCCCGCTTCTTTATTGGCGGAGAGGAAAGCCTGTTGGCCATGGATATTCTGGATGCCGGCTATGACATCGTATTCGCCCCGACGCTAACGGTGCATCACTGGCCATCAGAGCGTCGACACGCCCTGCAACGCGAGGACTTGCTGCTGCGCAATGCTATTTGGACGGCCTGGCTGCGACTGCCCGGGCGCATGGCGCTTCAGCACACCATGCGCACGCTACGCCAAAGCCGCAATCGCTCTCAATATTGGCGGGTTGTAAAGGGCGTGCTTAAAGGGTTGCCGGCCATCCTGGCAAAACGTCGTCCCTTACAGCCCCGCACCTTACAGCTGCTGAAAACCGTATGGCAGCACGAAACCCGCTGAACTGGCAATTCGTAGCGGCATGAGGCTTGCTTCGACGGGTGATGAACATCCTTTGACGGGGTGCTGAAAAGTTAATGCACCCATTTCCCACCCGGATACCGTTATGAATATTGCCATTGTGGGCGCGGGCTATGTGGGGCTGGTCACTGCTTGTTGCCTTGCCGCAGCCGGCCACGTTGACAATGGGTACTTTGGCCTCACACCACTGTGCGACGTCCCGCGTCAGGTCACGCTCAGTGGCGTCCCCGGTCAAAACAATTGCCCCAACTCCGGGTCCCAACTGGCGTATGGCGCGCGCAAACAAGGAGGCCGGATACCGGCGCGAAGCAGCACTGGCACCGCAATGCACCACCACCCACGGCATGCCGGGCGCCAGACGAAAGGCGGCCAGTTTTTGAAACAGGCTGATTCGGTCGGTGTCGCGAGGGACGAAGCGCAGCGTCGGCTCGGGATTAGTGGCGCCAATGGTGGACACCAGGTCCAGCTGGCGCTGCACCTCGTGGCGCACGCATGGCGGTTCGGATTCGCGCACCCAATCCGACACCAAGTGGTAGGGATTTTCCCGACAGTGTGCCAACACGCGCGGGATACCGGCCAGCCGGCACATCAGGGCCGCGGGCAGCGCGCTTTGGCTATACACCGTGAAGATGACCGCCGCATCAAACGCTTGTGCGCGCAACACCTTCACCATATGGAGGTCGGCCTGCACATCGTCCGCATCATTTTTCACCCATGGCGCCTCAAAGCTGAGCACCTGGTCCACGTCTGGCAAGTATGGACCCAACACGGCCCCGGACGACGATGTCCATAACGTCAAGTGCCGATCGGCCCGCGACTGTTTAAGGGCCCGTAACGCCGGGGTCGTCATGAGCACGTCGCCCATATTATCCAGGCGCACGCAGAGAATCCGTTGTGCCATATTCCACGGTAAGCTCGGACTCATGCGGGCACCCCGTCTGCCGCCCGAATTTCGGCAACCAGCAAGCGGCACGCCACCCCGAGATCTGGCGCGCAATAATCGGGGACACGCAGCCTGCTTACCGCCCATTCCGTTTCATTGCCGTTGTCGATCAGAACGGTACGGCAGCCTGCACGGCGCCCGGCCTCCACATCGTCAAGAATATCGCCAACCATCCAGGACCGGCGTAAATCAATGCCGTGCTGACCGGCCGCGTCCAGCAGCAAGCCCGCCGCCGCACACATGGCCAGCAAATGTGCCCGCATCCTATGAAAGGACGTCGCGCTGAATTTTTTTAACGCGATTCCAGGTTGATTGCTCACGACGCACACGGGCAAATTCAGCGTCGCCAGGCACGTCGGGCCGCGGTTAACGCGATATTGACGATATGCCCGCCAGGCGCCAGGTAAGACAGCCCAAACTTGACCAGCATGAACGGCCCGGTGAGGTTAGTGGCAATGATGCGGTTCCATTCCGCCACCGCCATCTCGTCCACGCCTTGTGTGACGTCCACACCTGCGTTGTTAACGATGGCGTCCAGCCGCCCAAACCGGGCAGCGGCCTGATCCAGCATATTCCGGATGTCTTCCTGGCTGCCCACATCGGCTTTTACCGCCAGCGCGTCACCGCCCTGCAACACGATGTCATCGGCCACGGTACGGGCGGCGCGTTCATTGATGTCCACGGTAACGACCCGGGCGCCCTCGCCCGCCAACAGGGCGCATATCGATGCACCCAAGCCACTGCCTCCGCCCGTCACTAGCACCACCCGTTGCGACAGGGCGGCGTAATCATTGGTATCCATGGCCGCTCCTTAACCGTGGCTGGCCAAGCGGCGTGCCGATGTCGGCGCCACCGCCCATACGGGCAGAGTTCGCCCGGCCGCCATTGACCGGAATATG
>JAJUIY010000123.1 GCA_029267415.1 Alcaligenaceae bacterium
GTGCAAGGAACGCAAGAGCAGGCACTGCCCCATATCCAGACCATCGGCGTGGATGACCCCGGCGAGTATGTCATGCTGGACCCGGTTACCCGCAAGAACCTGGAGCTGACGCAATCCATCAGCGGCGAGGACGCGCCCACGCTTTTTTCCACGCTGGATCACTGTGCCACGCCCATGGGCAGCCGTCTGTTACGGCGCTGGCTGCACCACCCTCTGCGCAGCAACAAACCGGTTCAGCAACGCCACGAGGTGATCACGCACATTTTGCGTGCCCCTGCCCGGGGCGACGCGCTTAGTGCTCCGTCCTTGCTGGATGCCCTGCACGAGCACCTTCGCCCCTTGCCCGACCTGGAACGCATTGCTACTCGTGTGGCCCTGGGTTCGGTACGCCCGCGCGAGCTGGCCGCCTTGCGTGATGCGCTGCACCGGCTGCCACAGCTGGATGCGCAACTCGCTTCACTTCCGGATACCGGACGGCTACATACCACCCGGCAAGCCCTTGGCGTTGACCCTGATTTGGCTCAGTTGCTTGCCCGCGCTATCGCCCCTGAACCGGCCCAGCTGATCCGTGACGGCGGTGTCATGGCCGATGGCTACGACGACGAACTGGATGAGCTGCGCCGCATGGCCAATGACAGCGGCGATTTCCTGATTCGACTGGAAGCCCGCGAGCGCGAGCGCACCGGCATCCCCAACCTGCGGGTGGAATTCAATCGGGTTCACGGCTTTTTCATTGAAGTCTCGCGAGGTCAAACCGATAAAGTGCCCGTAGAATACCGGCGCCGCCAAACGCTGAAAAATGCCGAACGGTACATTACGCCCGAGCTGAAAGAGTGGGAAGACAAGATTTTGTCTGCCAAAGAGCGCAGCCTGGCGCGCGAGAAATGGTTGTTTGACAACTTGCTGGAAACGCTGGCGGGTTACGCACAGGCACTATCGCATTGTGCCGCCGCGTTGGCCGAGCTGGACGCGCTGGCAAGCCTGGCCTGGCATGCACGCCAGAATAATTGGGTGGCACCGGAACTGGCTGATGACGCTTGTATCGACATTGTTGCTGGTCGCCACCCTGTGGTGGAACGCAGTATTGAGCATTTCACCCCCAATGATTGTGAAATGCATGCCAACCGGCGCATGCTGCTGATTACCGGACCCAATATGGGCGGTAAATCAACCTATATGCGGCAAGTGGCGCTAATTGTGCTGCTGGCACGCATGGGCAGCTTTGTGCCGGCCCAATCGGCACGCATCGGTACCATTGACCGCATCTTCACCCGCATCGGCGCCGCCGACGACTTGGCCGGGGGTCGGTCCACCTTCATGATGGAAATGACCGAGGCGTCCGCCATTCTGGCGGCCAGCACGTCGTCCAGCCTGGTGCTGATGGACGAAGTGGGTCGCGGCACGTCAACCTACGATGGGCTGGCACTGGCGTGGGCCATTGCGCACCGGCTGCTGACGCACAACCGCGCCCTTACCTTGTTTGCCACCCACTACTTTGAAATTACCCGTCTGCCCGCTGAGCAACCGGCCGCCGTAAATGTGCATTTGGCGGCGGCGGAATCACCGTCGGGCGTCGTGTTTTTGCACGAGGTGCGCGACGGGCCGGCAAGCCGCAGTTATGGCATCCAGGTGGCCCAGCGCGCCGGCATTCCGCCTTCTGTGATCCGGCACGCCGCACGCCAGCTGGCACAGCTGGAAGCCCAGGGGGCTCCCGCGGCCCAGCTGGACCTGTTTGCCACCCCGTCGATCACTGACGAGCGGCGGGTTAGCGATGATGGATCTTACCCCGCTGCAAGCAGTGGCAGCCCTGATACCGGCCGTGCCGGCGGCGATGGCAGACACGATGCTATCGGCCCCGGTATGAGCCAAGGGCTTGGTCATGGCACGGGCGGCACCGCTAGCGATGCCAACGACACCTTGCAGGCACTGGACGCCAAGCTGGACGCCTATGAAGCCCTGGTTGAGACGCTACAGCGGCTTAACCCCGACGACCTGACCCCACGACAGGCCCTGGACGCCTTGTACCAACTACACGAACAGCTTCAGAAGCAGACGTAGACAGGGCCAAAAAAACACCCCGGGGCCAAATTGAGCGACTTGGCCTTCCGGGGTGTTGGTGCCGAGGCCGAAACGGCCCGACGTGGTGATGGGCGGCACTGACGGCACGCTAACCCGGCTAAGCCGGGCTAATAGCGTTAATAATTCCCCGTCATGTGGCCCATCAATACCGACAAGATCCGACGTGCCGTTTCAGTGTCTTGCACCTGGCCCTGAGCGTCGAGCACCGCGACACGCGAGCCGGCACCTTGTTGCGCCACATTGATGCGGTATTGCTCGGCTTCGGCGGTATTGCGCTGACCAAACAAGCGTCCGATAAAGTTTTGCTGTTCGATCTTCACGCCCGTGTCGACGTCAAGGTAACGCACGTAGAAGTCACCCGTGGAGCGATCGCGATCGTCGACGGTGAACCCGGCAGAATCGATGGCCACGCCCACGCGACGCCAGGCACGGTCAAACGCTTCGTCCATCAGCAACTGTGCTGTGCCGTCTTCGGCCGTGCGGATGTCAGGTGTTTGCGGGTTTTGTTCGGCTTCAGTCACCAGCTGTTGGGCGCGGTCAACATCGGTGCCCAGAAACACCATCATGCGGGCCAGCATGGCCGCGTTCAGGCCGGGGTCTTCTTGACCAAACACCCACTTGAAGGTGGTGCCGTCGGCCGTGGGCGTTTCTTCCATGTGCTGGTGGCTGACATAAATTTCGGTACGGCCGCCGACACGTTCGAGGCGCGTACGGAAGCGCTCGCGCTCGCCGCTGTCAAAGACCTGATCAATAATGGCGCCCAGCGCCCGACGTATCCAGCCTTCCGGAATTTTCGCCCGGTTTTCGGCCCAGTCCGTTTCAATCACACCCGCTCGCGGGTCTTGATTTCGGATGGTGAAGCCCTGCATATTCCAGAATTCGATAATGCGCGGGTAGATTTCTTCAGCGGGTTGATCAACGACCAACCAGCGCAAGTCGCCGTCACGCATGACACGGATGCCCTCTTGCTGAGGCAATACGCGGTCAGCATCGGTTACGGAGCGGCGCTGTTGCTCGGTTTGCGCATACTCGCTGAACGTGGCGGTGCCCTCTGGCGCACGGTAGCGGGCGTCTTGGTTAACCTGGGTCAGATCGGGCGGAATACTGAGGGGGTCGGCCCGAACGGTACTGCGGTAGTCAACCGATTCTTCGGTACCCATAAGCTGGTTCCAGGTGGAGCACCCGGAAAGGGCCACAACGCTGATGCCCAGTACCGCGCCGATAGTTCGTTGTTTTACACGAGAGCTCTTCATAGTTCAGATGAGGTCCAAGTCTTTCAATGCCTGGCGCACGGTGTCATGATGCTGCGCGCCAAGTGGCGTAAGGGGAAGCCGGTAGCCCGGTTGAATAAGCCCCATTTCGGCCGCGGCCCACTTCACGGGGATGGGATTGGCCTCGAGGAACAAAACCTGATTTAGCGTTGCGAGACGGGCATTAAGCTGACGTGTACGGGCAGCATCGCCGGCCAGCGCGGCGGCGCATAGCTGATGCATCAGGGCAGGTGCGACGTTGGCGGTGACAGAAATATTGCCACGCCCTCCGAGAAGTATCAGTGCGGCGGCGGTGGCGTCGTCGCCGCTCAGCACGATGAAATCCGAAGGCACATCGCGAATCAGCATGGCGCCCCGGCCGATATCGCCCGTGGCATCCTTGATGCCAATAATATTAGGCACTTGAGAAAGGCGCACCACCGTATCGTTAGCCATGTCGGCAACGGTGCGGCCAGGTACGTTGTACAGCAGCGAAGGCAGCTCGACGGCCTCGGCCACGGCCTTGAAATGCTGGTACAGGCCTTCTTGGGTGGGTTTGTTGTAGTACGGCACGACAGACAGCCCGGCGTCGGCGCCAACCTCAAGGGCGTGTTTGGAGAGTTGGATCGCTTCCGACGTGGAGTTGCCACCAATACCGGCCACCACCGGCAAACGGCCAGCGGCGTGTTCGACAGCCACGCGGATCAGCTCGGCGTGCTCGTCCATATCGACCGTGGGGGACTCGCCCGATGTCCCAACCACTACTATGCCGTCCGTGCCTTGATCGACGTGCCAGTCGATCAGTTTTTTGTATGCTGCGAAGTCCAGGGTGCCGTCGGGAAACATGGGGGTAATCAAAGCAACCAGACTACCCTGAAGTGCAGGAATCGCAGAATTAGTGCTTGCCATAAAACAAGAATCTCCTGGAAATCGCGAAATGAAGGCCAATCAAATACCTAATCCGGCAGTTTACCGGATTAAACGCGAGTTTTTACAATACCCAGCGCCATCATTCACAAAAACCACCGTACAACCATAAAACCAAACTCAAGCAGGGGCTGCAGCAAAAACCACAGCACGCCGGTGAACATAAGAATAATCAGAATAAGCAGCCCATAGGGCTCGATACGCGAATATTTGTAAGCCAGGTCGTTGGGCAACAGGCTAAATACAATACGCCCGCCATCCAACGGAGGAATGGGCAACATATTCAAGGCCATCAACACCAGGTTGACCTGTATGCCGGCAATACCCATGCGTACCCAGAAATCATCGCGCGGCACACCCATGCCATCAAGCACACTAAGGGAAATTGCCCACAAAATGGCCATAAACAGGTTGGACGCCGGCCCCGCCAAGGCCACCCAGGCCATGTCGCGCTTGGGGTTGCGCAGCCGGCTCCAGTCGACCGGCACCGGCTTGGCCCAGCCAAACAACACGCCTGCACCACCCAGCAACTTGGCGCTGAGCAACAAAAACACCGGCACCACGATGGTTCCGATGGGGTCGATATGCCGCACGGGGTTTAGGGTGATGCGTCCGGCCTCGGCAGCGGTCGGATCGCCCAGCATGCGCGCCACATAGCCGTGAGCGGCCTCGTGCAGGGTAATACCAAAAAGAACCGGAAGGGCAAAAACCGTGATGGTTTGAATTAATGAATCCATGGTGACGCCGCAGTGATACGTTCAGGTTGCACATAATACGACATATGCGCCCCGGCACAACCTGAAATATTGATACGAACGCTCACTGCGGCAAAACGCTTACGTAGCCAGACCCAGCACGGCAACATCGCCTTGGCCGTGACGAACCACATCCGGCGCCGGACCGGTAAGGTCAATAACCGTGGTGGGGGCCAATGTGCAGGCGCCGCCATCAATCACGGCCGCCAACTGGTTGCCGTAACGCTGGAAAATGTCTTGGGCGTCGTTCAGGGGCATGGACTCGTCTTCGGGGATCAGGGTAGTGGACATCAGGGGGCTGCCCGCCGCTTCGATAAGCGACAGCGTGACCCGGTGATCGGGAACGCGGATACCAATGGTTTTACGTGATGGGTGCGAGACACGGCGAGGGACCTCGCGTGTCGCTTCGAGAATGAAGGTCCACGGGCCGGGCGTGGCCATTTTAAGGAAGCGGTATTGTTTATTGTCGACCCGGGCAAAATGACTGATTTCGGAGAGATCGCGGCATAACAGCGTTAAGTGGTGGCGCTCGTCGAGGCCGCGAATGCGGCGCAGCGCTTCGGCCGCTGCCTTGTCATCCAACCGAGCCACAACGGCGTAACTGGAATCGGTGGGGACGGCAACCAGCCCGCCTTGGGCAAGCAGTTCGCCAGCTTGGCGCAGCAAGCGGGACTGGGGATTTTCTGGGTGAACGACAAAGAGTTGAGCCATAAGCGTATCCTGGTATTCGTGAGGTTGTATCGGAAGTCGAGCCCTGCACCGGGTTTTTGTCGTGGCTGAATATGGAAGGCCCGGACGCGCCGGGTTGTTGCTTATTGTGACGTGTCCACCGTTCATTCTAGGGGATTCACAGGATGCCGACCAGCCCGTGATCGCGCGCAAGCGCCCTGTTGGCAGCACTAAATATTTGGTGCTATACTTCCTTTCTTTCAGCAGTGGTGGCCGTAGCTCAGTTGGTAGAGCCCCGGATTGTGATTCCGGTTGTCGTGGGTTCGAGTCCCATCGGCCACCCCACCAAACTAGCCCGCCGGCACAAATCAGGCGGGCTTTTTTGTGTGCGCTGCTTATTTGTGCGCTGTTATTTGTTGGCGGTTATGGGTGCGCTGTGTGGCGCGTTTAGCCACCGACAGGCAAAGTACATGGGCCGGGATCAGGCTGCAGCACGCGCGTATCCCGCCAACGCGAAACAAGCCGGCCGGACGCACTACCGTTGTGGATGGCAAGCCCGTCTATACTACCGGGTGTCGCAAAAAAACCGGGCTTCGCATGAACGCACACACTATTCCCGACTGGTCACAGGCCCCGGAAGGCTGGCACTGGTTGGCACAAGATGAAGATGGCCGCTGGTTTTGGTATGGCGTACAGCCCAGGCCCAATATTGGCGGCGGCGTGTGGCGCGCGCCATCGCGTGCGCAGCAGCTGGCGGGCCAGGGTGCACCCAACCCCCAGTGGTACAACACTCTGCAGCAGCGCCCGGGCCTATCCTGACAAGCGCATGGACATTACAGTACTTAACGCCTTCTTCGACGAATACTGGCCGCATTTGACGGCCGTACTGAGCCTGGTTATCGGAGGCTCGGCCGCCGTGCACGCCGCCATGAACAAACAAGACGTGCGAGCCGCCATTGGGTGGGTCGGCATCATTATGATGTCACCGCTGGTGGGGCCGTTGGTGTATCTGGTTGCGGGTGTAAACCGGATCCGGCACGATCACATTTCTGAGCAGCGGGATAAAAGCCTGCACGAGTACATCACCGACCCGCGCTTCAACGTGGCAGACATTGCGGACATTGCCGGCGAACAGTTCCGGTCGCTGAAAGTGCTGGGTGACCGCATCAGCCGGTTTGCGCTGCGCGACGGCAATAACATACGGGTTTTGCGTGGCGGCGACGAAGCCTACCCCGCCATGCTGGAGGCCATCGATCAGGCCACGCGCACCGTCGCCCTGGAAACCTACATTTTTGATAATGACGGCGTCGGCAAGAAGTTTGCCGAGGCGCTGGCACGGGCGGTGAAACGCGGCGTGCAGGTACGCGTG
Organism: Alcaligenaceae bacterium; assembly: GCA_029267415.1. Lineage (GTDB taxonomy): Bacteria > Pseudomonadota > Gammaproteobacteria > Burkholderiales > Burkholderiaceae_B > JAJYRX01. Next base: position 7,050 of record JAJUIY010000123.1, read on the forward strand.
CTGATTGACGCTATCGGCGCCAAATACTCGCGCCCCCCCATCTTGCGCACACTCCGGCGCCAAGGGGTGCCGGCGGCATTATTCATGACGAATCCATTGGGCCTGCGCATGCCCTACGCCAACTTGCGCAGCCACCGCAAGATTTTGGTGGTGGACGGCCACATCGGCTTTACCGGCGGCATGAATATCCGCGAAGGCTTCGTCACGTCGGTGGCGGGTGACCGAACGGCCA
>JAJUIY010000001.1 GCA_029267415.1 Alcaligenaceae bacterium
TGCTGCATTGGCGTTAGCAGCCGGTGTCAGCACACTGGTTAGTAAGGTGTAGTGAGTACTCCCACCCCTTAGTTTAATGATAAAAAAACAGATTACTATCGGGTTTACCGCACATCAGATGCTAAATTTTGCACAAGGATCCGCATGCTTAACTGGGATGGCGTTCGTTATTTCCTGGAGGTGGCCCGCACACAGCGAGTGAGTATTGCGGCAACCCGTCTTGGGGTGCAGCACAGCACGGTTTCGCGCCGCATACAACACCTGGAGCGCGAGTTGGGCATCGTGCTGTTCAACAAGTCGAAGGCGAGCGGTTTTACCCTGACGGAAGACGGCGAGCAGTTTTTCCATTACGCCGAACAAATTGAAAGCACATTTATTGCCGCACGCGAAAAGTTTTCAGGGGAAGCGCAAACGTTGTCCGGCCATCTGCGTGTGGGCTGCACCGAAGCCTTTGGAAGCTACGTACTGGCCCCGTTGATGACTTCGTTTCAAAAGCGTTTTCCGGGCATCACGCTGGACCTGCTGCCGGTACCGCGTTTTATCAGTTTATCCAAACGCGAAGCCGACATCGCCATTGCGCTTGAGCGCCCCCAGCGTGGCCCTTATTTGTGCACCAAACTGGCCGACTACACCCTTAAACTCTATGGAAGCACACAGTACCTGAGCCGCAGCGCCCCCATCAAGACACGCGCCGACCTGACGCAACACACTTTTATTGGCTATGTGGAAGAATTGCTGTTCAGCGACCGGCTACGCTATCTGGATGACATCGACCCCGGCTTGCATGTCAATTTCAAAAGTACCAGCGTCATCGCCCAATACCACGCGGTGTTACATGGGCAGTCATTGGCGATCCTGCCTGCCTTCATGGCATCACAAAACCCGGCATTGCAGGTGGTGCTGGACAATGATGTAACCGTAAAACGCAGCTTCTGGATGTATTGCCATGAAGACCTGCGCCATTCAACACGCGTGATGGCGTTGTGGGACTTTCTGAAAACCGCCGTTCAGCAAAACCAGCCCCTGCTGCAAGGCACCGGCCGCCAACTGACCATACCGGCGCCCGCCGGGCAGCCCGGCATCCGTTGATTACGCCGCTGACGCTTGACGCGGGGCCTTAATACGCAGCTTGCGCCACATGAGGTACACCATGAGCGCCAAAAATATGGCGTGCACCAGCCACACGCCCACCCCGAAACTCAGCTCGCCACCACTTATCCACCCACGGGACAGGTTGATCAAGTTCATATAGAGCATGCCGATCAGACCGGCAATGAGGATGTCGCCCGATCGCCCCAGACGCGGATTGCTGGCCCCCAGCGGAATCGCCAGCAGCGCCAGATTAAGCGCGGCCACAGGCAATGCCAGACGCCACATTATTTGCGCACGCGAACGGTCGGTATCGTCATTCAGAAGCTGGGTAGTAGGGCGTGCCTTGCTTCGTTGCTCGGCCGCGCGACGTGCGGCCTCCACGGTGTCTTCGCCCCCCTTGCTTTCCAGACGCAAGCCGTAACTGTCGAAGTCAAACAGCCGCAAATCGGCTTGGCCGGGCTTGATGTCGTAGCGATGGCCTTCGGCAAGCACCAGGAAACGGTCGCCGTTTTCTTCCACCTGGATGTGAGCGCTGTGCGCGGTAATAACACTGAGCCATTCGGGATCAATCACACGCGCAATAATGCGCCCCATCTCGTCGCCTTCCTCAACAGGTTCTTCGGCAAAGAACACGCGTGCCCCGTCCTCGGTCTCGATAAACTGGCCGGTGCTGATCTTCGAAAGGTCAGAGCGTTGCTCGTAGCGCTGGCGGTACTCTTCAATTTGGCGATACGCCCACGGCGAAGCGGCCATCGTTAAAATGGCAATCACAATTGCAACCGGTACAGCACATCGCAACACCGGTCCAACCCAGTCACGCAACGACAAGCCGCTGGCAAACCACACCACCATTTCCGATTCACGATAGCTTCGCGTTACCGTAGTAAGTACGGCAATAAACAGCGACACCGATAAAATAACGGGCAATGCCGTAATACTGGAAAAAGTGGCCAGGCCCAATACCACGTCGGCGCCAATTTCGCCGCCGGCGGCTTCACCCAGCAGCCGGACAAGCAACACGCTTAGCCAGACAACCAGCAGTGTCGATAGCACCACCCCGGCGTGGCTGGTGATTTCGGCAATAACGGAACGCTTGAATAGTGACATGTGACAATATGCGGGATAATCGCAAAGAATTTACTGAAACTTTCGGGAACGTCGAATGGAACTCAACACACTGACCTCGTCTTCACTGCCGCAAACCAAAACAGCCGCCTTGGCAGTGGGCGTTTTTACCGACGGCATCTTAAGCTCGGCCGCCGATATTATCGATCAAGCCAGCGAAGGGGCCATCAAAGCCGTCCTGAAATCTGAATTCAAGGCCGCGCCCACTACCCACCTGGTTTTGCGCAACCTGCCGGGCGTGAGCGCCGAACGCGTTGTGCTGATTGGCCTGGGCAAGCAAGACGCCTACAAGGCCTCAGTGCACGCCGACGCAGAACGTACCTTTGCCAACTATTGCGCCAAGGCCAGCCTGCGCGAGGGGGTCAGCACCCTGGCCGCAATCGAGTGCCCTGATTCTACCCTTTCCTCGCGCGCCAAGGCACTGGCCATGGCAGCGGGCGACGCCACCTACCATTATGACGCCACGCTGAGCAAAAAGGACGAGAACCCGGCACCCAAATTGAGAAAACTGAGCCTCTGGACAGACCGTGCCCAGTCTGAGGAAGCAAAAGCCGGCTTGCGCGAAGGTCAGGCCATTGCCAATGGCATGGCGCTAACGCGCTTGCTGGGAGACCTGCCCGGCAACATCTGCACACCCACCTATTTGGGCGACACGGCAAAGCAACTGGCTGAACAGTTCAACAGCCTGCAGGTCGAGGTGCTTAACCAGCAGGAGATTGAAGCGCTGGGCATGGGGTCATTCCTGTCGGTGGCCCGGGGATCGGACGAGCCCCCCGTATTTATTGTGCTGAAGCACACGCCCTCGGCCCAGAATGCCAGCAAGGGCAAACAAGACAAGACCGCCCCGCTGGTGTTAGTTGGCAAGGGTCTGACGTTTGACTCGGGTGGTATTTCGATCAAGCCCGCCAAGGGCATGGACGAAATGAAGTACGACATGTGCGGCGCCGCCACGGTACTGGGCACGCTGCGGGCCGTTGCCGAACTGGACCTGAACCGCGAAGTCATTGGCGTGATCGCCTCGTGCGAAAATATGCCCAGCGGCACGGCCAACAAGCCCGGCGATGTGGTCACCAGCATGTCCGGCCAAACCATCGAAATTCTGAACACCGACGCCGAAGGTCGTCTGGTGCTGTGCGACGCCCTCACCTACGCCGAGCGCTTCAAGCCGGCGGCCGTCATCGACATCGCCACCCTGACCGGGGCCTGCGTCGTCGCATTAGGGCACGTCAACACCGGGTTGTTCGCGTCGGACGACACCCTGGCCCAACAGCTGGTGCAGGCGGGCAAGCAAGTGCACGACCCCGCTTGGCATATGCCGATGGACGACGCCTATCAGAAACAGCTCAAATCACGCTTCGCCGATATCGCCAACATTGGCGGGCCGTCGGCCGGCGCCATCACCGCCGCATGCTTCCTGTCGCGCTTCACCAAAGCTTACCCATGGGCGCACTTGGATATTGCCGGCACCGCATGGCATAGTGGCGGCGACAACAAGGGGGCATCGGGCCGCCCAGTCCCGCTGCTTGTGCAGTACCTGATTGGTCAGGCTGCTTCCTGACGTGGCACGCATCGACTTCGCATTTGGCGTCGAACACCGCTTGCGCGCGGCCTGCGATGTTGTGCGCAAGCATTATCTGGCCGGACGCCGCGTCATCGTCTACACGCGTGACGCGCAGCGTCTGGCCTATTTAGATCGCCTGTTGTGGGGCTTCGATCCAACGTCATTTGTGCCGCATGTGCGCCATGACGACCCTCTTGCCGTCACCACGGCCGTCGTATTGACGGCCGAATCTCCCGCCGCCACGCGCGAACACGCCAGTGCGCCCGACGCCTGGCTACTTAACCTTGACCTTGACTGCCCACCGGATGCCGACGCCTTCGACCGCATCCTCGAGATCGTGTCCAACCACGAAGATGACAAGGCCGCCGCGCGCAATCGGTGGCGCCTTTACCAAGCGGCGGGCCATACGCTGCACGCGCACGATGTGTCGGGTCGGCACTAAACCAGTGCGCCGGAGGCGGGGCGTCACGACCCTGGCGGCCAATTCCCTTGCGTATTCAGGTATTTGTAAGGTAAGCTTGTTGAATTAAGTAATACATTAATCCACAGGGGTTTAATCATGAGCGAGTTTCGCCAACCAAGCCTGCCCGAACAGGGCTCTTTTGGCACAAGCAATGTGCAGGTGCGCAACCGCGTACTGCGCAATACTTATTGGCTGCTGGCGCTGTCGTTAGTGCCAACGGTCTTGGGCGCCATGGTGGGCCTAAGCTCTGGCATCAACCAAATCATGGCGGCCAGCCCGGGCGCCAGCGCCATCATCTTCCTGGTGGGTGCATTTGGCCTGATGTTCATGGTTGAACGCAACAAAAACAACTCGCTGGGCGTTGCCCTGCTGTTGGCATTCACCTTCTTCATGGGCCTGATGCTGTCGCGCATTTTGGGCTTTGTGCTGGGCATGTCCAATGGCTCTCAGCTGATCATGCTGGCCTTTGGCGGTACCGCGGCCGTATTTGGCACTATGGCTACCATTGCCACCACAACCAAACGCGACTTCAGCCACCTGCAAAAATTTTTGCTGATTGGTGTGGTGCTGCTGATCGTAGCCTCGCTGGCCAATATTTTCCTGCAGCTGCCTGCCCTGATGCTCACCGTCTCCGTCATGGCCGTGGGTATCTTCTCTGTACTGCTGCTGGTCGATCTCCAGCGTGTGGTCAACGGCGGTGAAACCAACTATATTTCGGCCACGTTGGCGGTATACCTGGATGTGTACAACATCTTCGTCAACCTGCTGATGCTGCTGGGGGTATTTGGCGGTCGCGAGTAACCGCACGTACGCCCGTTTATCCCATATTAAAACGGCCTGCCCGGCATATCTTCTCCGGCAGGCCGTTTTTATCGAGCAGTAAAAATACGCCTGTTGCTTACCAAAGCGCTTCATTTACTTTGCTGCGGTGCGGCTCACTTCGCTTATCTTGAAGCCGCTGTGTCTATAGTTCCGACGGCTATCGTCGTTTATTTTGGCGCGGTGCTCGTTACGGCCGCCTCGCGGCGCCATGCCAGAATGCCTTCTACGCTTACCAACCCCACGGCAATCCAAATAGGCACATAGGTGAACAGCGCCTGCAGGCTTACAGGCTCGTGCAGCAGCAACAGCGCCACCCAGAACAACAGCACCGGCTCAACATAGCCCAAAATGCCAAACAGGCCCAACGGCAACTTGCGACTGGCCGAAATATACGCCACCAAGGCCACCGAGCTGATCAAGCCCATTATCGGCACCAGCAACCACAGCCAAGGCTGCACCACAAACGGATGCCATACTCCCAATGCGTCGGTATACAACACATAGACTGCAGCGGGCACCAGCAGCACCATATCGAACCACAGTGTGCTAAATGACCCGATACGCAAATAGCGTCGCAACATGAAATACGGTGGGTAGCCAAACATGACCAAGGCCGTGGCCCACGAAAAAGCGCCCATGAACAGCAGCTCGTGCAGCACACCAAGTGCCGCAAAGGCCACCGCCCACGTTTGCATCCGGCTTAAGCGCTCGTGATAGAAAACACGGCCCACCAGCACCATCACCAGTGGCAACAAAAAATAGCCCATGGAGACATCAATCGCTTTCTGGTGCAACGGTGCCCATACAAACAGCCACAACTGTGCACCGATCAGTGCAGCACTGGTCACCAACATGGCGGCGAAACGCCACTCGGTGACCAACCGCTTGCCAACCGCCCTTACCTCGGGCCAGACACGCGCCCGCGTGATCACCAACGCCAATGCAGGCAAGCCCAATAAAATGCGCCAGGCGAACACGGCGGTGCCACTTAAGGGGTCCAGCAACGTAACGTAGTAATAAAGCAGTGCAAACAGTGCCGATGCCAGCACTGATAATACAACCCCTTGTTTCATGCGTGACCCTGGAACAGGCGATTAAGTCGGAACAGGCGTTCGCGTTTAAGTAGAAATTCGAGCGTATCGGGCTGAAAGGCGGCTTGCGTAATTTGCTCAACAAGCTGCACCAAATGTTGGCGCACGGCAGGCGCATCGTGCTGCCAGTAACGGCTAAGCAGCTGGTCGGGGTCGAACAGATACAGTCCCAGGCGGCGCAATTCGGCGCGATGGAAGTCTTTAATGTTGCGCGTGATGACGGCAACCTTGGTGTCGGGATAGCGCTCCAGTGCTGCCCGCCCGGCTGCAATCACGTGCCAGTCTTTGGGATCGCTGCGCACCAAACCGGCCAGATGGGCGCTTACGTCGCCCATATCAGCAAGGGGATGGGCTTTCTGGATAGCCGCCCACTGCTTGTGAACGTCATCGGGGTCGGCCTGCCAAAGCTTTTCAGCAGTACGGCACCATTCCTTGCCAATCATGGCACTCCACGTCGGTGCAAAGCACCCGGCCTGCCCCATATTAAGCAGTAGCGGACGCAACACGCTGGAGATCAAAACGCAGGTATCCAACACTACCACATCAGGCACCAACGGCAAGGCATCAGAAACGGGTTGTGCCGGCTCGGGCAAGCGCCGGACGCGGGCAGGCTGGCAGTGAGAATCGACTGTCACCGATACAGTTCCATCAAGACTTTACGGGTTTGCAGGGGGCGCCCGAGCAGCTCATCAAGCCGCTCGCGCAATACGGGACGAAATTGGCGTTCAATGTCAGCATCTGCAAAATCAGGCATGGGCTCGTCAAACCCATACCCTGTTTCTTGCAGCAACGCCCATTCGAACTGGCGTAGCAAACCTGAAATTGGCAAGCTGGTGTCGCGATCTTGCCCCACTGCAACCAGTTTGGCCAGCGCAGCCTCATAGGCATCAAACAGCACCGGGTGCGCATCTTCACGGGGCAGCAGCCGCAAAAGCAGCTCGTTCATGTACCACGCTGACATAAATGCCCGACCACGCAAGGGCTGGATGCCCGCACTTTCGGCGCGCGTCAGGGTTTTAACTTCGCCGGCGCCACTCCACGACAGGCTAAGTGGTTGAAATGCATTAAGTACGGGGCGCAGCACTGAATGGGGCCGTTTGGCCCCTTTGGCTACCATGGCCACCACACCGTGTTCGCGCGCAAACACTTGCACCACCAATGACGTTTCGCGCCACGCCGTGGCATGCAGCAAATAAGCAGGTACATTGACGACGCGTTGGCCCCGTCTACTCATAGCCCAGTTCGCGCAGCAGACTCTCGCGCTCGGTCCAGCCTTTTCTTACTTTGACAAACACTTCCAGAAAAACGGGTTTATCCAGCAATTCGACAATGTCCTGGCGTGCCTCGGTGGCAATACGGCGCATGTGGGTACCCTTGGTGCCCAGCAGGATGGGCCGGTGGCTTTCACGTTCCACCAGAATGCACGCCGCAATACGCACCCCCTTTTCGTCTTCTTCCCAGTTTTCGATGTACACCGTGCAGCCGTAGGGAAGCTCGTCGCCTACCAGGCGAAATACCTTTTCACGCAGGATTTCGGCCGTGAGGAAACGGACGGAGCGGTCAGTCAGCGCGTCTTCGGAGAACATGTGTTCGCCTTCAGGCAGACGCCCCCCTATTTCTTGCAACAGGTTATCCAGCTGGATGTCGCGCATGGCGCTAATGGGCACCACCGCGTCATAAGGGTACTGCAGCATGACTTTTTCGACATAGGGCAACAAGGTAGTTTTGTCTTTTACCAAGTCGACCTTGTTTACGGCCAGGATCGCTTTCTTATCCTTGGGCAATAGCGGGACAATTTGAGCATCGGCGGGCGTCCACCGTCCGGCCTCAACCACGTGTACCACCACATCAACATCAGACAGCGTCTGGGTGACGACACGGTTCATCATACGGTTCATGGCACCACCATGCCGGGTTTGAAAGCCCGGGGTGTCCACGAACACAAACTGTTTGCTGTCGCGCGTCAGAACGCCGTGGATGCGGTGACGCGTGGTTTGCGCCTTACGCGACACAATGGATATTTTGCTGCCAATCAGGGCGTTGGCCAGCGTGGATTTCCCCACGTTGGGCCGGCCAACCAGGGCAACAAACCCGCAATACGTTGTGGTGTCTGTCATTTTGTCTCCTGGATAACGGCCACCGGCAATGAGAGCTGCGCAGCACGGCGCCCGCGAGCCCCACGCGAACCGCCTTTTCCGGACTTGGGCGGCGCATCGGGCTCAAGGCGGGTCAAGGCCTCGATGGCCAACTCGGCCGCGCCCTGCTCGGCCGCACGCCGGCTGGTACCGCTGGCGGTGACGGCAATCTCGGGCCGCTCGATACGGCATTCGACCTCGAAAAGCTGATCGTGTGCTGCCCCTTGCGTACTGATGACGGTATAAACCGGAAGTTCACGCCGGCGGGCCTGGAGCAGTTCTTGCAAGCGCGTTTTGGGGTCTTTGCCCAAGGTGACGGGGTTGATGTTGGCCACCAAAGGTTGGTATTGCCGGGCAATCACATGATGGGCGGCTTCAAAACCGCCGTCCAGATAGACCGCGCCAAACAGCGCTTCAAGGGCATCCGACAAAATAGAAGGACGCCGAAAGCCGCCACTTTTTAATTCGCCCTCGCCCAGGCGCAAGTATCGTGACAGATGCAGGTGCTGTGCAATATCGGCCAGTGCCGACTGCTTCACCAGGTTGGCGCGCAGGCGCGACAAATCCCCTTCGTCCATGTCGGGGAAGCGTTCAAACAGCAAGGCCGCCACAACAAAATTAAGTACGGAGTCGCCCAGAAACTCGAGGCGCTCGTTGTGTTGTGCGCTATGGCTACGGTGCGTCAGTGCCCGGCGAAGCAGGTCGCGGTCGGCAAAGGAATAATCAAGCGCGGCCAGCAAGGCGGTGGTATCGGCCATTATTGGAACTTCCCTATACGGCTGGGCGCACTGAAGTTCATCCAGATAAAGAACGCACGTCCGACGATGTTTTCATCGGGAACAAAGCCCCAGTAGCGGCTGTCAAGGCTGTTGTCGCGGTTGTCGCCCATCGTGAAGTAATGCCCGTCAGGTACCACACAGCGCACCCCGGCATTGCTGTAATCGCAGTTTTCCCGGAAGGGGAAGTCGGAAATAGCCATGAACTGCTGGCCGGCCCGGCGATTAAGGAGGATATCGTGCGGCTGTTTGCCCAGTTGCTCGGTATATCTTGAAATATACACCCCGCGGTCCGGCTCGAAGTAATCGCCATTGCGCGTTTGCTCGATAGGCACATCGTTGATTGACAGTACCTTGTTGCGATACTGGACCACATCGCCCGGCACACCCACAACACGCTTGATGTAATCAACGCTTGGGTCAACCGGATAGCGAAACACCACCACATCCCCACGCTGGGGCTGCCCCACCTCGACGATTTTTTTATCGAGCACCGGCAGGCGTATGCCGTACTGGAACTTGTTTACCAGAATCAAGTCACCATTTTGCAAGGTGGGCAACATGGAGCCCGAAGGTATCCGGAAAGGTTCGACCACAAACGAGCGCAGCACAAACACAAACAAGATTACCGGAAAGAAACTGACGCCGTATTCGATCCACCACGGGGCCCGGTTAGCCTTGTCGTACGCTTCCTGGCGCACCTTGGCTGCCTGGGATGGGTCAATCCCCTGCACCGATGGCGCCACAGCCGCCATGGCCGCCACCGCCTTGGCGCGCCGGCGGGCCCGCAAATGAAAGAAATCAAAGGCCCAAATGGCCCCGGTCAGCACCAACAGTGAAAACAAAATCAGGGCGAAATCCCAGCTCATGGCAAGAACACCTTCTTATTATTCAAGACTACTTATCCTCGACTTGCAGAATCGCCAGAAATGCTTCCTGCGGAATTTCGACGTTGCCCACTTGCTTCATGCGTTTCTTACCCGCTTTCTGACGTTCGAGCAGTTTTTTCTTGCGAGAAATATCGCCACCATAACACTTGGCAAGTACGTTTTTACGCAGCGCCTTCACGTTTTCGCGGGCGATGACTTCAGACCCAATGGCCGCCTGAATGGCAATATCAAACATTTGGCGCGGAATCAGGCCTCGCATTTTGGAGACCACCTCACGCCCGCGGTAACGCGCGCTTGAGCGGTGAACAATCATGGACAGGGCGTCGACCCGGTCGCCGTTGATCAGCACATCAACGCGCACCACATCGGCGTCCTGGTATTGGGTGAACTCGTAATCCATGGATGCGTAGCCGCGAGACACCGATTTAAGCCGGTCAAAAAAGTCCAGCACGATCTCGGCCAGCGGCATGTCGTACACCAGATGTACCTGCCGCCCGTGGTAGCTCATGTTGGTTTGAACGCCGCGCTTGGCCACACATAATGACATCACCGGCCCCACGTATTCTTGAGGCATAAACAGCGTGACCCGCACCATGGGCTCGCGGATTACTTCGATTTGGCCTACATCCGGCATGCGCGAGGGGCTTTCAACCATCACCACTTCGCCGTTGCGCTTTTCTACCTCGTAAATCACCGAGGGCGCAGTGGTGATGATATCCATGTCGAATTCGCGATCCAGGCGCTCTTGCACGATCTCCATGTGCAACAAGCCCAGAAAGCCGCATCGAAAACCAAAGCCCAGCGCTTGCGACACTTCGGGTTCGAACATCAGTGACGCGTCGTTAAGCTTCAGCTTTTCGAGCGAATCGCGCAGCTGATCGTAGTCGCTGTTCTCGACGGGGTAGATGCCGGCAAACACCTGGGGCTTCACCTCTTTGAAGCCCGGCAGCGGCGTGTCGGTGGGCTGATGTGCCAGAGTAATGGTGTCGCCCACTTTGGCGTCTTCAATGGTTTTGATACCGGCAATCACGAAACCGACGTTACCGGCGGTAAGCTCGGTACGCGGTTCGGACTTGGGCGTGAACACGCCGATATGTTCGACCGGATGCGTAGCGCCTGTGGCCATCAGCATAATGCGGTCTTTGGGACGCAACACGCCGTTGACAATACGCACCAGCATGACCACGCCGACGTAATTATCAAACCAGGAGTCGATAATAAGCGCCTGCAATGGGGCGTCAACGCTGCCTTGTGGCGGCGGAACCTGATGGACGATGGCTTCGAGGATGTCGTCAATGCCCATGCCTGTTTTGGCGCTGGCCAGAATCGCGTCGGACGCATCGATCCCGATAACGTCCTCGATTTCTTCGCGGGCGCTGTCGGGGTCGGCCGAAGCAAGATCCATTTTGTTCAAGACGGGCAACACTTCGACGCCCAGATCGATCGCGGTGTAGCAGTTGGCCACCGTTTGCGCTTCCACGCCTTGCGATGCGTCGACCACCAGCAACGCTCCTTCGCAGGCGGACAAGGAGCGGCTGACTTCGTACGAGAAGTCGACGTGGCCGGGGGTATCGATCAGATTGAGGGAATACTCTTTGCCGTCTTTTGCCTGATATTTAAGGGCGGCGGTTTGCGCCTTGATGGTGATGCCACGCTCGCGCTCAATATCCATTGAATCAAGCACCTGGCTTGACATCTCGCGGTCTTGCAACCCCCCGCATCGCTGGATAAGACGGTCGGCCAGCGTTGACTTCCCATGGTCGATATGGGCAATGATAGAAAAGTTACGAATGTGATCCATAGACGGAATAAGCAGGCTTGGCCCGTGGCAGGCTGCCCCACTGCGGCAGTGCATTTACGGGAAACGGCGCTTGATTGGCGCCGCCGGCCCAAGCGGGATAATAAAACCATAAAAAAGGAGCGCACACGGCGCCCCTTCTATGCCAGATGCATATTTTAACTGGTATGCGAATTAATTTCGCGGTGTAAGCGCAACCCACTGCGACTGATTATTGCGCAATACCAGTACGGCTGCTGCACGAGACGTATCAAGACCGGCCACGACCTTCGCATATTGGTCCGGGTCGGTGATGTCGACATCGTTGATCGTCAAAATGATGTCGCCTTCGGTAAGCCCGGCCGCTGCCGCTGGTCCTTCAACTTCGGTGACCCGCACGCCACCCTTGACGCCCGCACTGCTGCGCTGCTCTTGCGTGAGCGGCGCCACACGCAGGCCCAGCGCATCGACGGGGGCTGCTTCGCGCTCTTCAGGGGTGCGTGCCGCCGGCATCTCTTCGTCGTCGGTGATCAGCTCGTCAACTTCAATCTTGATCGACACAGACTTCCCTTTGCGCCAAACCTCCATGGTGGCCCGCGTACCCGGCTGGGTGGCCCCCACCAATCGCGGCAAGTCGGTCATGTGCTTGATCTCGGTGCCGTTGAAGTCAAGGATGACATCACCTGACAACACACCGGCTTTATCGGCAGGACCGCCCGGCTCGACACTGCTGACCAGGGCTCCACGGGCATCACCAATACCCAGGGCCTTGGCGACATCATCGGATACGGGGGTAATCTGCACGCCGATACGGCCGCGCGTCACCTTGCCTTTGTCTTTCAGTTGCTGCACAACCTGCATGGCTTCATCAATGGGGATAGCCAGCGAAATGCCCATGAACCCACCACTTCGCGAGATGATTTGCGAGTTGACGCCCACCACTTCGCCGTTCAGATTGATGAGGGGGCCACCGGAGTTGCCCGGGTTGACGGCCACGTCTGTCTGAATGAACGGCAGGTAGTCACCCGTATCCCGGTTGATGGCACTAACAATACCGGCGGTGACCGTGGATTCGAGCCCAAATGGCGAACCGATGGCCAGTACCCATTGGCCCTTTTTGAGTGTGGCCGATTCGCCGATTTTCATGGGTTGCAGACCCTTGGCATCAACTTTGATCAAAGCGATATCAGTGCGCGGATCGGTGCCCACGATTTCAGCGGTGTATTCCTTGCCGGACGCCAAGGTAACGAAAATACCGTTGGAGCGCGCCACCACGTGGTTGTTGGTAAGAATGTAGCCGTCGTCACTGATGATGAAGCCCGACCCCACCCCACGTGGCACCGTGCGCTCTTCTTCCATCGGCGGGGCATTGCGGCGATCTGGCTCAGGGAAGCCGGGCGGCATGAAATCGGGCCCAAAGAACCAGCGGAACAAGTCATAAGGGTCGTTGCCGCGCGGGTTGCGATTGCGGATTCGGACAGCTTCGGTCGTGCGGATGTTCACGACAGACGCTTCCGTCTGTTCGACAATTTCGGTGAAATCAGGCAGTGCAAACGCCGGCGCTGCCGACTGGGCGTGAGTGTTGCCACCTACCAAAACCAGCGACAACAACAGACCCATGAGCATGAGGACAACCCCCCGTTGCGGACTGCGTTGGAATGCGTACGTGGTATGCATCGCGGTACTCCTTTATTGTAAGAATCGGGGCTTAACGGGCCAGCGGCACATATTCAATCCGCCCGGCAAGATCGCGCAGGGTTTCAGCAGGCACTTGCCCCAGCGCCGTCAACCAGAAATCGCCAATACGCTTGCGAAAGACGCTTAGCCCGGCCTTGTGTATTCCGCCTTGGCCCGACATCGAATGACGGTCAGGGTCAAACGGTTCAACAAAAATAGATATGGCCGCCAACCCATCAGACAAGACCAGATGGTTGACGCGGGCATCTGCACGCAATGGCCGTGACACCTGGGCGATAACATCAAAGCCGGGAGGCTGCGGTATGCGCCAGCCCATGTCAAACAAATTCACTGAATTCAGGTGGGCTTCCACTTCGGTCCATTCTGATGTGTCCCACGACGCGTTGACCTGGGCGGCCGCCGCGTCCTCGCCCATCACAAGGTTGGAAAACGCAACTTGGTCGATAATTTCGTTGGATGCACTGACGGTTTGTGCCTTCAAAAGCAAATGGCTGTCGGTATCTATGCACAAGATGTGCCCGTAGCGGTGTTCGTCACGGGGCTTGAGCACGAGCGGTTCGCAATCGCGCCCGGCAACCCGCTCGGGCAGGCCGGTTACCACCATGTCGTAATGCTCAGCAATTTGCTTGCCCTCGCCCACCAGGAAGGCCGGAAAGCGATCAACTGTGCGTGTTTCCTTGATCACCACCTTGCGTTCGGGAAGCAAGGTCAGGATGGTGTCGTTGTGGCGGATGTATTCGCGCGGCGCACCGTCAAGAATCTCGATACGCTCGCGTTCACCCGTGCCATCGACCAGATGCACCACCCGCGAAGAGATCATGACCACGCCTTGCTGATAGGTATAAATACCCGCGTAGTCCAGTTCGCGGGCCGCCGCTTGCATTTTTAGCAACAAACCCGCCTGCGCCGACGTGTCATTGTTGTCGGTAACGGTGGCATCAGCCCCATTGGTGGCGGACGTGGCCACTACTGGCCATGCCAGCATCAGGAGCATCAGAACCTTGCCAAACCACTGTGTCAAGGCTGCACCCCTGTGCCATAGGACACCAGACGCACCGGCACGACACCCACCAGCCCTTCATGGGCATCCAGATAATCGTGCAAGGCGGTGTCGTCAGTGGGTTCGGCAGCCGCTAGCTGTGCGGCCGGCAACGGCTGTAATTCGAGGGCCGGATCACCCGCGAAACGGGGCACCACCACCCATGCCACGGCCGCCACGGCCGCGGCTACCGCCAGCCCCGACACCCTGGCACGCCACCGCGGCCGCTTAAGGGCGCGCGGGGCCAATACCGTGGGTTCGTCGTCGATCGCCCGGGAAAGGCGAGCGTAGAACATGGGTGAAGGCTTGATGGCCAGATCTTCATTGCGCAAGACGTCGCCAATCAGGTGGTACGTTTCCCAGACCTGTCGGCCATACGGCGTGTCAAGGTCTTCGGCGCGAATCTCGTCTTCGCCGTCCACCCACGCGGACACGGCCGCTTCCCAGGAAGCGGTATCGGCGTCATGCTCGTTTTTGCGAACAACATGCATAGCTTTGTGCTCCTACCAACGGCGTTCCGGGTCAGTGTCTAGCACGGGGCGCAGTTTTGTAGCAATGGCATCGCGCGCACGAAAAATTCGGGAGCGCACGGTGCCGATGGGACACCCCATACTTTGGGCAATATCTTCGTAACTCATGCCTTCGATTTCGCGCAGCAAGATAGCCACGCGCAATTCGTCGGGTAATTCGTCGATGGCGGCGTTGATGGTTGCGGCCACTTGCTTGCTGGCCAACACCGCATCCGGCGTGTTGATGTCTGTTAGGTTATCAATTTGCTCAAAAGTTTCACCGTCTTCGTTAACAAATCCGTCGACCGTCTGAGGCCGTCGGCTTTGCGACACGTGCCAGTTGCGCGCGGTATTGATGGCGATGCGGTAAAGCCACGTATAAAACGCGCTTTCGCCCCTGAATTGTGGCAGCGCACGATACGCTTTGATGAAGGCCTCTTGCGTGACATCTTCGATATCGGCCGGGCTGCGCAGCAACCGGGCCAGCAGCCGCATGATGCGACGCTGGTACTTCAGCACCAGCAAGTCGAACGCGCGTTTGTCGCCACGCTGTACGCGTGCAACAAGATCAGCATCGACGTCACGCCGGGTTTGTGACACTACCGCACCTCTGCTTCTGACGGTGGCGTTACCATGGCAAGTTCACACGCCACCCATACGCGCAAATTGTGCCACGCCACAGGGGAAACATTGGCACGCCATACCGTAACGGTGATGAGATCAGGCTGCCCAAACACACGAATGCGCAGCGTAATCCAGCCCCAACCATACCAGACGTGCTGCAAACTGCCATCCGACACCTTGGTGCCGGCGTGCACCTGCCAATGACCCATTGCGGGGCGATGAAGTTCATTGTTATAGGGTGCCCCACGCGCGTTCGGGCGTGCTTCACGGTTGTTATCGACTTCCGCACCGGTGTTCTGCACCAACGCAGATGGCCTATCCGCGTGGCGCAAAACAAGACGGCGTGCCATGCCCGCAAGCATTACGCACGCCGTTACCCACCACACCGGCTGCATGCCGACCCGCAGCCACATAAAGTGCAGCAACACGGCTAGCGCAACAACACCCATCAGGTTTGCCAGCAGGCGGACCTTGCGGGGTTGCTCCAATGGCCAGCAGGCGTGCTTGGCAGCCGTCACCGTAAGTTAAACCTTGCGCACGACCATGGACCCGTTGGTTCCGCCAAAGCCGAAGGAGTTGGACAGTGCGGCATTGATGGTCATGTCACGGGCCTCGTTGGCGCAATAGTCCAGATCGCACTCGGGATCCACATTGAAGATATTGATGGTTGGCGGCGAAACTTGATGGTAGACGGCGAGCGTAGTAAAGACCGCCTCAATACCGCCGGCCGCACCCAGCAAGTGCCCGGTCATGGACTTCGTGGAGTTGACCACCAGTTTGTGGGCATGATCACCAAAGGCAAGCTTGAGCGCCTTGGTTTCGTTGATGTCACCCAGCGGTGTGGAGGTGCCATGTGCGTTGACATAGTCGATGTCGTCGGGGTTGAAGCCGCCGTCTTTAAGGGCAGCAACCATGCCGCGACGCGGTCCGTCCTGGTCTGGCGATGTGATGTGATGCGCGTCGGAGCTCATGCCATAACCGGCAAATTCACCATAGATACGCGCGCCGCGCTTGCGGGCGTGCTCGTATTCTTCAAGCACCAGCACCCCGGCGCCCTCGCCCAGCACAAAGCCATCCCGGTCGATGTCCCAGGGGCGGGAGGCCGTGGTGGGGTCGTCATTGCGCGTGGACAGCGCACGCATGGCCGCAAACCCGCCAATGCCCAGCGGCGACACGGTGGATTCTGCACCACCGGCCACCATGACATCGGCGTCACCATATGCGATCAGACGCGCTGCATCGCCAATGGAATGCAGACCGGTGGTACACGCGGACACCACAGCGTAGCTGGGCCCCTTCAGGCCGTGCATGATGGACAGCTGCCCGGACACCAGGTTAACCAGCGATGCCGGCACAAAGAATGGCGAAATGCGGCGCGGGCCGCGCTCCAGATAGTCTTTCTGGGTTTCTTCGATACGCGGCAAGCCGCCGATACCCGAACCCACAATAACGCCAATGCGCTCTGCATTGGCTTCAGTCACGTCCAGGCCAGAATCGCGCAATGCCTGGGTACCGGCCGCCACACCATAATGGATAAAGGTATCCATTTGCTTGGCTTCTTTGGCGGACATGTACTGCGTGACATCAAAATCCTTGACCTCACCCGCAATCTGGGCGTTTAGGGCTTCGGGATCAAAGCGCGTGATGCGGCCGATACCGGAGCGCCCATTGACGATATTGTCCCATGCGCTGTCAATATCGTTGCCCACCGGCGAAACAATACCCAGGCCGGTAATGACGACACGTCGTTTCACGGATGACTCCTAAAAAATGAAAAAGCGGTCCCAGAAGGCCAGGCTCGCCGCCATCCGACCCCTGAAGGCCGGACCCGACAGCGACGTCACCCCTGAAAACCGCTTGCGGGCGCACGCTCGAAATGAGTACACCCGGTATATTGAAAGTTAGGCTTTGCTGTTTTCGTTGATGTAATCAACAGCTTGCTGAACCGTCGTGATTTTCTCGGCCTCTTCGTCCGGAATTTCGGTTTCAAATTCGTCTTCGAGTGCCATCACGAGCTCGACCATATCGAGCGAGTCGGCACCGAGGTCGTCAAGGAATGAAGATTCGTTTTTGATCTCGGCTTCGTTTACGCCAAGTTGTTCAGCGACTATCTTCTTGACGCGCTGTTCGATGCTTTCCATGCAGATCTCCAAGTAGGGAAAAATTCCCGCGAATTATAGCCAAACACTACGGTTTTGGAAGTTGGCTATGACAAAAAAATAGCGTTACCGCGACAATGCGTGATCAGAAACCAGGCCAAACACCGCGCGGAACACCCTGTAAAAAACCAAATTTTACCCCAGACACGCTGTGCTGTTGTAATCACATATACATGCCGCCATTGACATGCAGTGTGGTGCCCGTAATGTAGCCGGCCCCGGGGCCGGCTAAAAACGCCACAGCTTGGGCAATGTCAGTAGCCGAACCCAGACGTCCCATGGGGATTTGCGACAAAATCGCCGCTGTTTGCGTTTCGTTGAGCGCCCGGGTCATGTCGGTTTCAATAAAACCTGGGGCCACGCAATTTACCGTAACGTTGCGGCTGCCGAGTTCGCGAGCCAACGCACGCGACAGGCCAGCCACACCCGCTTTGGCTGCGGCATAGTTGGTTTGGCCCGGGTTGCCGCTTGCACCCACCACCGACGTGATGTTGATAATGCGTCCCCAGCGCGCCCTCATCATATTGCGAGTGACGGCGCGCGAAAGCCGGAATACGGCCGTCAGGTTGGTGTCGATCACCGCCTGCCAGTCGTCGTCTTTGAGACGCATAATCAGGCTGTCGCGCGTGATGCCGGCGTTGTTCACCAGAATATGAGGGCCGTTATCCTGATTGCCCAGCTCGGCGACGAGGTCATCGCAGGCTTGCGCATCGTTAACATCCAGAACAACGCCCCGGCCACCGGTGCTTTCCAGTGTCTCGGTGATTGACTGCGCGCCGGCTTCCGAAGTTGCCGTACCAACTACCGTGGCACCACGAGCGGCCAGTTCTTGAGCAATGGCCTTGCCAATTCCACGTGTGGCGCCGGTGATCAGCGCAACCTTGCCCTGAAGTTCTTGTTCTTGCATGAATGCTTACCCTTTCAGAGTTTCCATCGCGGCCTGCATGGAGGCCGGATCTGTAATCGACAAACTGACTAAATCACGATCGATGCGTCGCGTCAAGCCGCCCAGCACCTTACCTGGGCCACATTCGACCACATGCGTGACACCGTCGGCCTTCATGGCCCGCACCACTTCTACCCATCTTACGGGCTTCCAGGCCTGACGAACCAGCGCGTCTTTGATCTGTTCAGGCTGATCGGGACGAGCGACGTCAACGTTATTGATCACCGGAATGCGCGGCTGACGAACTTGCACGTTTGCCAGCGCCTGTTCCAGGACGGCAGCGGCCGGTTGCAACAAGGTGGAGTGAAACGGCGCCGACACTGGCAGCACCACTGCACGCCGGGCGCCTTGCTGTCGCGCCAGGTCACACGCGCGTTCAACGGCCCCCACGTGGCCGGCAATCACGACTTGTGACGGCGCGTTAAAGTTTACGGCCTCGACCACCTCGTCATGGGCGGCTTGCGCACAAACGTCGCGCACGACGTCATCGTCAAGCCCAAGAATGGCGGCCATCGTGCCCGTACCTACTGGCACGGCATCTTGCATGGCATTGGCGCGGATGCGGACCAGGCGCACTGCCTCGGCCAAGTCCAACGAGCCCGCAGCGGTCAGTGCGCTGTATTCACCCAGGCTGTGGCCGGCCACCACGGAAGGCGCAGGACCGCCGGCATCAATCCACGCGTTGTACATGGCCACAGCGGCTGCCAGCATGACAGGCTGCGTATTGGTGGTCAGCCCCAGCGCATCTGCAGGGCCTTCCGCCATCAAGGCAAGCAGGTTTTGGTCCAGCGAATTGCTGGCGGTGGCAATAGTGTCCATGGCAACGGCATTATCCGCCCAGGCATCAAACATGCCCACGGATTGCGAGCCTTGTCCGGGAAATACAAACGCAAGCTTCATGTTGATCTGACCACGCTGATAATTGAAGTATTAGAACTGGTTGGGGCCTGCTGGCATGGGGCACCGGGGCCGACGCCGCCGACCCCGCCACACCAAACGTTGCGCCACCCTACATACGCACCAGCACAGATCCCCAGGTAAAACCGCCGCCAACGCCTTGCATCAGCACCAGGTCACCGGGCTGGATCCGGCCATCGCGGCGCGCCGTATCGAAGGCAAGCGGCACACTGGCGGCCGAGGTATTGGCATGCTGATCGACCGTCACCACCACACGTGATGGATCAAGGCCCAGCTTGCGGCCCAGAAAATTGATAATACGTACGTTGGCCTGGTGCGGCACCATCCAGTCGATATCCGACAAGGCCACGCCGGACTCTTGGCAAACTTGTTGCGCCGAGTTGCTCAGGTGGGTGACAGCAAGCTTGAACACCGCCTGCCCGTCCATGCGCAGAAACGGGTCGCCCACCACTTGGCCATGGGCCACGTTGCCCGCGGCGTGCAATACCTTCATTTGGCTGCCGTCCGCATTGAGGCGCGCGCCAATAATGCCCGGCGTGTTGCTGGCCTGCAGCACCACAGCACCGGCTCCGTCTCCAAACAGCACGCAGGTGCTGCGGTCGCTCCAGTCGAGAATACTGGAAAACACCTCGGCGCCAATGACCAGCGCTGTGGTTGCACGGCCAGCCTGAATGTAGGCATCGGCAGTGGTAAGGGCATAGACAAAGCCACTGCACACCGCCTGGACATCAAAGGCGGCGCCGCCGCTAGCACCCAGGCCGGCCTGTACCAGACATGCCGTACTGGGGAAAACATAATCGGGGGTGGATGTGGCGACGATGATGAGGTCGATATCGTCGGGTGCTACGCCGGCGTCGTCAAGTGCGGCCCGGGCGGCATGGATGGCCAGTTCGCTGGTACGTGTGCCGGGTTCGGCAATATGACGCTGCCGGATACCGGTACGCGTCACAATCCACTCGTCGGAGGTTTCGACCTGACGGGTAGCCAGGTCGGCGGCCAACGCATCGTTCGATACGACGCGAGGGGGCAAATACCCGCCGGAGCCAATAATTTTTGCGTATGGCATAGTCAATTCCACTCGATCGTCTTACGACACGCTGCCGGGCGAACCCTGCGCCAGCCGCGCCGACTGCTCGGCGGCTTCTTGCAGGCTCTGGCGCAAGTGCTCAATCGTTTGCGTGGTGCCTTCGAGCAATTTGTTTTGCACCGCATTGCGGGCGCGTTCGAGCGCACAGCCAAACGCATAGACATCGGCCGAGCCGTGGCTTTTTACCACAACACCCCGCAAGCCCAGCAGCGCTGCCCCGTTATAACGACGGTTATCGACTTGGTCACGGAAGCGATTCAGCACCGGCCTGGCCAGCAAGCCGGCACCCAGCGACAACACGTCGCGTTTGAATTCGGCACGCATCATGGTGGCCACCATGCGTGCCAGGCCTTCCAGCGACTTGAGCACCACATTGCCCACAAAACCATCGCACACGATCACATCGACCGTGCCCTTGCAGATGTCGTCACCCTCGACGTTGCCGTAGAAGTTAAGGCTGCTGTGACGCAGTAGCTCGGCGGCCTGCTTGACCACCTCGTTGCCCTTGATGACTTCTTCGCCAATATTGAGCAGCCCAACTGTGGGACGCTCGCCAGCACCCAAGGCCGTGGCCAAGGCCGTACCCATGATGGCAAACTGCAGCAAGTGCTCGGCGCTGCAGTCCACATTGGCGCCCAAATCGAGCATGAGGGTGGCGCCGCCCTTCTGGTTGGGGATCGACGTTGCAATGGCCGGGCGATCAATACCATCGAGCGTTTTCAGCACATAACGGCTGATGGCCATTAATGCTCCGGTGTTGCCGGCCGAGATACAGGCGTCCGCCCGACCGTCTTTGACGGCCTGGGCGGCCACACGCATGGACGAGTCTTTCTTGCGGCGCAGGGCAACCTCGACGGGGTCGTCCATAGCCACCACTTGCGACGCCGGCAGTATCTCGTACCAACCCTGCCCCCAAGCCCCCGCTTCACGCAGGGCCGCCTCTATTGCCGCGGGATCACCCGCAAGCAACATACGCGTGTCAGGGTGTTTACGTGCAAACTGGCAGGCAGCCGGAAGGGTGACGGACAAGCCGACATCACCGCCCATGCAATCGATGGCGATGCGTAATTCAGGTTCAGACATCAGATTTGCAATCGGAATACGATCGCATCCATGACGGGTTAGTCGTCGCTCTGTGTCTTGAGAACTTTGCGACCACGGTAAAAGCCGTTGGGGCTGATGTGGTGGCGCAGGTGCAATTCGCCGGTGGTGGGCTCAATCGCGGTGGGCGGGTTGGTGAGGAAGTCGTGCGAACGGCGCATATTGCGTCGCGACGGACTCTTTTTATTTTGCTGAACAGCCATGATGACTCCTATAGACGGGATGCCAAGTGTAAACCGGGGCCCCGCAAGTTAAGCGTAATAAATCAATCTTTCTTGAGCTGACGCAATACTGCGAACGGTGAAGGCTCAACAGCTTTGTCGTCTTCGTGCGACGGCGCCTGCACAGCACATTGCTGGTGCATGGGCACATACGGCAAACCAAGAATAAGCTCGTCTTCAACCAGCGCCAGCACATCCAGGTGCTTTGACGCCAGCACGGGCTCGATCCATTCATCGGGCGAAGCGTCCGGGTCGTCTTCGACGTCCAGTTCGGCTTCAGTTTGTACCACCAGCAAGCGACTGCGAAGCTGGAGCGGATAAGGCATGGTGGCCATGCAACGCTGGCACTGCACCAGCGGAACGGCCATGACCTGAAGGTCAAGAAACTGCTGCCCCACCGTATCGCAACTACCGGCAAGCTCCCATTGAGCTTCCGCATCTTGCGGTGGCAAGCCAGCCGCAAAACGCGTAAATTGCGCAAGCTTGGCCCGCCCCTGTAGCTGCAGGCCTGCACGGGTAAATTCGTACGTGTCAACCGTTTGTTTTTCCACGTAACCCCCTAAAGCCCTACAGTAACGTTACAGCGCAACCCGCAACGCGTGTGTTCGCTGGCAAAGAAAACATTAGAATATAGCGCAGTACGCCGTTTTCAGTCAAACAATTTCCGCACCCATCGCCTGCCATGCCATTGATTCTTGCTTCGAGCTCGCCGTATCGCAAAAGCCTGCTGCAACGCCTGGGCATCCCCTTTCAGGCATACTCGCCCGATGTTGACGAAACGCCACGCCCTGGAGAAACCCCGGTCGATTTGGCGTTGCGCCTGTCGGCGGCGAAGGCCCATGCCATTGCCAATCACCACCCCGGCAAGCTGGTGATTGGGTCAGACCAGGTAGCTACCGTTAACGGCACCCCCATTGGCAAAGCGGGATCGTTTGAGCGGGCCCGGCAACAACTACAATCACTAAGCGGCCAAACTGTGGAGTTCCACAGTGCCCTTTGTGTCACAGACGGCCAGCGTGACGAGATGGCCGATGTGGTTACCCTGTGCCGCTTTCGTACTTTGTCTGCCACGGAAATCGACAACTACCTTAAAGCCGACACCCCCTATGATACGGCCGGCAGCGCCAAAGCAGAAAGCCTGGGCATTGCCCTGATGGACAGCATTCGCTCCGACGACCCGACGGCGATTATCGGCTTGCCCCTGATTGCCCTGTCTCGCATGCTGCGCAACTTTGGCCTGAACCCCCTGGACCATGCCGGTCTACACACCGCCTAGGCCCACACAACTTATAAAACCGAACAGTCAACACTGTTCCGGATCGATCCGAATGCAACATCGCCTCACCGCCATAAGGACCCGACATTGACCGCCCAACCCGGACGCTTGCACTTGATTCCCACCAGCCTGGGCCCGGCCGAGCCCGCACACTGGCTGCCCCCCGCCGTGCAAAACGTGGCTGCCAGCCTGGACGTTTATATCGCCGAAAACGCCAAAACGGCACGCGCGTTTCTGAAGCTCATCGGTACTCGTCATGCACTGCAAGACGTCACCATCCATACATTGGGACGCAAGGTGTCAGCGGGCCAAATCCGCGACTGGCTTCAGCCCCTTTCGGAGGGACGCGATATTGGGCTGGTGTCCGAAGCCGGTTGTCCGGCCGTGGCTGACCCGGGGTCACTGGTAGTGCGGGCAGCGCACCAGGCCGGGTTCGAGGTAGTGCCTCATGTAGGGCCATCGTCCATCTTGCTGGGCCTGATGGCGAGCGGGTTGGACGGCCAGCGCTTCGCCTTTCATGGCTACGCTCCCGTTGAACCTGCAGCGCGGGCACGACAGCTGAAATCCTGGGAAGCTGTCTCACGCAAACAACAGCAGACACAAATTCTGATCGAAACGCCCTACCGCAACGACGCCATGTTTGACACCATGCTGCAGGCCTTGCACGGCGATACGTATTTGTGCATTGCCCGGTCACTGACCACGCCCGACCAATGGATTAAAACCCGACGCATCGCCGACTGGAAGTCCGCCCCGCGCCCTACCTTGACGAAGCTGCCCACCCTTTTTCTGTTTATGGCCGGATAAACCATGCTTTCATTTCGCGCCACTGTGCTTCACCTGATGCGCCGCCAATGGCGCTGGCACGTCCCCTTGGCTGTCGCCACCCTGATGTTTCTGGCCGCCTGCGCCGGGCCGGGCCCCAAAGAATTGTTGATCGACCGCAGCATCAACGCCAAAAGCCAGGACAGCCGTGTCGAAATGGTAGTGCTGCACTACACGGCCACCACCAATGAGGCCTCGCTGAAAATCCTGTCGGAGCAAAATGTCAGCAGTCACTACCTGATCACCGATGCACCGCGCCCCGTCGTTTACCAGTTGGTGGATGAAAACCGCCGCGCGTGGCACGCGGGTGCCAGCCAATGGTATGGGCGCACCGACATCAATGCCGCCTCGATCGGAATTGAAATTGTGAACCCCGGTGGCAACGGCACATCGTGGTCGCCGTACACAGATGCACAAATCGACACCGTCATTACCTTGCTGCACGACATTGTTGGCCGCCACCAGATAAAACCGCACAACATTGTGGGGCACAGCGACATCGCCCCGCAGCGTAAAGTGGATCCGGGGCCGCTATTCCCCTGGAAACGGCTGGCCGACGCTGGCTTGGGGCGCTGGTACAGCGAAGCCCTGAAGCAGAAATACGAGCAAGAGTTTCTGCAAAACGGCCTGCCGGATATTGCCTGGGTGCAGTCCGAGCTGATCCGCGCCGGCTATGCAGTGGAAACCCATGGCATATTGGACAAAGCCACCCGCAATGTGGTGGCGGCTTTTCAGATGCACTACCGCCCCGCCCGCTACGATGGCATCCCGGATGCCGAAACCATGGCGATTTTAAAAGCGTTGCATTGACAGGATTCTAACGGCACTGCGCTAACGCGACTCTGAACGCGCTGCATGAACAATTTGGGTGAAAACCACCGTATCAAGCGGCTACCGCGGGCGCCAGCCGGGGTGCCAGCCACGCACGCATTTCGGTAACGCTGGACACCAGCACTGTGGGCTCCGCACTTTCCAGCGTGGGAACATCGTGCGCGCCATACGTAACCGCCATGCTGTCGACGCCGGCACGGGTTGCCATGGTGACATCATGGGTGGTGTCACCCACCATCAACACATTTTCTGGGTCCACCTGAAGCTCGTCAAAGAGTTCGTACAGCATGGTTGGGTCGGGCTTGCTGGCCGTTTCGTCGGCGCATCGCGTGGCGTGGAAGACGTCATGCAGCTGCACTCGGCCTAATACGCGATCGAGCCCGGCGCGGCTTTTTCCTGTGGCCACCGCCAGCATGCCGTCGTGACCACGCACCAGCTGAAACACATCCATGATGCCGTCGAACAATTTGATCTGCCCGTCCAGCTGCAAGAAGTGATGGCGATAACGCTCGATAAAGTCGTCGAGCTGATCCGCGGTCAGATCAGGCACGCACCGATAAAGCGCGCTTTCCAGTGAAAGCCCGATCACCCACGACGCAGTGCGGGCATCGGGCACCGGCAAACTGAGATCAACACAGGCGGACTGAATTGCCGTGACAATGGAATGCGTGGAATCCATGACGGTGCCATCCCAGTCAAACACAACGGCAGAATACTTCCTCACCTTCGATTCTCCAATTCAGCGATTAATGCAGTAAATAAGTCGGGCAACGCGGCATCCAGCACCAGCGGCTCACCCGACAGCGGGTGCTGCAATTCAAGGCGGGTAGCGTGCAAGAACATGCGCTTAAACCCGCGTTGGGCAAATTGCTCGCGTACCGCATCCGGCCCGTATTTGTCGTCACCAATAATGGGGAAGCCGGCGGCGGTAAGATGCACCCGAATCTGATGCGTACGCCCGGTCAAGAGCTCGGCCTGCACCCAACTGTACTGACCAAATCGCTTTTTAAGCGTGATGATGGTGTGCGCCCGCTTGCCCAACGGGTCAACCTTGACGCGCCGTTCACCGTGGGGGGTTACCCATTTCAGCAGCGGTTGTCGGAAATGCTGGCGATCGTTTACCCAATCGCCCACGACCAGGGCCTCGTAAAAGCGGCGCACCCGGGCTTCGCGCAAAATATCGTGCAGTGCCACCAACGCACTGCGCCGCTTGGCAATCATGAGTACACCCGAGGTTTCGCGGTCAAGGCGGTGCGCCAGTTCCAAAAATGGTTCGTTGGGCCGCGCCGCACGCACTTGTTCAATTACACCAAACGACACCCCGCTGCCGCCATGCACCGCCACGCCAGCAGGTTTGTTCACCACCAGCAAGGCCGCATCTTCGTAAATGACGGGGAACTGCGCGGGCGGCGCCACCGCCGCCTGCCCAGGCTGTGGAAGACGCATGGGCGGCACCCGCACCACGTCGCCCGCACACAGCCTATAAGTGACAGCTGCCCGGCCCCGATTGACCCGCACCTGGCCACTGCGAATAGCCTTGTAAACGTGACTTTTCGGTACGCCCTTACAAACCCTCAACAGGAAGTTATCCAGGCGCTGCCCGGCCTGCTCGGGACTGATTTCAACAAGGCGAACCGTTGGTGTCATCTGTTTACCATAATTTATTTACGAACAAGGGAAAACCAGCATATAATCGCGATAGCCGATGGAAGCTGACCCGGCCTGACGTAGAGATACAATGGTGTGTCTCCGTCGGGCAAATTTTATTCTTATTGTACTTGTCAGGGTTTCAGCTTCCGGGTCATTTGGTCGCCGGTGCAGCCCGGAGCTCCGTAGAAAGTGGTGTGGCGAATAGCCCGCTTTATGCCCAGCCCTCTGTTAACCGCGTGCGACGCTGAATCAATTTGCAAGTTTGAAAGTTTTTAACGCACCAGGCGCGCCAATGCAAAGAAACGACGCACGCCTGCTGTTCCAGCAATAAAATTTGTCAACCACTACCGTGAACCTGACCAACCTGCTGACTGGACCAAGTACCTCGTTATCCCGGTACCCCGTGCCTTCCCAAACCCGGGAGGGAACGGCCTGACGACGTCAGCCTTGCCCTCTCGTGCAGATTTAGCGCCACACACCGAGTGACCCGCGGTCGCGCGCCGATTATCGGTGCGCTATGACTACGGAGAAATACACTCATGAAACGGATGCTGTTCAATGCAACGCATCAAGAAGAATTACGCGTTGCAATTGTTGACGGTCAAAAATTAATTGATCTTGATATTGAAACTGCCGGTCGTGAACAACGAAAAGGCAACATCTACAAAGGCGTTATCACCCGGATCGAGCCGGGTCTCGAAGCCTGCTTTGTAAGCTACGGCGAAGAGCGACACGGTTTTCTGCCGTTCAAGGAAGTATCGCGCAGCTATTTTAAAGAAGGCGTCGACGTACGTTCGGCCCGTATTCAAGACGCCCTCACCGAAGGCCAGGAACTCATCATCCAGGTCGAAAAAGAAGAGCGTGGCAACAAGGGCGCGGCCCTTACCACCTTTATCTCATTGGCCGGTCGCTATCTGGTTCTGATGCCCAACAATCCGCGTGGCGGCGGCGTCTCGCGCCGGGTTGAGGGCGAAGATCGCCAAGAGCTGCGCGAAACCATGGAGCAGCTCGACATTCCCCAGGGCATGAGCATTATTGCCCGCACCGCCGGCATCGGCCGTACGGTCGAAGAGCTCCAGTGGGACTTGTCCTACCTGCTTCAACTCTGGAACGCCATCGACGCGGCCGCCCGTGACAATCCGGCCCCCGTCCTCATTTACCTCGAATCCAGTCTCGTCATCCGCGCCATACGCGATTACTTCTCCCCGGAAATCGGCGAGATCCTGATCGACACCGACGATATCTACGAGCAGGCCAGCGCCTTCATGAGCGTGGTCATGCCCGACAACGTCCAGCGCGTCAAACGCTACCGCGACGACATCCCGCTGTTCTCGCGTTTCCAGATCGAACACCAGATCGAAACCGCCTACTCACGCAATGTGCAGCTGCCATCGGGCGGATCGGTGGTTATTGACCACACCGAAGCCCTGGTGGCTATCGACGTCAACTCGGCGCGTTCCACACGCGGTGCCGACATCGAAGAAACCGCCTTGCGCACCAACCTGGAAGCGGCCGACGAAGTGGCCCGCCAGCTGCGGCTGCGCGACCTGGGTGGTCTGATCGTGATCGATTTCATCGACATGGAAGACAACAAGAACCAGCGCGTGGTCGAACAACGTCTGCGTGACGCCCTGCGGCTAGATCGTGCCCGAGTGCAAATGGGCAAAATTTCCCGCTTTGGGCTGATGGAGCTTTCGCGTCAGCGCCTGCGCCCTGCCCTGAACGAAGGTTCCCACATCACGTGCCCGCGCTGCACCGGTACCGGTGTCATTCGCGATGTCGAATCCAGCGCCCTGCATGTTCTGCGCCTGCTGCAAGAAGAGGCTATGAAAGAAGGCACCGCGGCCCTGCACGCACAGGTTCCGGTGGATGTCGCCACCTTCCTGCTCAACGAAAAACGTGCCGACATCAGCAAGATCGAATCGCGCCTGAAAGTCACCATGGTCCTGATTCCCAACAAGAATCTTGAGACCCCGCATCACAACATCGAGCGTCTGCGTCACGACGACCCCCGCCTCGACGACGACAAAACCAGTGTCGACCTTTCGCACGAGCAAGACGAGGACGTCACAAGCTGGACGCCTCGCCGCGCACAAGATGCCAAAGAACGCCCCGAGGCGCTGGTCAAACGCATCACGCCGGCACAACCGGCCCCCAGCAGTAACGGGCTGGCGACAGCGGGGCCGCAGGCCGCACCCTCCGACGAGCCCGGCCTGGTCAAGCGCCTGATCGCCTGGCTCACCGGCGCCGCCACGGCCACGCCCGAGTCCGAGCCTGCGCCAGAGCCGGCGCGCAAACCGCGCTCGGCATCAAACCGCCACCGCTCATCACGCTCTGGCGAGCCACGTTCCGATCGCCAGCGCTCACGCAGGCCCGAACGTCGTAGCGACAATGCCGATGGCGCCCCCACTCAGCAGACGCGCTCAACGCGCTCACGCCGCCAGGCTGACCCAGAAACGGCAACGGCATCCACCAACAGTGGCAACCGCAGCGCCGCCGAGGCCGCTACCAGCCAACGTGATAGCAGCACGCAAGAGTCCTCCACACGCACCGGCCGCAGCCGTCGTAGCCGCGGACGCCAGCGTAACGATGGCAACCGTCAGGCGCGCACGCAGCAACAGGTAAGTGACAATATGCAAACCTCGGTCGCCAGCACCGACACCGCCGCGGCGGCAGCCGCCGGTGCCGCAGATGCAGCCGCTCAGAACGCCGTTCCCACGCCTGTAAGCCAACCGCAAACGACGCAGCCGGAAGCCAACGGCACGGCTGCCGCAAGCGTTGATCATGGTGACGCCAACGTCAGCCAGCAGACCGCCGGCAAGCCTGAGGACGACAGCGTGCAGCCCGAACGCGGCAATCGCCGCCGCCGTCGCCGCCCACGTCGCGGACGTCGTTCCGACAACGCGGAAACTACCGTAAACGCCGCCACCGCCACGCAGGCGGACACGGTCGATACGGCAAGCACTGAAAGCGGGGCGACACCTGCACCTGCCACCCCAGGCGAGACAACCCAAGCAGTCGCCAACGTGGAAACACCACGCCAGGACGCCGAACGTTCGGAAGCCGTCGCGCAAGCGCAACAAGTCGAAACAGCGGCCAGGGCGGACGCGGTTACCACAGAGCCTCAAGCTCCGGAAGCGGACGCTGCCGAGCCGGTGAAAGCGACTGAAACCGTTGAGGCCACAGAGGCCGCGCAGCCGGTGGAAACGGCGCAAGCCGTGAAGACTGCACAGCTTGTAGAGACTGCGCAAGCTTTGGAAAAGGCACAATCTGTTGTGACTGCGCAAGCTGTGGAAACGGTACAAACGGTGGAAACTACGCAATCGGCGGAAACTTCGGAAGCCGACAAGACCGTAGTAGCAGGCGAACCCGTTGAGTCAGCTGACGCTACGACAGGTGCCGAAGCAACAGAAACAGCGGAAGCGCCTGAAGCAACAGAAACAGCGGAAGCGCCAGAAGCAGCAGAAGCAGCGCCTGAAGCAGCGGAAGTAATGGAAGCAGCAGACGCAGCAAAAGCCACAGAAAGCGCCGCTCCGGAAATGACCGACGTTGACACAACTGAACCCGTGACGGCCGTGGCGGAAGAAGGCTCGACAGAAGCACGCGCGGCACAAGCCGTCGATGCCGAGGCGGCCGTCGACGCCAACGTTGCATCAGACAACGCCGAGAGCACCAATGTCGCATCAGAAGGCACGGACCAGGTTGCCGAGCCTATTGCCGTAACCCAATCGCCGGCGCCGAAGGCCGACACGACGCGCCGTGCCAACGGAAACGGTGCGCTGCCCTCGTCCATTGCTCAGTCACTGGCAGCCGCCGGTCTTGAGCTTGTCGAGACCCGCAGCCAAGCTACCCAAACCGCGTATGACGCCCCGGCACCCCGGCTGGGTCGCCCTCGCAAGCCCGCCCCGTCGGTAGCGTCCGACGGACCCTTGCAACAGGTCGAAACCCGGCGCTAAGCGCGGACCCACGGCCCGCAACCGCGGGCCGGGCCCTGTCCCAACCCTGGCTTCGAGGGAACAACCTCACAACACCCCAAACGTTTGGAACATCCACCAACGTTTGAGGTGTTCTTCTATGTGCACCCCAGGCATACGTCAGGCAGCAAAAAGCCCGAGCCGACAAAACGCCGTGCTCGGGCTTGATCCGTAATAGTAGTTTTCGTTGCTGCTAAGCGTTCCCGTTGATGATGTCGTCGGGTTGACGCATCAGCAACGCCAGCAAGCGCGCCAACTCTTGGCGCATTTCGCGACGGTCTACCACCATGTCAACGGCGCCCTTCTCTAACAGAAATTCGGCGCGCTGGAAACCTTCGGGCAGCGTTTCACGTACGGTTTGTTCGATAACCCGCGGCCCGGCAAAGCCGATCAGCGCCTTGGGTTCGGCAATGACCACATCACCCATAAACGCAAAACTGGCCGACACGCCCCCCATGGTGGGGTCGGTCAGGACGCTGATGAACGGCAGGCCCTTTTGCGCTAAACGCGTAAGAATCGCGTTGGTTTTGGCCATCTGCATGAGCGAAAACAAGCTTTCCTGCATGCGGGCGCCACCCGAGGCCGCCACGCAAATAAAGGGCGTACGATGCTCGATGGCGGCTTGGACACCGCGTACAAAGCGCTCGCCAACCACCGAACCCATCGAGCCACCCATGAATTCGAATTCGAAGCACGACATCACCACCGGCACCGACATAATGCATCCACGCATGGTGACCAGGGCCTCGGATTCGCCCGTGTTTTTGGTGGCTTCCGACACTCGGTCCGGATACTTGCGGCTGTCCCGAAACTTCAGAGGGTCCATGGGACGGATGTTTTGACCGATCTCTACGCGCCCTTCGGCATCCAGCAAGGCATCGATACGGTCGCGCGCGCCAATGCGCATGTGATGGCTGCACCGCGGGCAAACGTTCAAGGTTGCTTTCAGGTCTTCCCGATACAGAACCGCTTCGCATGACGGGCACTTGGCCCACACGCCTTCAGGAACCCGTTTATTGGCGGCCTCATTGCGCTTATTGATGCGCGGAGGCAATATTTTTTCAATCCAGCTCATAAGTTTTCTCTCACACCTTGCAACCAGCTTGCCGCCGCGTCAATAGCGGCCTGATCAGCCTGTGCCGGCGTTTTGCCCTGGTCGTGCGCTTGCACCACCGCGGCTTCCATAGTTTCGATCAGCTTGCTGCCAATAACGACAGCGTCAGCGAACTCGCCCAAGCGGCGGGCGCTGTCCGCGTCGCGGATGCCAAAGCCGACACCCACTGGAATGGGTACGTGCTGGCGGATGCGCTCGAGACGGCGGGCCACGTCGGCAACATCAAGGTTGCCCGCACCGGTGACGCCCTTGAGCGACACGTAATACACATACCCGCGCGCCACCTGGCCTACCAAGGCCATGCGCGTTTCAGTTGATGTGGGGGCCAGCAAAAAGATGGGGTCAATGTTTGCCTGCTGTAGCAGTGTGGCAAACTCTTCGCATTCTTCGGGTGGATAGTCGACCGTAAGAACACCGTCTACACCTGCTTGCTGAGCCAGGTCAACAAAAACTTGTTGACCCATGCGTTCGATCGGGTTGGCATACCCCATCAACACGACCGGCGTCTCGGTATCGTCACGCCGGAACTGGGCAACCATGTCCAGCACCTGGTGCAGGCCAACACCGCGTTTTACCGCACGTTCGGAGGCCCGCTGAATAACCGGACCATCGGCCATGGGGTCGGAAAAAGGCACACCCAGCTCTATGATATCGGCGCCGGCCTTGACCAGCGCGTGCATCAGACGCGGCGTGGCGTCGATGGAGGGGTCGCCGGCGGTGATATAGGGCACCAGTGCAGCGCGGCCTTGGGTGCGCTGGAACGCGTTACGTATACGTTGATTGGAATTGTTGGCTGTCATTCGTACCCCCGCCCTACAGTGTGATGCCGCTGTATTGGGCGACTGTGTGCATGTCTTTGTCGCCACGGCCGGACAGGCTTACCAAAATAACCTGGTCTTTACTGAGTGTGGGTGCCAGCCGCACGGCATGCGCAATGGCGTGCGACGACTCGAGCGCGGGCATGATGCCTTCCGTCCGGCAGCAATCATGAAACGCCTGCAAGGCCTCGTCATCGGTGACGGTGACATATTGCGCGCGGCCGCTGTCTTTCAGCCAAGCGTGCTCCGGCCCCACACCGGGGTAGTCCAGCCCGGCCGAAATGGAGTGCGTCTCCATGACCTGGCCATTTTCGTCTTGAATGACATACGTTCGGTTGCCATGCAGTACACCGACCTGCCCGGCGTTGAGCGAGGCAGCGTGACGGCCGGTTTCGATACCGTCGCCGGCAGCTTCAACACCTACCAGCTTCACGCTGTTGTCGCTGATGTACGGGTAGAAAATACCCATGGCGTTGGAACCGCCACCCACCGACGCCAGCACATAATCTGGTTGCCGACCTACGTGTTCTTGCATTTGCTCGATGCTTTCGGTGCCGATAACGGACTGGAAGTCGCGCACCATGGCCGGGTACGGGTGAGGCCCCGCCACCGTGCCAATAATGTAAAACGTATTCTCGACATTGGTGACCCAGTCGCGCATGGCTTCATTGAGCGCATCTTTAAGGGTGCACGAGCCCGAATCGACCGAGACCACCTGGGCGCCCAGCAACTTCATTCGGTATACGTTCTGAGCCTGACGGCGAACGTCTTCACTGCCCATGTACACCACGCACTCAAGCCCGTAGCGCGCCGCTACAGTGGCCGTGGCCACGCCGTGCTGACCGGCGCCGGTTTCGGCAATAATGCGCGGCTTGCCCATGCGACGTGCCAGCAGAATTTGGCCAATGCAGTTGTTGATTTTGTGGGCACCCGTGTGATTAAGGTCTTCACGCTTGAACCAGATCTGGGCACCTCCGAGCTTTTCTGACCACCGCCGCGCATGATAGATGGGGCTGGGCCGACCAACAAAATGGGCCAGTTCGTACGCGAACTCGCGTTGGAAGTCGGGGGCAGAACGGTACTTGGAATAGGCTTGCTTCAGCTCGTCCAGAGCATGAACCAGAGTTTCGGCGACGAAGGACCCGCCATACTGGCCGAAATGTCCGGAGTCGTCGGGCAAATTATAGGGTTTCAAGGCTTTAATCCTGGTAGTGCGACAACAAAATGCAGCATCGCATGTCGTCAAGATGACGCAAGTAAACAGTCTATTTTAACAGCCCGCGCGCCGCTTGAGTGCAATGCCCTACTGCCGGGCAGCGCTGACGCCCGGGATCTCATTAAGTGCCCCCAAGGCTTGCCGGATCTGCTCGCCATTACGCACTTCGACCGTAAAGATCATGTGTGCCAACGAACGACGGCTTTGCGTATTGATGCCCACCACATTCAGACGCAGGCGTGCAAACACTTCTGACAAATCTCGCAAGAGGTCGCTGCGAGACGGCGCACGAATACTGATGTCGACCGGATACACTGACTGGCCGGTATCCCCCCACGTCACGTCGATCAGGCGCTCCGGCTGGCGCAAAGCAAGCGCTTTGTACGACGCGCAATCACTGCGGTGGATCGACACACCGCGGCCGCGGGTAATGAAACCGGAAATTTCATCCGGCGGCGCGGGACGGCAGCAACGAGCCAGCTGCGTAAGCAAGGCGTCGACGCCCACTACCAGCACCCCGCTTTTGCCAGTGCGGTCCACGCTGTCAGTGCCACTGGAAAACGGCCGCGGCAACTCGGGCTCGTCCGAAGACTCGGCATCCTGACGAAGCGCCTGGTCGATCTGGCGCAGGCTAAATTCATCTTTGGCAACCGCGACGTATAGATCATCGCTTCGCGCAAACCCCAGTTGGTGCGCGAGTTGCTCAAGGTTGATGGCAGTTTTACCCAACCGCTGCAGTTCTTTCTCGACCATGGCCTGGCCTTGGCTGATACGTTCCTGCAACTCGATGGCGTTAAACCAGGCCCGCACTTTTGCCCGCGATCGCGAACTGGCCAGAAACCCCAGTTGCGGGTTTAACCAGTCGCGCGAAGGCCCACCCGACTTCGCAGCAATAATTTCTACCGTTTGCCCCGTTTTCAGCTTGGTAAGCAAGGGCACCATTTGCCCGTCAACCCGCGCACCACGACAACGATGTCCAAGGTCGGTGTGCAACGAGTAAGCAAAATCGATGGGTGTGGCGCCGTCCGGCAGCTCGATGACACGCGCCTGCGGCGTCAGCACATAGATACGCTCGGGTTTACTGTCCTGAGCGCCCGGCGCTTCTTCCGCACCCGGACCGTGCTGACGGGCCCCGGCTTTAGCAACTTTCTCTTCCGCCTCGGCGGCATCCACGCCGTCAAAGGCCAACAGCTGACGCATCCAGGCAATTTGCCGATCGTAGCGACTGATAGCTGCCTCTTGACCACCACGCGCTCCGGCCTCTTTGTAGCGCCAGTGCGCCGCCATCCCGTACTCGGCAAACTCGTGCATTTCATGCGTACGAATCTGGATTTCAAATCGTCGGCCCTGATCGTCCATCACCACTGTGTGCAACGACCGATAACCATTTGGCTTGGGCCGCGAGATGTAATCATCGAATTCGTCTGGAATCGGCGTCCACAAGGCATGCGCCAGAGCCAGTGCGGCATAACAGGCGCGCTCGTCGTCAACAATCACACGCAGCGCGCGCAGATCGGAAAGCTCGCCAAAATCCAACCCCTTGATCCGCATCTTGTTCCAGATGCTGTAGATATGCTTGGGCCGGCCAGTAACTTTGGCCGGAATATTGGCATCCGCCAACGCGTCTTGCAATATGCCCACCACCTTGGCAATAAATGCTTCGCGCTCAACACGCTTTTCTTCGAGCTGGCGGGCAATCGACTTATACGTTTCGGGCTCAAGAAAACGGAAGGCCAGGTCTTCCATTTCCCACTTCAATTGCCAGATCCCCAGCCGGTTGGCCAGTGGCGTGTACAGCTCAAGTGTTTCTTTAGCCAGTGCGGGCGGGCACGGGACTTTGGACGCCGCATACCACGACAAGGTTTGCAAGCGCGACGCCGAGCGCATCACCACAATACGTAAATCAGCCGCCATCGCCAGCAACATTTTGCGCTGCATTTCCTTCTGGTCACTGCCATGCACTGTGACGTCACTGGCCTGACCGGTAATGGTTCCCAGCCTTAACAGCGCGCGCGTGCCCTGCACCAGCGACACCACTTCGGCACCAAACTCGCGTGTCATGGATTCGAGGTCACGTTTGAAGGGAGCGGGTGCTGACGCATCGCGCTCACGCCTGGCTGAGGCGGCAGATGACGCACCACGGTCTCGATTGGTGGATGCGACCGCTGCACCAGCATGTTGCGCAGCCTGCGAGTCCGGACCCGTCTCGGCGACACCCGTTCGCGCGTCCGTGCCCGGATTTCCATCCAGAGTAACGGGCGCGGCGTCCTGATCGGGCGGCAGTGTGGTCAACAGCGCCGCCGTGCGCATTGCGGCGTCCGAACCCAGACGCGCCAAAATCAGAACAACATTGGCACAGTGTGAATCCAGTGGCTCGCCCGTACTTGCCTTCTTGCCCGCCAGCACCGGCGCCACCCATTCCACAGCGCGTGCCAGCATTTGACGACCGTCGTCGTCCAGGCCAGCACTTGCCCGCTGCAGCCATTGCGGGCTGAACATCGGTTCTTTGGTGTGAGTAACGGGAGGCATACTGGGTTTAAGCTCTGCTATCGTCTACGATGAGTTGTCATTGTAATAACCCTGTGTGACCATGTCCCGGAAAAAGACCCTGCTGATCGTATGGCATTCGCGTACCGGTGCCGCACGGCAAATGGCCGACGCCGCCCGACAAGGGGCCGAAGACGTCGCAACCGAACTCCAGGCGCACGACCAAATCGACATCATTGTGAAGCGGGCCAGAGACGCCGATGCCGATGACCTGCTTGGTGCCGACGGCTACGTGTTCTGTGCGCCCGAAAACCTGGCATCCCTTAGCGGTGAGATGAAGGAATTCTTCGACCGCAATTATTACGCCGTGCTCGAGCAATTGAACGGTCGGCCGTATGTGCTGTTGATCAGCGCGGGTTCGGACGGTTCGATGGCGGCCAAGCAGGCGGCCCGGATCTGCACCGGGTGGCGTTTAAGCGAAGCGGCACCTACGCTGATTGTGAACATGCAGGCACAGACCGCAGAAGAGATTTGGGCGCCAAAGCAGATAACGGAGCAACACAGGGCGGATTGCCATGAAAAGGGCGGGACAGTGGCGGCGCTATTGTTGTTGTGATGTGCGGCGGGGGCAGGCAACGGTTTTTGGGTGCGTGGCATGCAACGGTTTTTGGGTGGGTAGCATGCGGGCGCCGTGCCAACTGGGCGGGGACCGGTTCATCGCAGGCCGAGGTCGTGCCAACCGCGCGGGGGCGGGTTGCTCGGCCTGATCGCTGGCGCGAAAAAATCGGCTGTCGCTAACCCGCCCCCACCCGTTCCGGTATATCTGTAGCTTCTCTCGGTTTTTGCGGCCTTTGCCTGCTGCAAGCCGGGACATGACGTGATTGCCGCGGGCGACTTCGCGTAAGCGCTAAGCCAAGGCAACGCGGCATGGCACGGCCCCCACCTATTGGCATGTACCCGTGCCAGCAACGTTTGATACGCCCTTAGCCCGCTGCAAGCCGTGCCAACGACCATTATGGTGGAGGCAGATCAAACACTTGCCGCAGATACGCCAAATACGCCGGGTCATCGCACATGGTCTTTTCCGGCGCATCAGACACCTTAGCCACGGGCTGTCCATTACAACGCACCATTTTCATAACAATTTGCAGTGGTTCGTGGCCCAGGTCGTTGGTCAGGTTGGTGCCAATACCAAAGGACACCTTGCAACGCCCGGCAAAATGTTTCGCCAGCTCAATGGCCTTGGGTATCGTCAATGCATCGGAGAACACCAGCGTTTTCGCGCGCGGGTCGACACGGTTGGCCTGGTAGTGCGCCAACATACGCTCACCCCACTCGAAGGGGTCGCCGGAGTCGTGGCGTGCGCCGTCAAACAACTTGCAGAAGTACATGTCGAAATCGCGCAAGAAGGCATCGAGGCCGTAGACGTCGGACAACGCGATGCCGAGGTCACCCCGGTATTCGCGTGCCCACACTTCGAGCGCAAATACTTGTGAGTCGCGCAGCCGCGGGCCCAGGGCCTGGCATGCCTGCAAGTATTCGTGCCCCATGGTACCCAGTGGCGTCACGTCGTGCTTCATGGCCAGCCAGACGTTACTGGTGCCCGCGAAGTGTTTGCCCATCTGCTCTTTCATGGTGATGACTACTTCTTCATGCCACTTCTTGGAGAAGCGACGGCGGGTCCCGTACTCGGCCACACGGAAGTCGTCCAGGGCGGGGTCGTCAACCACCAGACACATTTTCTCTTGCAAGCGGCGACGGCCTTCTTCCCAGTCGGGATTCTTGAAGGTGTTACGGAAGTAGACCTCGTTAATAATGGCCAACACCGGAATTTCGAACAAAATGGTGTGCAGCCACGGGCCCTTCACCGTAACGGAAATCTCACCCGGCTTTTCACCCTCGGTGATCGAAATGCATTTTTCGGGCATCTGAAACAGGCCCAGAAAGTCAGCAAAGTCGCTCTTGATGAAGCGCAGGCTGCGCAGATAGTCAAGTTCGCTTTCGGTAAAGCGCAGCTGGCACAGGTGGTGCACTTCTTCGCGGATTTCGTCGATATACGGGCTCAGGTTGATGCCAGGCGTGCGGCATTTATAGCGGTATTCGACGTTTGCCGCCGGAAAATGGTGCAAGACCACCTGCATCATGGTGAACTTGTAAAGGTCGGTGTCAAGCAAAGAGGTAATGATCATTACGCTAATAGAAAGTGGCTCCGCGGCCGATGGGCGGAGAAGCAGAAACGGCCGGAAACGCAATAACCCGCTTGGCTTTCCGGTCAATCCGTACTTACGATTGGTTAATTGGTTAAAATTGGATATTGCAATGCAACAGCCCATGCCCAAACCGAGCCGGCGACTTTGCCTGGCTCGTGGTTTCGAAGCATTCAGTTCTTCTTAATAGTATGACACCTCTTTTCCTTGCTGTTGCGGTATTCATGCCGGAGCTTATCGAATGACTCACGTCGTCACTGAAAACTGTATTAAATGTAAATTTACCGACTGCGTTGATGTATGTCCGGTAGATTGTTTTCTGGAAGGACCCAATTTTTTGGTGATTGACCCCGATGAATGCATCGACTGCGCAGTCTGCGTTCCCGAGTGCCCGGCCAACGCCATTTATGCGGAAGAAGACGTCCCCGAAGACCAGGTTCAGTTTATTGAGCTGAACGCCGAACTCACGCAGGTATTTACCCCGATCAACCGCACTAAAGAGTCGCTGCCCGATGCAGACGACTGGAATGGTGTTGAAGGAAAGTTGCAGTACCTGGAGCGCTGACCGCATCGGTAACGTACGGCTCCCGGCGCGTAACCAACGCATAGTTGCAAGGCAGGGGCGTCAACAAAACGCAACGGCGCCCGCCTGGCTGGGGGTGGCTTCTAATAATTCACATTAACTTATTACCGAACTTGCAGTAAGCTGTCTTAAGCTGTTTTCTGTGTGCCCAATCGTGAAAATGGGTTAAACATCGTAATCCGGCATCACGCTTGCCCTGTAACCCGGCACACAATATCAACCTTAAGGCAGTCTGACTATGCTGTATGACCTCCACGAACTGCAACGCGCCTTGCTCAGCCCGCTGGCGGCCTTTACTGACACCAGCTCGCGCTTATTCTCCCATCCGTTAAGCCCGCTCAGCTATACGCCGCTGTCGCGGCAGATCTCGGCCACCTACGAGCTGGTACACCGGCTGGGTAAAGAATACGAGAAACCTGCCTGGGGCTTGGCGTCAACAGAGATCAACGGCAAACAGGTTGCAGTGTCCGAGCACGTGGTGGCCAACAAGCCGTTTTGCAAGCTGGTGCATTTCGCACGCGAGGACGCCGAATCACGCGGCCCCGACCCCCGCATTTTGCTGGTGGCCCCGCTTTCCGGACATCACGCCACGCTGCTACGCGACACGGTTCGCGCCCTGCTTCCCCGCCATGAAGTCTATGTGACCGATTGGGTCGATGCCCGCATGGTGCCGCTTGAGCACGGCGCA
This sequence comes from Alcaligenaceae bacterium, assembly GCA_029267415.1. GTDB lineage: Bacteria > Pseudomonadota > Gammaproteobacteria > Burkholderiales > Burkholderiaceae_B > JAJYRX01. The sequence continues at coordinate 39,704 of JAJUIY010000001.1, forward strand.
TTTCATCTGAACGACTACGTGCGCTATGTGCAGGACTTCGTTCGCCAACTTGGCCCTGATGTACACGTGATGGCGGTTTGCCAGCCGACGGTACCGGTGGTGGCGGCGGTATCGCTGATGGCGGCCAACCAAGATCCCTGTCGTCCACGCAGCATGATCCTGATGGGCGGTCCTGTGGATGCACGCGTATCCCCCACGCAAGTTAACCGCCTTGCCACCACCAAGCCGTATTCGTGGTTTGAGAACACGGTCATCGACAAAGTGCCCGCCCGCTATCCGGGTGCCGGTCGGCTGGTGTACCCCGGTTTTCTGCAGCACGCCGGGTTTGTCGCCATGAATCCCGATCGCCACGTGAAGTCGCACTACGAGTTTTACCTGAGCTTGCTGGAAGGCGATGGCGACGACGCCGAAGCGCACCGCCGCTTCTACGACGAATACAATGCGGTGCTCGACATGCCCGCCGAGTTCTACCTTGACACCATCAAAATTGTTTTCCAGGAATACCAACTTGCCACTGGCGAGTGGGAAATAGACGGCGAAACGGTCAACCCCTCGGCCATTACCGACGTCGCCCTGTTTACGATCGAGGGCGAGTTGGACGACATTTCCGGCCAGGGTCAGACCAAAGCGGCTCAAACGCTTTGCAGTGCCATTCCAGAATCCAGGCGCCAGCATTACACGGCGCACGGTTGCGGGCATTATGGCATTTTTTCCGGTCGACGCTGGCGCCAACGCATATGTCCTAAAATAGAAGCGTTTATACGCAACCTGCCCTGACCCGGCCGGCACTGCCGACGCACTGACATAACGGGGGCCGCCAGGCCCCCGGCTTTTTGTATGCCCTCTTCTTCTAATTTGCTGATCGATGCCATCGACCGTGTGCTGCCCCAAACGCAGTGCACAAAGTGCGGCTTTGATGGTTGCCTGCCCTACGCGCAAGCTATCGCCAACGGCGAAGCAGCGATTAACCGCTGCCCGCCCGGCGGGGACGACGGCATCCAGAAATTGGCCACCTTGCTTGACACCCCGGCCATCCCGCTCGACACCTCGCGTGGCGAGCACCTTCCTTTGCAGGTCGCCGTTATCGAAGAGGTTCACTGCATCGGCTGCACGCTTTGCATCCAGGCCTGCCCGGTGGATGCCATTGTGGGCGCAAACAAGCTTATGCATACCGTTATTCCCGACCTGTGTACGGGGTGCGAACTGTGCGTGGCACCCTGCCCCGTTGACTGCATCGTTATGCAAGATGCCGGGCGGCCCTGGACCGATCACGACGCGGAATTGGCCCGCCAGCGCCATCGCCAGCGCCAGGAACGGCTCACCGCCTTGCATAACGAAGAAACCGGCCCGGCCGCCCGTACGCTGTCGAACAAAGAAGCCGTGACCGAACTGGCCAACAGTGACGCCGACACACGACAACAAATGATTGCACAAGCCCTGGCGCGTGCCCGGGCCCGACGACGAAAACCATGAATCTGGCAAAACGCACCGAAATTTTCAGCCGCTTCCAGGCAGCCAACCCCCACCCGACCACCGAGCTGGAGTACGAAACCACCTTCCAGCTCCTGATTGCTGTCATCTTGTCGGCGCAAGCCACCGACGTCTCCGTAAACCTGGCCACTCGGCGATTTTTCCCCACCCACGGCACCCCGCAAGGCATTCTTGACCTGGGGCTAGAGGCGCTCACCGAAAATATCAAAACGATTGGGTTGTACCGGACTAAAGCAGCCAACGTCATTAAAACGTGTCAAATTTTGCTGGACCAGTATGGCGGCGAAGTGCCCGATTCGCGCGAAGCCCTGGAAGCGCTGCCCGGCGTTGGCCGCAAAACCGCCAATGTGGTGCTGAACACCGCCTTTGGCCACCCGGTTATCGCCGTCGACACCCACATCTTCCGGGTCTCAAACCGAACGCGCATCGCCACCGGAAAAACAGTTCTGGAAGTCGAACGCAGGCTGGAACGCCTGATTCCCAAGCCGTTCTTGAAAGACGCCCACCACTGGCTGATTTTGCACGGGCGCTACGTGTGTGTCGCACGCAAGCCAAAATGCCCGCAATGCGGCATTGCCGACCTGTGCGAATACAAAGATAAAACGCCCGCGTAAGCGCTACCCCCTGGCGGGCTGCTCGTTTTACTCAATATTAAGCGTCGCGCGACAACAGTCGGAGTTCAAACCAGCCCCTTGGGCGACTGCTGCTTCATCAGGCCATTCGGGTAATGGCGTAACGGGGTAAAACCTGATAGCGCCGCCCCTTGCCATTCGTCATACTTTCACATACCGGTCTCCACTTCCTTCTCCAACTTTCCATCCCGACCGGCCACTGCAGGCTTCACTCCGATAAGCAATAAAACAAACACGGCACTGCCGAAAAGGAGGCCCAAGATGCCTACTGCAGCTTTACAAGTCACGAACCTGCACGCCAACTGTGCGCAGGTTCCAGCCCTCAAGGGGGTTAGTCTATACGCCATGCCTGGTGAAGTCATTGTCCTGTTCGGGCGCGACGGATCGGGGCGGCAGATCATTCTGCAAGCCATTGCCGGCAACGCGACCGCGCGCCACGGCTCGGTCCGCATTATCGGAAAGGAAACCATCAACGACGATAGTGATGAAATCACTCATCTTGGAGTGGGCATGCTGCCTTCCGCCGGCGGCATCTCCCCACACCTTACTTGCGAGGAAAATCTGCTGCTGCCGTGCATGGAAAATGACACCTTGGGCGGCGGCCTGTCATTAAGCGAAATCTACGAAGTGTGCCCGGACCTGAAGGAACTGCGCCACACACTGGGCACACGCTTATCCGGCGCCGAAAAAAGGCTCCTGGCGATTGCACGTCTATTGCGCACCGGCAATACCGTTTTGTTGATGGACGATCTGTCCAACGGTCTGGCGCCGGTCATGGCGCAGGCCTTTTCAAATCTGATTCTTAATCTAAAACAGCGAGGCTACACCATTATTATCGGGGCGCGGGATGTCGATTTCTGTGCCGCGCTGGCCGATCGGTTCTACCTGATCGAAAACGGCAGCATCACCGATACATTTAATGCGGATGCGCTGGAGCGCAGGAAATCCCGGCTGCGGACGTCGTTAGTGGGCAGCTTGGCTGAAACGCATTAATGCTCATGGCATGCTTCAAGCCGGGGCATGACGTGATTGCCGCGGGCGACTTCGCGTAAGCGCCAAGCCAAGGCAACGCGGCATGGCACGGCCCCTCCTTTAGGCACGGGCCATGACATGCCACAGGGTTGATTTCTTTACATGCCAAGGCCGTGCCGACGGGCGGGGGCGGTTTTGCTAAGCCATCATGCGTTCTTTGCCAGTCCCCAGCCCAAGGTAGCTTTCGATCACGCGGGGATCATTGGCGAGATCACTGGCGGGCCCTTCCAGAACGATTTCGCCCGTCTCCAGCACATACCCATAGTCGGCCACCTGCAATGCCGCCCGCGCATTTTGCTCGACCAGCAAAATGCCCACGCCCGTGCTACGCAGGCGCGAAATAATCTGGAAGATTTCGCGTACGATTAGCGGTGCCAAACCCAGGCTGGGTTCGTCAAGCATCAGCAAGCGCGGCTGTGCCATCAGCGCACGCCCTACGGCCAGCATTTGCCGCTCACCGCCGGATAGGGTACCTGCGGCTTGCCATTTACGCTCGCGAAGGCGTGGGAAGAGATCGTAGACTTCTTCGATTGTGTTACGCCAGCCGGGCTTGCCGGCACGATACAGGCGGAAGCCGCCCAGCAACAGGTTGTCTTCCACCGACATGCTTGCGAAGAGTTCACGGCTTTCGGGCACCAGGGAAATGCCTTGTTCGACGCGTTGCTCGACGGCCCGATGGCCGATTTCGGCGCCCTGATATTGCACCGAGCCGGTGCAGCTTGCGTTGCGCGGCAATGAACCCATGATGGAGTTAAGCAAGGTGGATTTTCCGGCTCCGTTGGCGCCGATAACCGTCACAATGCTGCCGCGCGTGACCTCCAGGTTTGCATCCATCACGGCACTGACTTTGCCGTAACGTGAAGACAGGTTGCTTACGCGCAATACCTGCTCGCCGCCCGTGTTGTGAGCACTCATGCTGCACCTCCGGCAGAAACGGTGGATCCGGGCGCGGCGGGAGCGTGTGACGCCGAGGCATCATCGGCCGGAGCGTCGTCATCGACACCCCCAAGGTACGCTTCGAGCACGGCCGGGTTCTGTTGGATTTCTTGCGGAGTGCCTTCGGCGATTTTTGTGCCAAAGTCCATCACCACGAGGTGGTCGGTCAGGTTCATCACAAAGTCCATGTCATGTTCGACCAGCAGTATGCTCATGCCTTCATCACGCAGTTGTGACAATACTTTGGCCAGCTCTTGTTTTTCGCGATAGCGAAGACCTGCAGCAGGTTCGTCAAGCAGCAACAATACCGGGTCAAGCGCCAGCGCACGTGCGATTTCCAGGATGCGTTGCTGACCCAATGCCAGGTTGCCGGCGTGTTCGTACAAATACTCGCCCAAGCCTACGCGTTCAAGCTGAACGGCCGCCTCGTGCAGCAGCTGGGCTTCTTCACGACGATCAACTTGCAATGCCGCAGACAGGACACCGGCGTTGCGGCGCAAGTGGGCGCCCAGGGCCACGTTTTCCAGAACTGTCATGTCGGGTAGTAATTGCACGTGCTGGAAGGTACGTCCAACACCCAGTTTGGCGATGTCACGTGCCAGCATGCCGTCAAGTCGCTTGCCCAGGAAGGTGACCTGGCCTGATGTGGCCGGCAATACCCCGGTGATCAGGTTAAAGGTGGTACTTTTACCGGCACCGTTGGGGCCGATCAACCCCATGATTTCACCGGCCTTGAGGGCAAAGCTGACATCATTGACGGCAACGAGACCGCCGAATTCTTTACGAATGTCCTGTACGTGCAGCACCTGCGAATTAAGCTCCGGGCGTTGACGCTGGGGCAATGCATCGGCTAGCGGCGGCGGGGGGTCGCCACGACGCGGGCCGGCACGCCCGCCGGCGGATACCCACGCGTGCTGAAGCAAGGGCCACACGCCATTGCGCGCGTATTGCAGCACCAGTACCATCAAAATGCCAAATACGATGAGCTCGAAGTTTTGCTGCGTATCGATGAGTTTGGGCAGGACGTTTTGAATTTGATCTTTCAGGGTCAGGATAAGACTGGAGCCGACAACCGCGCCCCATACACTGCCCGAGCCCCCCACCACGGCCATGAACAGGTATTCAATACTGTAGTTGAGACCGAACGGACTGGGACTGACGGCCCGCTGCATATGCGCATACAACCAGCCTGACAAACACGCCAACAACGCGGCATAGATAAAAATAACGGTTTTGTACCAAGCCATGTTGATGCCGAAGGATTCGGCCATACCGCCGCCGCTACGTAAGGCCCGGATGGCGCGCCCCGGTCGAGAATACAGCAGGTTTCGGGTGAGCAGCAGGGAAAGCAGCACGCACGCCCAGATCAAATAGTAAATTTGCCGACCACCTGCCAGCGATATCCCAAAGAAGCTAAGGGGAACAATGCCAGAAATACCGTCGTGCTGCCCCAAGAACTCGAGGTTGCCAAAAAGGTAGTACAGCGACAGGCTCCACGCAATGGTACCCAGCGGCAAAAAGTGCCCGGACAAGCGCAGGGTAACGGCACCAATCAGCAACGCAATCAGGAAGGTGATGAACAGGCCCACCGGCAGCGCGCCCCAAGGCGACCAGCCCATGGCTTGCGTGAGCCAGGCGGTGGTGTACGCGCCCACGCCCACAAAGGCGGCCTGACCAAACGAGGTAAGCCCGCCAATACCGGTAAGCAATACCAGGCCCAATACCACCAAACTGGCCAGACCGATGTAATTAAGATGGGTAATCCAGAACTCCGGCGTAACCGGCAGCAAAGGCAGGCCGATCAGAACTGCAACAACTAAAACAAGCAACAAGCGGTTCATGGCGAATCAGTCCTCGTCCTCGATTTGCCGTGCGCCCAGCGAGCGCCACAACAACACCGGAATAATCAGCGTAAATACGATGACCTCTTTATAGGCACTGGCCCAAAATGACGAGAACGCCTCTAGCACCCCGACAAAGATGGCACCGGCCGCTGCCACGGGATAGCTGATAAGCCCCCCGAAGATGGCCGCGACAAACCCTTTCAGGCCGATCAGGAAACCTGTGTCGTAGTAGATGGTGGTGACGGGCGCGATCAGCATGCCAGACAAGGCGCCAATACCTGCGGCAAGCGTGAAGGTAAGCTGACCCGACATATTTGTGCTGATGCCTACCAACCGCGCACCACGTCGGTTCACCGCCGTGGCACGCAAAGCGCGCCCATATAACGTGCGGCCAAAGAACAGCCAAAGACCGACGATAAGCGACACACACGTGCCCAGAACAAAGAAGGTTTGGGCTGACCATGTCACCACACCGATGTTTATGGAGCCCTCTACAAAGGGCGGTGTGCGCCAGCCTTCGGCACCGAAGAACACGAGACCGATGCCGGTAAGGGCAAAATGCACCGCGACGGAAACAATAAGAAGCACCAGCACGCTGGCTTCGGCCACCGGCTGATAAGCCAGCCGATACACCATGGGGCCCATTGGAATTACCAGTGCCAGCGACAACAGGATGTAAAGCCACAGCGGGGCGTCGGCCTGAACCACAGAGGGCACTACAAAATACAGCACGAGCGGCAACACCACTGTCCAGAGGGCGGTTTTGGGCAGACCAGACAAGTTTCGGCTGCGTAGCGCCGCCAATACGTCGAGCACAAAAACCAAAATACCGGTCAGGAGCAGCAAGGTAACGGTTCCGGGCACACGCCCATTTACCATGAATGCCA
>JAJUIY010000067.1 GCA_029267415.1 Alcaligenaceae bacterium
GGCTCACCGTTTTCAACCAGAATTTCGCGGATGACACCCGATTTGTCTGCTTCAATTTCGTTAAGCAGTTTCATGGCTTCGATAATGCACAGCGGGTCGCCTTCCTTCACGCTTTGCCCAACTTCGACAAACGGACTGGCGCCCGGGTTGGGTGCGCGGTAGAACGTACCTACCATCGGCGCCTTGATGACGTGACCGGAAGGTTCGGCCGGGGCAGTAGCCGGAGCCGCAGCGGGAGCTGCCGGCGCTGCCGCTGCCGGTGCAGGAGCCTGGGCGGCCACTGCAGCCGGGTCGGCAATGTACGCAACGGTCTGGGCCGCCGGTGAGGCTTTGACAATTTTGACCTTGTCGTCGCCTTCAGTAATTTCAAGCTCTGAAATTTCTGACTCTGACACCAGGTCGATCAAGGTTTTCAGTTTTCTTAGATCCATACCAACATCCCGTGGCATTGCTCTGCGACACGACGCCGAGCCAACGCATTTGAATTGAACAAGTGATTACGTACCTTACTGCTGAGATTTACGTCCGTTGAGCCAGGGCATACTGCAGGGCTGCCTCGTAGCCATAAACGCCCAGGCCTGCAATAACGCCACGCGCAAGATCCGCCAAATACGAATGATGCCGAAAAGCTTCGCGACTGTACACGTTGGAAATGTGCACCTCGACAAAAGGAATCCTGACAGCAGCAAGCGCGTCGCGTATCGCCACACTGGTGTGCGTATACGCCGCCGCGTTAATGATGATGAAATCCGTCTGGTCTTGTGCGGCGGCCTGGATGCGGTCAACCAGTTCGCCTTCGTGATTGCTTTGGTAAACGCTGCAGCGTGCGCCATGGTGCCCGGCAATGGCCAGCAGGCGCTGATTGATATCAGACAGGGTATCTGCCCCGTAAACATCAGGTTCACGCGTGCCCAGCAGGTTCAGATTTGGACCGTGCAATACGAGAATGTGTTGCGCCATTACGGATTTATTTCAAGGACAGACCGACTTTTTACGCCAAAATGACGCGTTTGTCCATTTATACGGTGGCAGCGGACGCTAAAACTTGATCAAGTTCGTCGCGATTTATCTGACCTATAAATTCCTGCACAGGCTGGCCCTGCGCATCAAATAAAATAGTGTACGGAAGCCCGCCACGCGGGTTACCCATGTCTTTCATTAATTGAATGCCGCCGTGCCCCGCCACCAGCACGGGGTAAGATACCGGCACCTTTTCGCTGAACTTGCGCACATTGTCGGCGGTATCAACGGCCAAACCCACTACCGTAACGCCAGGATACTTGCTTTGAAGGTAGTCGAGGTCGGGCATTTCTTTGACGCAAGGCGGACACCAGGTGGCCCAAAAATTCAGCACCATGGGTTTGCCAAGAAACTCGGATACGCGCCGGGGTTGCCCAGCCGCATCAGGAAACTCCAGGTCGTAAAACGGGGCCGCCGACGCAACAGCCACCCGCGCAAGCGTGCCACCGCTTGCCAGCGCGCCGACAGCCACCCCTGCACGCAATAAATCACGGCGATTCATAGAACGCTCCCGAAAAACCTGTCGCGCCAACGGACAAGCTATGTTGACCCGACATTTCGTTCGGTTCCATGATAGCACCCGACCCCGGGGCGCGGCACCAGCCATATCAACCCGTGCGGGGTGTTTATGCCGCACACGTCTGGGCCAGCCAATCAGCGGGACCGTATCGGCATCACAGCCGGGCAGCCACGGTCAGCGCTGTTTACAATAGCCGGCGGAGGTCAGCCATGCACATACATATTCTGGGAATTTGCGGCACATTCATGGGCGGCCTGGCACTGATAGCCAGGTCGGCCGGGCATACTGTCACCGGGTGTGACGAAGGCGTCTACCCGCCCATGAGTACACAGCTTGAAGAACAGGGCATCGATTTGATTGAAGGCTTCGGTGCGGACCAGGTCGCCCTGAAGCCGGATCTATATATTATTGGCAATGTGGTGTCGCGCGGCAATCCGCTAATGGAGGCCATATTAGAGCAGGGCTTGCCGTACACCTCCGGGCCACAGTGGCTGGGCGAACATATCTTGCAGCACCAGCACGTGCTGGCGGTGGCCGGCACCCATGGCAAAACCACCACCAGCTCCATGTTGGCACATATTCTTGAGCAGGCAGGCCTGGAACCCAACTTTCTGATCGGAGGTGTGGCACCTGACCTGGGGGTGTCAGCGCGCTACCAGGCCGACAGCAAGCTGTTTGTGATAGAGGCGGACGAATACGACACGGCGTTTTTCGACAAGCGCTCAAAGTTTGTGCACTATCGTGCCCGCACCGCGGTACTGAATAATCTTGAATTTGACCACGCCGACATCTTCCCCGACCTGAGTGCCATCGAAACGCAATTTCATCACCTGGTACGTACGATACCGGGCGGCGGACAAATCATAAGATTGGCACCGTGCGAGGCGCTGGACCGCGTGCTGGACCGCGGCGCCTGGACCCCGGTGCAAACCTTCGGCCCCGCTGGCGCATGGCAAGCCCGCACCAACAGCCATCCCACTTATTTTGAGGTGGTGCGACACGCCTGCACAGGGTCCGGCCACGCAAGCAATACACCTCTTCGCAGTACTTTTCCGACAGAGGCGACGCCGCTTGACGCAGCTTTGCCCACGCAAGCAAACCACGTCGCCGGCGCAGAACCCGAGCTTCTGGGCTCTGTTCGCTGGAACCTGACCGGCGAACACAACCGCATGAATGCACTTGCCGCCATTGCCGCGGCCGCGCAGGTCGGTGTCGCGCCGTCCGATGCCATCGAGGCCCTGTCCAGCTTCCAGGGGGTAAAGCGGCGGATGGAATTGCGGGGTACGGTGCGTAATATTGCCGTCTATGATGACTTTGCGCACCACCCTACCGCCATCCGCCTGACGTTGGAAGGCGCACGCCGGCAATTTGGCGATGGCCGGATTCTTGCCGTGCTGGAGCCGCGCTCCAACACCATGAAACTGGGCACGATGGCGGCCCGGTTGCCGCAGGCCCTCGAGAGCGCTAATCTGGTGTTCTGCTACGGTGCGCTTTCCGGGAAGCACGCTCTGGGCTGGGACCCGACAAAGGTGCTGGCCCCCTTGGGCGAGCGCGCGTCTGGCTGGCACAACCTTGACGCCATGGTCACCGCCATTGGCAAGGCAGCGCGCCCTGGCGACACCATCATCATCATGAGCAACGGCAGTTTCGGCGGTGTCCATCAAAAACTGCTGGATCACCTGCAAACCGTTCCGGGAGCACAGCCATGATTCTCTACCTGCATGGGTTCCGTTCTTCTCCCCAATCATTTAAAGCACGTATGCTTGGCCAGGCCATGAAAGATCGCGGCCTGGAAGACCGCTGGGTATGCCCCCAACTGCCGGCCAGCCCCGCCCGGGCCATTGCGTTGTGCAACCGCCTGATCGAGCAAGCGCGCGACAATGGCCTGACCCCGGAAACTGACCTGGTGGTCATTGGTTCATCGCTGGGCGGTTATTATGCTAACTGGTTGGCCGAGCAGTGGCGCTGCCGTGCCGTTGTGCTTAACCCGGCCATATACCCCACCCGTACCTTGGCCGACCAAACCGGCCAGCTAACGTATTACCACTCTGACGAACCCTTCGAATTTTTACCGGAATACCTGGACGAGTTGGCCGAACTGGCCACCGGCAAGCCCACACACCCCGAGCGTTATTTCCTATTGGCCTGCAAGGGCGATGAAGTGCTTGACTGGCGCGATATGGCCGACTGGTACGCCGGCAGCCATGGCCGGATAATTGACGGCGGCGACCACGGTATTTCAGACTTCGAGCGCTGGATGCCCGACGTGCTCGACTTTGCGCTGGCGACCCACCCCGCCAAACCCTGACACGGTGCCCGCAGGGGCACCCAACACCACGACCCTATGTACGTTTTATTTGAAGACAGCGGCAATTTCAAAGCGGAAAAAGTCTTTTCCGAGGCCGAGACCACCCTGCACGTCGAATCCGACACCGGACGACGCCGAAAGATCAAGGCGTCCAGCGTGCTGTTTAAATTTGACAAGCCGGGCCCCGCCGAACTGCTTGAACAGGCGCAATCCATGGCCGATCAGTTCGACATCGATTTCCTATGGGAATGTGCCCCGCAGGAAGATATAGACGCTGCCGAGTTTGCCGAAGAATACTTTGGCCACCCGCCCAGTGCTGTCGAGAAAGCTGCCCTGATTTTTGCCCTGCACAGCGCGCCCGCCTACTTTCACCGGCGCGGCAAAGGCCGTTATCGGCCCGCCCCGCCCGATATCCTGAAAGCGGCGTTGGCCGCGATTGAGAAGCGCCAGCAACAAGCCGCACAACAGCAGGCCTGGACCGACCAGATGGTCGCCGGCACACTGCCGCCGGAATTGGCCGAGGTGGCGCCAACGTTCATTATCCGTCCCGACAAAAACACTCTGGAATGGAAAGCGTTTGACGCGGCGGTGACGCAACTGAATACCACCCCTGAAAAACTGTTGCTGTCGCTAAACGTATGGCCGCACCCGCTCGCCCTGCACCGCTACCGGTTTTTGGCCAGCCATTTTCCCAAGGGCACGGGTTTTCCGGAGGTTTCGCTGCCGGCCGCCCGCACCGACCTGCCCGAAGCCGACGTGACGGCCTATAGCATCGACGACAGCAACACCACAGAGTTTGACGATGCCTTGTCTGTCACGGTACTTGACGACAACGTCATCCGGGCCGGCATCCATATTGCCGTGCCGGCCCTGGCGGTTACGCGCGGCACGGCGCTGGACGACATCGCCCGCAAACGCATGTCTACCGTTTACATGCCCGGCGACCGCATTCCCATGCTGCCCGATTCGCTGATCGACGCCTTCTCGCTAAACGCCGGCGAATTGCGGCCGGCACTTTCCCTGTATGTGGACTTTAACCTGGACAGCGGCGATATTTTGGCATCAGACACCCGGCTTGAGCAGATACGCGTTGTTGAAAACCTGCAGCACCGCCACTTGCAAGATGCCGCCACCGCCGAGGCACTTGAAGACCCCGATAGTGCGCTGCCGCATGGCGACTGGTTGCGCCCGCTGTGGCGGATGTCGCGCCATCTTGCCAAACAGCGCGAACTGCTGCGCGGCAAGCCCGAGAACAATAACCGGGTTGAGTATTCCTTCGAGCTGGACGGCCCGCCCGACAACCCCGATACGCCCGTGCGTCTGGTACCACGGCAACGCAACGCTCCGCTTGATCTGATGATTGCGGAATTCATGATATTGGCCAATAACCTGTGGGGCGGCCTGCTGGACAAGCACGGCTTGCCCGGCATTTTCCGTTCGCAGCAAGCCGGTCGGGTGCGCATGTCTACCCACGCCCTGCCCCATGAAACAATTGGGGTGCCGCAGTATGCGTGGTCAACATCACCGCTGCGGCGCTACGTTGACTTGGTCAACCAGTCACAAATTTTGGCCGCGGCCGAGCACGGTGTGTCGGCCCGCCTGGTGGCGCCTTTCAAGCCCAAAGACGCCGACCTGTTCGCCATTATCAGCGCCTTCGATGCGCAATACGCCATCTGGAACGAGCACCAGCGCAATATGGAGCGTTACTGGTGCTTGCGTTGGTTGCAGCAACAAGGCATACGCACGGTCGAGGCCAGCGTGATTCGCGACGATCTGGTGCGCTTGAACAACGCTCCCTTTGTGACGAAAGTGGCCGGTCTGCCGGAATTTGAACGCGGTCACACTGTCGTACTCGATATACTGGGCTTTGACGAACTTGCGCTTGAGCTCGACTGCCGCCTGCGTGAGACCCTGCCCGCATGATTCCGAGTACCCGCCATGGCCATGCTTTCCAACTTTCTGCTGCGTGCGCGCCTGCCCCGGAATGACCATCTGCTGATTGGGCTGTTGGTGTCGCTTTGCGTGCATGGCGCGGCCCTGGCCATCAAGTTGCACGCCCACCACCCGCCAGCGGTGACGCAACGGCCGCTTGAAGTAGCATTGGTCAATACCGAAACCCTGCGGGCGCCGGCCGACCCTCAACTGCTGGCGCAGGCTAACGTATTGGCCGGTGGAAATGACGATACCGGCGTATCCACTACCCCGCTGCCCCGCACGGCCAACCACACGGACGACGAGATCGTGCTGGCCGAATTGCGTAGACGCCAAGAACAGCTTGAGCAGGAGCAACAGCGCCTGCTTGAACAGCTCGAAGCGCGCCAGCGTGTCTTGCAGGCCCGCGAAACGCAAGATGCGCTGGCCGACGCCGCCGACCCCGGCACCGACAGCCGCGACCAGGAAAGTCTGATCCTCAGTGCCCAGATCGCGGCGTTGAAAGAACGCATCGAACGCTACAATTCCAGGCCGCGACACCTGTTCGTAGGGGCTTCCGCACAGGAAGACGTCCAGGCGCGATACCTTGAGGCGTGGCGCACCAAAATTGAGCAACTGGGCACCGAGCATTACCCGGACGACGCACGTGGCCGCGTTTACGGCAGCCTGCAACTGACTGTACACATCCGCAAAGACGGAACACTATCGCATATTGACATTGACCGTCCGTCCGAGCATGCCATCCTGAACCTGGCGGCGCAGCGTATCGTGCAGTTGGCAGCGCCGTTTGCACCCTTGCCGCCAGAAATTGCCCAACAGGCTGACATTTTGTCGATTACCCGGACCTGGCATTTCCAGAACGATGAATTACAAACACGCATTCCATGACCGCTAACACCGTTGCACGCTTTGCGGTGGTGGGCAACCCCATCGCACACAGCCAATCCCCTTTTATCCATGACGCGTTTTCCAGGCAGACCGGCATCGCCCTCTCATACGAACGGCTGCTGGCCCCGTTGGACGGCTTTGAAGAAACCATTACCCGGTTTTTCTCGGCTGGGGGGCGTGGATTGAATGTGACCGTCCCCTTCAAGCAAGAAGCCTTTGGGCTTGCGCGAGGCAACTTGAGCTCGCGAGCGGCACGCGCGGCCGCAGTAAATACGCTATGGACCCACAACGGCGTGCTGCACGGTTGCAACACCGACGGCGCCGGCCTGATGGCCGACCTCCACCGCCTTGGCTATGCTCCCGCCGGAAAACGGGTGCTGCTTCTGGGAGCCGGCGGCGCGGCCCGGGGGGCTATTCCGTCTCTGGCAGAAGCGAAGTGCCGTGCGCTGCATATCGCCAACCGTACGGCCACGCGCGCTGCAGAATTGGCACAGAGCTTTTCGGATTTGTCCGATGAGCACGGTGTACCCATTACGGCCGGCGCACTGAGGGACATAGGCGGGCCCTGGGATATTGTGATCAACGCCACCTCCAGCAGCCTGGACGCCGCCACGGCATTTGATATCACCTTGGATTACGCACCGGGTGCCCTGGCCTACGATATGGCGTACGGAACCGAACCCACTATTTTCATGCGCCAAGCGAGCGAACAAGGCGCACACACATGTGCCGACGGCTTGGGCATGTTGGTGGGCCAAGCGGCCGAAAGCTTTGCCATTTGGCACGGTGTACGCCCTGACCCCGAACCCGTGCTTCGCGCCTTGCGGGCGCGCCTGAGCAGTAACAATGACCAAGCGCCGGATCAATAAACTCAAGCTGGTTTTTACCGCCACCCTATTCGGACTGTTCACCGTACTGCTTTACCAGTTCGGCCTGTTCGTCATGGTGCTGTGGCTTAGCGTCAAAAATCCGTCCACCACGGCATTCATGGACGCTGCCCGCACACGCTTGCACGCCGTTGACCCTAACGCCGAACTGGATTTCGAATGGGTGCCCTACGCCCAAATCAGCACGCACCTGAAGCGCGCCGTGATCGCGTCAGAAGATGCCAACTTCCTGCAGCACAACGGGGTTGAATGGGACGCGATCCGGCAAGCCTGGGAATACAATCGCCGGCAGAGCACGAAGGGGTCAACACGGCGCCGAGGGGGCTCGACGATTACACAGCAATTGGCAAAAAACCTGTTTTTGTCGGGCTCACGCAGTTACTGGCGCAAAGCGCAAGAGCTGGCGCTGGCCTACATGATTGAGCTGGTGATGCCCAAGCAGCGCATATTGGAGCTTTACCTGAATGTGGCGCAATGGGGCGAATACACCTTCGGCGCACAGCGGGCCGCGCGCAAGTATTTCAATGTGGATGCCGCCAAGCTGGGGCCCGCACAGGCTGCGCGATTGGCCGTGATGTTGCCCAACCCGGCGTATTACGAGAAAAACCGTAATACACGCTATTTACAGTCGCGCACCAACACCATTCAGCAGCGCATGCGGCTGGTTGCTGCGCCCGAGTAATACCGCCGCGCTGGCATGGCCAAATTTGTTAAGCTATCAGGCTGTGTCGTACATGGTGTCATCCACGGCCGGTGCTGTCCCTAAAATTGCGTCGACCGCATCAAGGCCCAACCCGGCACTTGCCCTATTTTCCGGTTACCATCGCTAGCTAATCAATGCGCACTGCACGCCGCTATCTCGCCCGCGAGATCTATCGCTCCAGCTCTGTCGTGCTTTTGGCACTGATCGGACTGTTCACCTTTTTCGCCCTGATCGAAGAGCTGGACGATGTCGGCAGCAAGTTCAGCTTGCTGAACTTGTTTTATCTGGAAGCCCTGGCACTTCCCACACGCCTGTACGACCTGCTGCCCATTGGATTGCTCATCGGCGCCATTCTGGCGCTGGCCAGCCTTGCGCAGCGAAATGAATTGGTTATTTTGCGCGTTTCCGGCGTCAGTGGCATCCGTCTCCTGATCAATCTGTGGATCATCACTATCCCCCTGGTCATCGGGGCCTTTGCCATCTCCGAATACCTGACACCCGCGGCCGAGATAAAAAGCAGTGAAGCCAAGCTGATGCTCACCGGGCGGGCCGATGGTGCACGCTTCTATAGTGGCTATTGGTTCAAAGAAGGCGACGGGGTGCATAGTACACGTGTGATCAACATCAACCGGCTGCTCAGCGGCGGGCAAGTTGAAGGCGTTACGCTGTACGAGCTCAACGCCGATCAAGAGTTGCGGTCATTTTCGCAGGCCAAGTCAGGCCGCTTCAGTGATGGCGAGCTCATTCTTACCGACGTAACCCAGTTACGTATCGACGATAAGGCCGTGCAGGCGTTGGCTAATGCCACCGCCCCTACCC
The DNA here is from genome assembly GCA_029267415.1 of Alcaligenaceae bacterium. Taxonomy (GTDB): domain Bacteria; phylum Pseudomonadota; class Gammaproteobacteria; order Burkholderiales; family Burkholderiaceae_B; genus JAJYRX01. The sequence goes on from JAJUIY010000067.1 coordinate 9,078, forward strand.
AGCCCCTAACAAACCTTGAACACCTGGACACGCACGTATTCGCCACCACCCTCACCGCCGAACGCCTGATAGCACGGGTGCTCACGCCCGAACGCATGTCGCTGGTCACACTGATCGACTACATCGACTACTTGCAAGACAATAATCTGCAAACTGACCGGCAAGTAGTGGCGATGTGGCGCAAACTGGCTTATCCATTCACCCTGCTGGTCATGATCACCATTGCCGCACCCATCAGCTTCATGCAAACGCGCCGCGGGGGCGTCGGCGGCAAGGTTTTTGTGGGCATATTGCTTGGCGTGGGGTTCTTTATGCTTAACCAGCTGGCCTTGAATGTGGGCATGCTTAGCAAATGGGCGCCGTGGGTTACCGCGTTGGTGCCCAACCTGGCCGCGTGGGCCCTGGCTTTGGGCGCCTTGCTACTAATGGAAAACCAGCACAACTTGCAGCGGTTCCGGCAACGCAGCCTAAGCAGCCCCGCCTGAAAAACATTGATCATGCCTGATAACGCAACACCAACACCACCGGCACCCACGTCCGAACACAGCACGACGGCCATCTGGGCGATTGGCGATGTACAAGGGTGCCATCGTGCCCTGCAAACACTGCTGGCCCACCCGGAAATCCGTGACGATGCCAATGCACGCTTCTGGTTTTGTGGCGACCTGATCAACCGTGGCCCCCATTCCCTGCAAACCCTGCAAACGGTAATGGACTTGGGCGACCGGGCCGTGACGGTTCTGGGCAATCACGACCTGCACCTGCTTGGTGTGGCCGCCGGTATACGTAACCTGGGCAAATCCGACACCATCCAGGATATTCTTGACGCGCCCAACGCCGACGTTTACATCAACTGGATACGGCACCAGCCGCTGGCGCACTACGAGCATGGCCATTTACTGGTGCACGCGGGGGTGCTGCCCCAATGGAGTACCGATCAAACCCTGGCGTTGGCGGCCGAGGTTGAGCATGCCCTGCAAAGCGATGACTGGAAAGATCGCTTATGCCGCATGTACGGCAACAAACCGCATATTTGGGACGACAACCTTGAGGGTCACAAGCGCTTGCGCGCCATTATCAACGCATTGACCCGCATGCGGCTATGCACGGCCGAGGGCCACATGGAATTCAAGCACAAGGGCGAACCGGCCATCAGCAACGGCTATATGCCCTGGTTTGATGTGCCCAACCGCAAGGCCAGCGACACCACCATCGTGTTTGGCCATTGGTCAGCGCTGGGCCTGCTGCTGCGGCCACGGTTAATTGGTCTGGATACGGGCTGCGTATGGGGGCGCAAGCTTACCGCAGTACGCCTGCACGACCGCAAGCTGGTTCAGGTTTCCTGCCATCCGGGCCAGACGTTGGGCGTCCCCGCTACAACGACCGCTACGCCTGTGCACACGCATCCAGATAACGCTGCAAAATAACCGCTGCAGCCATGGCATCGTCGGGATCGTTGGTACCCAGGGCGGCCTGGGCTTCCATGCTGGACCCACGCTCGTCAACCATTTCCACCTGTACACCAAACCGCCCACGCAGCTGGTTGGCAAAGCGCCGGGCCTGCAAAGTGACGTATTGGTCGGTGCCATCCACATCCAGGGGCAGGCCCACGATGACAAGATCGGGCCCCCATTCGTCAAGCAAGTCCCGGATCAGTTCGAATCGGCGCTGGCGGGTTGGCGGATAAAGGATATCAAGCGGCCGCGCGTGGCGTGTCAGCGTATTGCCAATGGCCACGCCAATTTTTTTTGTGCCGTAATCGAAGGCCAGCACGGTGCGCGGCTGGCCGGGCGAGGCGTCAGGCATGCCCCGCTTCGCCGGTCAGCATAGAGGCGCTGATACCTAACTGTGCCAAGGCGGCTTCGTAACGTTGCTCGGCCGGCACATCGAACAAGATCTCTTGGGTAGCCGCCACGTTAAGCCAGGCATTGCTGGCGAGCTCACTTTCCAATTGGCCAGCACCCCACCCCGCGTAGCCCAGGGACACCATCAAGCGCTCGGGCCCTTGGCCCTGTGAAACGTCTTGCAGGATATCGCGCGACGTGGTGAGTGTCATGGTGCCCAAATGGACGCTGGACGAATAACTGCCGGACGGCACATGCAACACAAAACCGCGATCGGCCTGGACTGGCCCACCAAAGAAAACCGGGGCATCTTTGACC
>JAJUIY010000254.1 GCA_029267415.1 Alcaligenaceae bacterium
CCCAAACCGGTGGCGACACAGCACCGGACACCCTCATGCAGGCTTTGGCAGGGCTCAAGTTCGAAAGCCCCCGCGGCCCCATTCAGATCGATCCGCAAACACGGGATATCGTGCAGACTGTTTATATACGGCGCACCGAGCAACGTGATGGCGCGTGGGTGAATGTTGAATTTGACCGCGTCGAGGCCGTGCGCGACCCGGCGTATCCGGTGGTGCCCTGAGGTTGCCGGCCATGGCCGCCTTGGTGACAGTTATTTTTGATGGCATTGCGTACGGCATGTTGCTGTACCTGATAAGTGTCGGCTTGTCCGTCACGCTGGGCTTGATGAATTTCGTCAACTTGGCGCATGGCGTCTTCGCCATGCTGGGCGGCTATACGGCGCTATGGGTGGTTAATGCGCTGGGCGGTAGCTTTTTCGTTGCCATGGGCGCTGCATTCATGGTGGCGTCGCTGGCGGGGGGCGTGCTTGAAGCCGTGCTTTTCCGGCGCTTGTATAACGGGTCCCCGCTGGATCAGGTGCTGTTGTCCATTGGTGTTGTTTTTGTGGCGGTTGCCGGCGCAACGTTTCTATTTGGTCCGACGGTGCAAACCTTGCATTTGCCCGATGCCTTGCAGGGGCAGTGGCGGTTGGGAGGCATAGCACTTGGCCGATATCGGCTATTTCTGATCGTGTCGGGGTTGGTGGTTGGCCTGGCTTTGTGGCAACTGCTGGTACGTACGCGCTTTGGGGCCATGGTGCGTGCCTCTGTCGAAAACGCCTCCATCGCCGCGGCGATGGGTGTTCACGTGCCGCAATTGTTTTTGGCCACTTTTTCACTGGGTTGTGGTCTGGCCGGCCTTGGTGGTGCCCTGGGGCTGGAAATGCTGGGTATGGAGCCCGCCTTTGCGCTGAAGTACATGGTGTACTTTCTGCTGGTGGTCAGCGTAGGGGGCGCGGGTACATTGGCGGGGCCGTTTGTGGCGGCGTTGCTGGTCGGGCTGGTGGATACTGCCGGCAAGTATTATTTTCCGCAGCTGGGCAGCTTCCTGGTCTATGTCTTCATGGTGTTGGTGCTTCTGTGGCGGCCCCATGGGTTGGCGGGTGTCGGCCGCACTACGGGGGCGGGGCCAACATGAAAGGCCACACGTTAGTCGAGGTGGTGTTCTGGCTTGCCCTGGCCGCATGCTGGTGGCTTTTTCCGCTCAAGCTGCCGCTACTAACCCAAATCCTCATTATGGGCCTGTTTGCGATGTCGCTCGACCTGGCGCTGGGCCATGCCGGTATTCTCACGGTGGGCCACGCGGCGTTTTTTGGTACCGGCGCCTATGTGGCGGGTCTGCTAGCGGTACATGGCTGGGGCGAACCCCTCACGGGCCTGCTGGCGGCGGCAAGCGTGTGCCTGGTGTTTGGCTACCTGATGGCATTTCTTGTGGTGCGGGGTTCCGATTTAACCCGTCTGATGCTCACCATCGCGGTATGCCTGCTGCTGGTCGAGGCCGCTTTGCAGTTCAGTGCAATGACAGGTGGTTCCGACGGTCTGTGGGGTATCCAGATGTGGCCGGTACTGGGCCTGTTCGGGTTTGATTTGGCGGGACGCACAGCTTTTGCCTACAGCTTCATTGTGGTGTTGTGTTTGTTCTTATTGCTTCGAAGGGTGGTTCAGTCGCCGTTCGGGCTGGCCTTGCGAGGCAGCCGGCAGAATCCAAAGCGCATGGATGCCTTGGGCGCACCCGTAGCGGCCCGCTTGCGTACCGCCTACGCCATGTCGGCGGGTGTGGCCGGTGTGGCCGGGGCACTATTGACGCAGACCACGCAATTTGTTGGCGTGCAAACACTCACTGTCGAACGGTCGGCTGAAGTCCTCATTGTGCTGGTGCTGGGCGGGGCCGGGCATCTTTATGGTGGCCTGGTGGGGGCACTGCTTTATTGGGTGGCGCACGACTGGTTCTCGGGGCTTAGTCCGCAATATTGGATGCTGGCCGTGGGCACGTTGCTGATCGTGGTGGCCCTGTTTGGCGGGGGCGGCGTGCTGGGAGTGTTGCGGCGTATGCGGGCAGCAGTCAAGGCGCGCGGCATGGAGCACAAACCATGAGCATTGTGTTGCAGACGCGTAACCTTGGGCTGTCATTTGGCCACCTTGCCGTACTGGATGGCGTGTCGATGCGGTTGACGTCGGGTGCTCGTCATGCCGTGATTGGCCCTAACGGGGCCGGTAAAACAACCTTGATCAATGTATTGGCAGGCACGCTGACGCCTGATCGGGGATCGGTGTTATTGGACGGCAACGATATTACTCGCATGGGTGTGGCACAACGGGTCAAGCACGGTCTGGTCCGCACGTTTCAGGTGAACCGGTTATTTGCCGGCCTGAGCCCCCGCGAATCCCTGACGCTGGCACTGTGCGAGCGTGAAGGGTGGGGTGCCCGGTGGTGGCGATCGCTGAGTCGTGCGCCGGTGCACGATGAAGCAACCTATTGGTTGGACAAACTAGGGTTGCTACCGGTGCAGCATGTGCCCGCCGCACAGCTGGATTATGGGCAGCAACGCTTGCTGGACATCGCCCTGGCGCTCGTGTGCCGGCCGCGTGTGTTACTGCTGGACGAGCCGGCCGCAGGACTCCCGGCGTCACAACGCAACGCCATGATGGCCGTGCTTAAGGGCTTGCCGGGTGATGTC